>CAKZOX010000036.1 GCA_937138295.1 uncultured Campylobacteraceae bacterium
GAGCAAGGTAGTACTTTTACGGCTGTTAACGGAGCAGATATTAGAAGTGTAAAGGTTACAATCCCACCTAGACAAGAACAACAAAAAATAGCAGAAATATTAAGTACAGTAGATGCTAAAATAGAAGTTATAGACCAACAAATAAAAGAAACAGAGCAGCTCAAAAAAGGAATGATGCAACGCTTATTAACCAAAGGCATTGGTCATACAGAGTTTAAAGACTCTAAACTTGGTAAAATACCTAAGAGTTGGGAGATTGTGAAACTAGGAGATATTGCAGATATAAACAAAAAGTCTTTGGACAATTCGAATGATAAAGATTTTGAATTTTATGAACTTGTAATACTTTCTGATAACCAAGGTCAAAAGGTTGCAAAGAAGATAGGTATATATAGTACTGAACAAACAATTATATCTATAGATTTTATTGATCAATCAACTGTATCTGTAGATCTTGTTCAGTTATTTTTAAGATCACCTGCTTATGAAAAATCAGAATCAGTGTATGTTGTTAATGATTGGCTTATTAGACAGGGTCCAACTGAACAGTTTGATTTTAACTATCAACCAATTGCAAATGAAATAAAAGCACACTGGACTGTAGCTGAATATCCATCTACTTATTATAAGAATGGTGGTAATAAGGTTGGATTTTTAAGAGATGAGCAATATGCATTTTTTATACGTTGGATATACAATACGGGAGAAAAGTCCGCATCATACCATATACCGGGAAGAGCACCAAAGTTTAATGGAGCTACTCAGTTTGATCAAAATGCTAATATAAATGAGACAGGTCCTGCTGGTTTAAATAGTATATCATCAGATGAGTTAAACTTTCAAGTTTATAATACAGCAACCATATCTAATAGTAATATAAATACTCCAACTGAAGATGGTGAAGGTTTGCTATTATCTAAAGGTGAAATGGCATATTGGCAATCTACAGAAAAGTATCCTGCTACACAGCCTGAGATATGGGGAGATCTTTGTGGTAAATATATTAGACATCACAAAATGCCTTCAGAAGAATTAGATTCAAGTTTGCAGTTATCTGGAGATGCTGGTACAAAGATTAGAATATTAGGTGTTGAGTTTAGTAATATTAAAAGACCTAAATTTAATGATGGTACTATAATACCAAATATAGTTGGCTATGAAATACTAAGAGGTTCAAGAGAAGGTAATAAATCAATACTTGCTAAAGGTGTTTTAAGAAACATGAGAGCATATGATATACCAAATATTGGAGATCAAAATCAATTATTAGGCGGTGTAACTGAAGGCTTATATCCAAATTACCCATATAATGATTTAAGATCTGATATATATCATCATGATGGTACAGGTGATTTTACAAACTTTGATTATTTACCTTGGGCTCCGGATTATGTTCCAAGAACAGATGGTTGTGAAAATAGCTTTACATCATCTAGAATAAACTTTCCACCATTAACAAAATTTAAAAGAGATATTTTTACATTTCATTCTCCGGAATTAATGTTTAGAAGACCTTTTCTCAATGCTGCAGAATTAAGATTATATGGTGCGGTATCTGGTAAATCAGAGGGATCTTTTAAAGTATCAGAAAAGCATCCTCAAAATAAACTTTTAAGAAATGCAGCTGTAATTGTAGCAGGTTTAATTGGTATAGGTTATGCTATTGCCGCAATTAGAGGTAGAAAAAATAAAACGGTTAGAGGTGCATCTTCTAATATACCGGTAATGCCTATATTTGCTGGTCCAGCTGGTACAAATTTTCCAGGTTTTCATCCTGCACTCGGTGGAATTCCAGCAGTAAGTGTTGCTTCTGCTATTGTAGATGAACTTTTAGAAACAGCTATTAATGATGCTGCATCAATTGCAGATTTATTTGTAGGAGGTCTTGTATCAGATCTTTTACTAACAGTTCAAGCTGGAGCTTCTACAGCTAAAGGAGCGCTTCCTGGACTTCAGGGTGGTGGTTATGATTTTAATTTTCAGAATACAGAAGATACAAGCGAAGTACCTTTGTTTGTTAGGCTTTTTACAGGTGTACAATTAGCACAAACTAATATAACAATAGGTGCTCAAAAGATAATAGATCTTATTTATAACACTATAAGCTTTCAAGATTTTGCTTGGAAATATAATTCTGTTGGAGAACTAGACACATTTCATTTAGGTAATGGTGGTGATATTTTTAGAAGTAAAGTCTTAAATCAAGATTATGTTGGAAGTGCAATAAAGGGGTTTTCAAGCGGAGAACAAGGTGTTAGTAATTTTAAAATAAACAACTTATATAGACCTGATACTATTGTTGTAAGAACTGGAAATGAATTACCATTACCAACTAATATTAGTGGTGTTATAGATAGATCAAGATTTACTGTTGGTGGAGATTCTGAGTTTGATTTTGGAAATTCGTATATTCAATCTCCTGAAAACTTACAGGTTAGAGATATTTCCATGAACTATGGAGCTTTAAAATTTAACTTTGAAAATCAATATGGGCAACTAAGAAACATTAAACAAACGCCAATGAATGGTTGCGTTTATGATGTTGATCCATTAGCACCAGGTGAAGTTCTTTATCAAACTACTCCAATATTTTCAGGAGATACATTCATTGGTAAATATAGTGAGAAAGTTATTATGCCAATATTTAATGACTTCTTACTTGGACAACCTGATCAATACCCATACAACTACTTACAAAGAGTGAACATTCCTTATCCTAGATTTTGGATGGACACAAGGCAATATGATGTTAGTAATTTAGTAAATATGCTTACGTCATTTGGACTTGGTGATAGCGAAGAAACACCTCTTCCAAATGATTTATTTTATTTAGATAGAGGTTCAAATACATGTGCTGCTGGATTTTCTTCCCTTTTGGGTAGTAAAGCTGGTAATAGTCTATTTGCTATGAGGTATGGTTTTATGTATACACACGTAAACGGTATATTAAACTTTCCTGTTGAATCTGAAATTAATTTAGCTTATAGAGATTGGGATGATGATCCAGCTAAAAGATATTATGATGAAGAAAGATATACAAATGTAGATGATCTATTTAATTCTGAAATAATTAGAAAGGATAACTTCTACAAGTATGACTTCTCATTAAGTACAAGTAGATTTTTAACAAATCTTACAACAAATGGATCTATACAACCTACAGACTATGATCCTATAGTAGCAGAAAAATGTTATTCATATTATCCCAAGCGTTTAATATATTCACTACAAGCTCAGTTAGAGTCTAAGAGAGATTTTTGGAGAGTATATCTAACAAACAACTATAGGGATTTTAAAAATGAAGTAAATATAATTAAGCCAATAAATAAGAGTGGTGCTATTATATTTTTTCCATACCAGTCTCCTCAAATGTTTCAAGGTGTTGATTCATTAACAACAACCGATGCCGGTACAAAAATTACAATAGGTGACGGTGGTTTATTTAGTCAGCCATTTCAAAACTTAGTAAATTCAGATCTATCAAATGAGTATGGATCTTGTGAGAGTCAAAGAGGTGTAATCAATACACCTTATGGATTCTTCTTTATATCACAAGCACAGGGTAAGGTATTCCAGCAAAGTGGTCAAAGTATTTCACCTATATCTAATCAAGGAATGAAATGGTGGTTTAATAAATATTTACCATCAAGATTAATTAGACAATTTCCAGAATTAGAATCAGATGAGCTTGGAGATAATCCTGTTATAGGTGTAGGTTGTCAGGTCATATATGATATTAGTGATGATGTTGTATATTTCTGTAAAAAAGATTTTCAGTTAAGAGAAGAGTTTGTAGATAATGTGGAGTTTAGACCTGAAGATGGATTTTATACATTAGGTCAAGTTGGAGGAAACGAAGTTGAATCTAAGCTTCTAGGTGGTATTAAATTAACAATAGGAGATCCTAGATACTTTGAGGACTGTTCTTGGACTGTAAGTTATGATCCAAAAGCTAAAGCTTGGATATCATTTCATGATTGGCATCCTGAATTGTTATTACCAAGTGTAAATCATTTTCTAACAACTAAAACAACTGAATCAGAAGAGCCTTACTGCCCGCCTGGTTCTGTATATAATCCTGCAACTAGACGTTGTGAATCTACACAAAGAGAAACTCAATTAGCAGTTGTTACACCTTTAGAATTACCAACTACAATAATAGAAGGTGAATGTAACTGTCCTCCTGGATACACATTAGTTTATCCAAATGATGATAATGGTTATACATTACCAGAAGGAGCATGCAAGGAAGATAACCCTCCTATATGTAGAAAGATAGTTTGCAATTGCCCACCTTCCGGGTTACCTGGTGCAACCGTTGTTCAGTCAGGTGAATGTGATGATGTGTATTTAGCAGGCCCAAATGGTGATCCTAACTATGTTAATTTTAATCCATTAAGATGTAATTATATAGCTCAAATAAGTGAAGCACCAAATTATATAACGGGTGGTATTTGGAGACACAATTATAGATGCGATCTATATTCAAATTACTACGGGGTTGACTATCCTTGGGAAATTGAATTTACTGAAGCTACAGGTCAAATGGTAAACACATTAAGAAGTGTTGAATACCAATTAGAAAGCTATGTATATAAAGGTGATTTATTTAATGGTTGCGGTGATGATAGATGGCATGATTTAGATTTTAATTTTGATGAGGCAATTATTTATAACACAGAACAAGTTTCTGGTTTGTTAAGATTAGATTTAGATCCTAAAGAAGATCCTATTAATGCATTAACATATCCAATTATAAATGCAAATGATATTCAAATACTCTATTCTAAAGAAGAGCAGAAGTATAGATTCAATCAATTTTTTGATGCAACAAATGATAGAGGTGAATTTACAAACTCTGAACAACAGATATTTATAACAGAGCTCAATGGTTACATAAGAGATCTTAATGCCATTAATATTGATTATCAGAAGTCAGAAACTCAAAGAAAAAAGTTTAGACATTACTATAATAAACTTATTCTAAGAAGAAGACAATCAAATAACAGAAAGATGTTATTAAAACTTAATAATGCCAAATTAAACCTATCATATAGATAATGGAAAAGAAGTATACAAATATGGAGAGAAGAGGGTTACCAGGTGGCCCTAATGAAATGTTTACATATGTAACAGGTGTATTCTCAACAGAAGGGTATAGAAAAGATAGCCCTGATGTAAACAATCTATTTAATGTAATATCATCAAATTCTATATCAATGTTAGAGAATGATGGTACACCTTTAAAGAAAGGTCCTATAATTGGTATAGATAATCTTGGCAATAAAAAAATAATGTATCCGGGAGGGGAGTATAAGTTTGAAGGAGATGAAGTTCTTGAAATTCCAATGGCCCAAGATGCGGGTGAATTTAGACGTTTACCTGCAAAGTATTTAAAGTCTCATGGTAAAAGAATAGACGATGAATACCAAATGGAAGGATTTGAAAAGGCCGTTAATCAAGATTTAGATTCATTGCTTAAAGGTTGGAATACTGATGGTTATGATTCACATTGGTATGATGGTGAGGCAGGAGAAAACTATGGTGTAACATCTGATCAACTTAGAACTTTTGCAAGTAAAAACCGTCCTAAAAGTTTTGTAAATGCTGCAGCTTATAGTCATGCTATGAACAAACTTGCTAATGATGCAGGTGGTAAAAATGTAATTAATATTCCTTTTGCAGATAACCCAATTTTTATGAGAACTGCAGATGATGATATTGAATATGTTGAATATAAAAAACCAACAACATTGCAAGAAGATGGTTACATAGATGAAACAGGTACTAATGCTGTAAATCAAGATCAAAGTTTTAGCACAGGTCTTGCAAAAAGATACACTCTCTACGGAGGAGATAATAAAAAAGTTTATAGAAGAGCTTATCAAGAAGGTGGAGAAGAATTACCCAAAGCTCAAAATGGTATTGGTGATGGACTTAAAAGGTTTTTTAGAAAAAATAATATTCAAACAAGTCTTGGTTTTGGTAACACAGCACCTCATTTAAATAATTATGTACCTAAAGTAGGAATTAATACAACTATCGGTAAGCCAAGAAAAGGCTTTTTAGATCTAGGTTTAACTGCTGGTGGAGATAAGAAGGGGTTTGCTGGAAACTTAGATGCTACTTACTACGGTCCTTTTATGCATGGTAATAGACATTTTCAAGGATTGATTGATTCAGACACATATTATGATCAAGGTACTGTAGGTCAATCTATATCAGGAGGTGGCAATTGGATTGGTGGTAGTAGTAATATTGGAAACAAAAGAAAAGATGGTAATCCCATAGATGAAGAATAAAAAACCCAACATG
>CAKZOX010000037.1 GCA_937138295.1 uncultured Campylobacteraceae bacterium
AATTACTTAGCAAACTCAGGTTGTAAGAAAGGAATAATTTGTTTTTTTCTTGATAAACAACCATCTAACCAAACTTTTCCATCTTCAAGTTTACAGTTAAATGCACTTTCAAAAATAGCAGGATTTTCTGAACTTACTAATACTTCAGAACCCTCTTTCATGATATCTGTTAAGATTAAACAAGCTGTATGTAAGTTGTTTTCAACTCTTACTTTGTCTAAATCAGCTTGTAAATCTGCTTTAATTCCATCAAAAATAGCTAAATCAATTACTTCTAATTGACCAATTCCAACTGCATTTCCATGCATATCAAATGGTTTGTAATCTCTTAAAATTAAATCTCTAACAGGAACTCCATTTACAGCTGATTTAACTGTAAACATTTCCATACCTAAAGCACCAAAATCCTCAACACCAGCAATTTTTGCTAATTCTTTTACTACTTCAATATCTTTTGGAGTACAAGTTGGTGATTTAAAAATAACAGTATCTGATAAAATAGCACATAACATAACTCCAGCAATATTTGCAGGAATTTCTACTTTATGATAATCGTACATCTCTTTTACAATTGTGTTTGTACAACCAACAGGTCTAATCCAACACTCTAAAGGAGCAGAAGTTTCAATATCACCTAATTTATGGTGATCAACAATTCCAACAACAGTTGCTTCATCTAAATCTTTTGGAGCTTGACCTCTATCTGAATAATCAGTGATAAATAATTCACAACCAGCAAATTCAGTTTTAAGTTCAGGTGCTTCAAAACCAAATCTATCTAAGATAAATTGAGTTTCAGGAGAAACAGGACCTTGTCTTGCTGGTATTGCTTCTCTTCCGATTGAGTTTAATAAATAAGCTAATGATATTGCTGAACAGATTGAATCTGAATCAGGCGTTGTATGTCCACATGTATAAATTGCCATAATAATTTTTCCTATTTTTATTTTTGGCGAATTATATCTAATTTTAAGTTATGATTATTTTAAGTTTTGTGTAAAGCTATAATTGGTGAATTTGATACCTTAATATCTTTTTTAATTTCTTTACCAAATTTATCATAGACTATTCCAAAATCAGTAAGTTCTATGTCTTGACCTTTAGACCAAACTATATCAAACATATTTTTCTTATCTTCACAAGTAAGAACATATAATCCCCTACTTTGAGTGAATTTTAATGTTTTTGATGAGTTTAATAACTTTAAAAAATATGTTAATGATTCTTTAGATTTTTCATCAAAATTTTCTATATCTAAATATAATCTATCAACTTTTCTACTACCAAAAACAATAAGTATATATCTCAATAATTGATTTAACTGAGTTTCATTTAACTTATAGTTTGAAATTTCAAATTCTACAAAAATATTTTCATTGGGAATTCTTGCACTAAGCATTGACATCGCATGATAAATATTAACTACATGTAGAAAATCAAATGAAAACATTTTATCATCTTCAGCGGGTACTGATACATCAAGTTTAAATTTGATTAATGTTTTATCATAAATAGGTGATTTCTTATCAAAAAACATATGTAAGTCACCCATTAAATCGTAATCTTTACAAGTTACTTCAAGGATAGTTTGATTTTTCAATTCTCTTTTATCATTTGATATAAAATTTGTATAATCTTCTTTTTTTCCTTTTAATGTCTTTGAAAAAATTACAACTAGAGGAAACAGTAAAAATGCATGTAGTTTTTTTTTCATTATTCTCCTTCACATTTTATATGATTATGAACCATATTTTCTGGTTTTAGAAGATTATCTAACTCTTCTTTAGTAAAGATTTTCTTTTCTAAAATTACATCATAAACTCTTTTATTTGTCACAAGAGCTTCTTTAGCAATTGCTGAACTTTTTTCATATCCTAAAATTGGATTTAAACAAGTGATTAAAGTTACAGAATTTAAAATATGTTCTTTACAAATATGTTCATTTGCTGTAATTCCTGTTATACATTTTGAAGCTAATGTAGTAAATGCTCTTCTCATAATATTTATTGAATTAAAAAGTTTGTATGCAATGATTGGTTCAAATACATTTAACTGTAATTGTCCTGCTTCACTTGCAGCTGAAATTGTTGTATCAGCACCTATAACTTCAAATGCAACTTGATTTACAACTTCAGGAATTACGGGATTTACTTTTCCAGGCATAATTGAACTTCCTGGTTGCATTTTAGGTAGATTTATTTCATTAAATCCTGCTCTAGGTCCACTACTTAAAAGTCTTAAATCATTACAAATTTTGGATACTTTAATAACTATACTCTTTAAAACTCCAGAAAAATGAACAAATGCACTTGTATCTTGAGTAGCTTCTATCAAATCACTTGCACTAACATAATCAGTTCCTGTAACTTCCACTAAAGCACTCATTACTATATCTTGATATTTTGGTTTAGTGTTTATACCTGTTCCTATAGCAGTTGCACCTAAATTTACTTTTTTTATAAGATTTTGACACTCTTTTAGTTTACTAATATCATTGTCTATCATTACAGCAAAACTTTTAAATTCTTGACCTAATGTCATAGGTACTGCATCTTGAAGTTGAGTTCTACCCATTTTTAAAATGTGTTCAAACTCTTCTCCTTTATGAGAAAAACTATCCCTTAAAAACCTTAAAGAATCTTTTAATTTATAAATATTATCAAACAAAGCAACTCTTATTGCTGTTGGATAAACATCATTAGTAGATTGACTCATATTAATGTGATTATTTGGATGTATGATATCGTATCTACTTCTTTCATAACCTAAGATTTCCAATGCTCTATTTGCTAAAACTTCATTCATATTCATATTCGTAGAAGTTCCTGCTCCCCCTTGAATAGGATCAACTATAAACTGATCATGTAATTTTCCATCAATTATTTCATTACATGCATTTATTATTGCATCTTTTTGTAAGTCTGTTAAATCCCCTAATTTATGATTAGCAATAGCACAACTTTTTTTAACTTTTGCAAGTGCAGCTAAAAAACCTGGGAATAATGATATGTCTGTATTAGTTATGGAAAAATTTTCTTTTGCTCTTAAGGTTTGAATACCATAATATGCATCTTTGTCTATCTTTTTTTCACCTAAAAAATCACTTTCAATTCTAAAATATTCTTCCAACTTAAATCCTTTTACTTCCTATTCTTGAATTAAAAACTGACCAAGTTCTCTATTTTTAACTAATTTTGAACAATCAACAACAACTCCATGCATAGAAATGTATGTTCCATTTTCAACATCTCCATTTAAAAAGCCTAAAGCCATAGAAAAATTCATAGTTGCTTCTGATTCCTCAATACTCATAGGTACCATAGCACCTGTAAATACGATTTTTTTATTATCTATTTCTCTTTTTATGAAAGAACTTGTTAAGTCAATCGTATCTGTTCCGTGAACAATAATAACTTTATCATAGGGATTATACTTGATAACTTCACAAATCTCTTGTCTATCAGCATCTGTAAAGTCTAAACTATCTTTTGTAATGATATTTTTTATTTCAAAATTAACATTATGACAAGATGAAATAATTTTATTAAGTGAATTATTTCCTTTTGCTACTTCTAATTTTCCATTTAATGGGTTGTATACCTTATTAAAAGTGCCACCTGTGTTGATTACCAGAATATCCATATTTTGTTCCTTGAATTTAATAAATTAATTCTTTCATTTAAACTCAATATAATATACTTTATATTTTGTAAAGAAAATTAAACTAACTACTATTTTGAAGGAATTTAGATAAATAATTCAACAATTAATTTTATAGCCAAAATACTCAATAATAATTTTAACATCAATGTGAATTTCTTACCATCAATTTTGTGTCTTAATTTTGTACCAACCCAACTACCTAAAATAGCAGCAATAACCATAGTAGCTATTATTGTAATGTAATCAGAAAATACAAAACCAAAATAAATAAAAACTAATATTTTCAAAATATGACTTATACTCATAAGTGCAGCACTTGTAGTAACTACTTTATTTTTATCTTTGTAGTCTTTATATAGTAATGTTAATGTCAAAGGTCCAGTTGCACCAACAATAACTGATAATCCACTTTGAAAAAATCCTATTAAAAAATAACTTTCAAATCTTTTTATTTTTTCATTAAATTTTGTTGACCATAAAGAAAGTAATATATAACTACCTATAAATAAAGGTATGTATTCTAAAGAAATAAAACTAATTAGAAAAGCAAATAGTGCTACACCAAATAAAGACCCAAACAAAAATTTTGGTATTACTTCATATTGAATATCTTTATATCCAAAAAAGGCTCTTGAAAAATTACTTGATAATTGAGTTATCCCATGAATTGGTACTATTGCATTTATTGGAAGGAAGTTGGGTAAAAAAGCAATCAATAACATTCCTCCACCTAATCCTACAACTGCAGCTATTGTAGAAGTGAAAAATGTAATCAATGCAAGTAGAAATTCTGTCATCTAAAAACCTTCTTGTAAGTAATATTAAATTACCCTAATTAAGCCTAATTTTTCAAAAAATAGATAAAATTTAACTTCAAAATTTATAAAAAGGGAATTTTTGTAAATGAAAAATACTATTTTAATTTTAACAATTTTTTCAAGTACATTATTTGCAAACTACAATTATAGTGGAAATAATATGGGCAATATAGATATGCATGGTGGAAAAGGACAAAAACTTGTTCCTAATCAAATGAAGATGAATAACTTTAATGGTTTTAATAATTTATCAATTACAAAACCAAAAAATCCTACAAAACCAGAAGTTAAAGATTTAGTAGAAGAAAAGAAAAAGGACAAAACAACAAATGAATAAATATAAATTTATATCTTGGAATGTAAATGGAATTAGAGCTGTAGATAAAAAAGAAGGTCTAAAATGGGTAGATGAACAGAATATTGATATTTTAGGAATACAAGAAACTAAATCTATGAAATCTCAAATACCTGAATCAATTTTTGATAAAGAGTACAAAAATCTTGTTGCATCTGAATCAAAAATAAAAGGAAGAAGTGGAACTGCTTTATTTACGGATATTGATTTAACTTTTCAAGGAAACTGTTTAGAAGTTGATATTCTTGAAGAAGGAAGAATTAATGAAGTTCATTTTACTTTAGGTGATAAAGATATAGCTTATTTTAATGTTTATTTTCCAAATGGTCAATCAAAAGATGAAAGACTTGTGTACAAAATGGAATTTTATGATAGATTTTTAGAGTACACTGAAAATCTTAGAAAAGAAGGAAAGTCTATTATTGTTTGTGGTGATGTTAATACTGCACATACAGAAATAGATATAGCAAGACCAAAAGCTAACGAAAAAACTTCAGGATTTTTACCTATGGAAAGAGACTGGATTACAAAATATCTAGACCTTGGTTATATTGATACATTTAGATTAATTAATGGAGATGAAAAAGATAAATATTCGTGGTGGTCATATAGAGCAAATGCTAGAGCTAATAATGTTGGCTGGAGAATTGATTATTTCTATATAAGTGAAGACTTAAAACCTCACGTAACAAATGCATATATCATGAGTGAAATATTTGGAAGTGATCACTGTCCAATTGCACTTGAGATGGAATTTTAATAAATTTAAATAGCTGGAATTTTTCTAGCTATTTTCTTTAATAGGAAATTTTACACTAAAACATGTACCTTTATTTGATGTTTCAAATGTTAAAGTACCTCCAAATGACTTTTCAATAATCATCTTACTCATATATAAACCAAGTCCTGTTCCATTTAAATCTGATTTAGTAGTAAAGTATGGTTCAAATATTTTTTCACTTAAATTTTCAGGAATACCTGGACCACAATCTTTTACTAAAATCTCTATATTTTCATCATCTATATTTGTAACAATAAATATTTTCTTATTTTTCTCATTAACCATAGCATCCGTTGCATTTGTAACTAAAGCAACAATAACTTGTCTAAGTAAATTATCAAAAGTGTGAAGTTTTATATCTTCAGAAATATCTACATTCATTACAACTTTTTTACTTATTAAGTAATTATCTACAACATTTAATGATTGTTCTATGGAAGCTTTTAAATAAAAATCTACTTTTTTGCTGTTTGTATTGTAATAATTTTTAAACTCATCAATAGTTGAAGATAAGTGAATTATAATATCTTTTATTTTAGCTTCAATTTTTAAAATTTCATCTCTATCAATTTTTTCATCTCTAGCTATAAAACCAATATTTGAAATCCAAATACTTAAAGCAGATAAAGGCTGTCTCCATTGATGGGCAATCATACTTACCATTTCACCCAGTTGAGCTAATCTATTTTGGTGTAATAATATTGCTTGTTGCTTAGTATTTTCATCAACAGCATTTTTTATCTTATCTTCTAATGTTTTATTTATATTGTTTAGTTCTTCATTTAAAAAACTGATTTTCTCATTTGCTTTTTCTAATTTTTTATTTTCAATAGTGATCATTTTTTTATTTTTGTTTGAAATATATTGTATAACAATTAAAAATGAAACTACAACTAGTAAAATAATAATTGCAATATATAAAAAAGTTGGGTCAATTTTTTCTATTTTTGAAGTATTTAAATATAAATTTTCAAGTTCTTTTAACTTGGTTTTATCAAAATTTACAATTAACTTATTAATTACATCTATAAATTCATCATTGGCTTTATTAACCATGATTTCTAAGTTAAAATATTCTTTACTAAGTCCTGAAACTTTTAAATCATTTATAGAATGTTTAAAAAGTAAATTATTCATTACAGGTAGAATATCTACAGCACCATATACCTCACCTTTTAATACTAAATCTAAAGCTTCTAAAGTATTATTTACAAATACAAAATCTATCTTTGGATACTTATCTTTTAATATTTCATATGATGAATAGTTCTTACCAACGGCAATTTTCTTTCCATTTAAAGTTTCAAAGTCATATGTATAACTTTGTTTTTTATTAGTTACTAAAGCAATGTTAAATTTATTATAAGGAGTAGAAAAACTACCAAATTCACTTTTTAAATTAGTTTTTGTTGTTGATATTAAAATAGAATTAGGGTTATTTTTAGATTTTTCAAGTGCTTCTTGAAAATTATTTGTAAAAATATATTTATAATTTAACTTATAAGGTTTAAAAAGTTCATTAAAATAATTCACAGCAAATCCAGAGAACCTGCCATTATTGTCTAAGTAAGTGAATGGCTCCCAGTTATTAACATATATTTCAAATCTTTTATTCTCGAATTTTTTTATTTCATCAATAGAAAGAACTATTTTGTTCCCTGAATTAAACACCTTTGATTCTGTAAAATTTATATAAGATTTTATAAGAGATGATATAGATGAAGTTCCTTTAAAATCTATAAACCTGTTTATAGCTGAAACTAATTCAGGTTTACTTTTTAAAATACCAAATTGTAGTTCATGTTTAATATCGTTGAAAAAATAATTAGATGTAAAATCTACTTTTTCATATTTTTTTAGAAAAAATTTTGACTCACTAGTCGTAGTAATATATTGATTATTTGATGTATTACTAAGTAGTCTAGAAATTTTAGATTCATTAGGTTCATATTTAATATTTATTCCTGGATACAATTGTTTTATTAAATCTATATGTTCTTGATATTTTGTATAAAATGTTACATCAGAAATATTATTTTTATCAATAAACTTTGAACCTCCCAATGATATAAAACTAGAAACCTCTAATATTCTAGATAATTCAAAGTCTGAATTTAAATATTGATTTTTATGCATTAAATCATAAATATCACAAACACCCTTAGATACATACTCTTGTAGTTTTTCTTTAGATTCAAATTCAATTGCATTAAACTTAACGTTTAGATTATCACCTAAATACTTATAAAACTCCCCCATAACTCCAATAACATTACCATTTTCATATCCACTTAAAGGGTAAAAACTTTTATTTGTGCATATATTAAAAGTTTGATTTTTTTTAAAAAAATCTTGCTCTTTTTCATTTAACATAAAAGTATTTTTATTAGTTTGGATAAGTTTATTATCAGAATATATAAAATCATTTAATTGATTTAAATCATGATATCCAGGAATTAAAACAGAATATACTGAAGCAATATTTTTGATTTTATTGATATCTAATTTTCCAAAATTCTGTAAATCGCCAACTAACTTTTTGGTAATTTTTGCTTCATATAATAATTCATCTTTATTCATATTTTGAGTATTATATTTTTCTAAAATCAAATCAATAGTTTCATCAATGTTTTCAAAGGCATATTTCCAACCTAAAATACTAGCGTCTACAAATGCTTTTACTTCTTTAGGATAATTTTTTAAAGTATTATTTGACGTATAAAGAATATCTCCATAAAAGTCAAAACCATAATCCTTTGGATTGATAATATTAGTTTCATATCCTATTTTAGATAATTGATAAGGTTTATCAGTGATATATCCAGATATAGCATCTGTTTTATTATTAATTAAATCATCAACTTTGAAAGTTGTATCTTTTTCAATATATTCAACACCAAATGACTTTAAAACTGTATATACTGGAGATTTTTTTTCAGATAATTTAGGAATTTCAATAATTTTTCCTTTTAAATCAGAAGGAGAATTAATACCTCTATTTTTTAGTGAAATCAAAACCAAAGGAGATTCTTGAAAAATAGCTGCCAAAGCTGTTATTTCAGAACCTGTCATTTTTTCATGAATAATTGTAGAATCAGCTAAACCAAAAGTTAAATTTTCATTTAAAACATCATCTATTGGATTATTTTTATTTAATTCATCAAATGTAACATTTAAGTTATTGGATTTGTAATAACCTTTTTCTAAGGCCATATAAAAACCAGCAAATTGAAATTGATGTTTCCATTTTAATTTTAAATTTATATTTATATTAGAAAATAAAAATGATGTAAATAATAATAAAAATAATATAACCCTCAATTGTGTTCCTAGTAATCATTAAGATTTATTATTATACATAAATCTTATAAAATAATCACATTATTACTTCAATCCAATTAATAACTTTGTCTAAAGTTCTAGCGTCTTTTTTTGTTAAAAATACATAAGGTTTATTTTTTCTATTTGTTTTAACATCATTTTCCATATCTGCCAAATCTATCTCTACATGTGGTGCTAAATCTGTTTTATTAACTATTAATAAATCAGAAAAAAGTAAACCAGCTCCTTTTTTTCTAGGAATATCAGCACCCTGAGCAACATCAATTACATAAATATAATAATCAATTAGCTCATAAGAAAATGTTGCACTTAAGTTATCACCACCACTTTCCACAAAAACTATATCTGGATTAAATTTTTCAACTAACTCTTCAACTGCTTTTTGATTCATTGAAATATCATCTCTAATAGCTGTATGAGGACAACCACCTGTTTCAACTCCAATAATTCTATCTGCATCTAAATCAAGTGTTTTTTTAAGATAATTTGCATCTTCTGTTGTATAAATATCATTTGTTACAATACCTAAACTATATCTATCTTTTAAAGTATTTGTTAGATTCTCTATTAAAGAAGTCTTTCCACTTCCCACAGGTCCCGCAATTCCTATTTTTAAACTCATTTTTATTTCTTCCTTATAATTTCTATGTAACAAATAATTTTGGTTCAAGATTTTTGTGACTAAAGATAACTTCTTCAAATAATGGATTAAAATTTGTCAATTTTAAATCAATGTTCTCATAATCTATATTTTCCAAAATATCATCTATTTCAAACAACATCTTTTGAATTTCACTTGGTTTTATCCTTGAAATTTTTAGAGTTGTCATGGCAATATTTACCAAGTTTTTCTTAGTCCACATTACTATAAAATCATCTTTACTAATATCCATATCAAAAGCTATTGAACTTAAAACAATAATTTCATTTGCATTAGCTTTTTTTTCATTTATCAAAGAAAAGTACTCTTTAACAATCTGTTTTTTTGGCAAGTTTTTAATTTGAGCAAAGTAATTTTGTCCAATATCTTTTGAGGCTTTTGCATAATCAAAGGTTAAAAAAGAATCATAGCTATTATCTAATTTTTTTATTAGACTTAGTTTTGAATTTTCTAAGGCATCATAAGCTTTACTTACAGCAACAAATTCCATCTTTAAGTATTGATCTAAAATAAGATTTTCTAAATATATTTTTAAAGAACAAATATCAAAAACTTTCTCTTTTAAAATATGAGGCTCAAGTCCAAAAGAGTGAACAAATACACCAGAAGGAAAACTTCCATCTAGTATTTGCATAAATCTTGCTAAACTTTTTAAATGTGTATTAGTGTGAGTGATGTGCTTTACCATTTGGTTTAAAATATCCTCTTATTTTTTCTACACTTACAAATTCATTTTTCAAAGCATCACTAATTATATCCTGTAAAGAAATATCATCTAAGACCGTGATTTTAAAATCTTCAATCATTACAGGTTGATGTCTATTTCCTATTTCATAGGCATATTTTGCAAAATGTAAAGCATCATTAAATTTCAATTCATAAATCTCATCTTTACTTCTTGATACTTTGATTTTATAACCATCTTCACATACTAAAATGTCATTTTCATGTAAATGTGTAAATTTAACTTTAATTATAAAATCAATATTTTCATTTGTAACTGCAGTTAAATTTGGTTTTTGCATATCAAACCAAGATAACTCCACTTCATCATCAAAATCAATATTTCTTTTTATTTCAACTATTTTTTTTATCATCTATATTCTTTATTTAGTCTTTTGTTTTGAAGCTTTGTATTTTCTTACTACAAAATATGTAATTCCAGCTAATGCTACCATTCCTAAAATATGGTCAAGTCCTGTAAAAGGATGAGCTAACATCTCTAAAATACCTGCTTCACTATGTGTATGAGTGTGAGCAAATGCTCCAACTGTTCCTAAACTTAATA
>CAKZOX010000038.1 GCA_937138295.1 uncultured Campylobacteraceae bacterium
AGTTTTGTGCAAAAAGAAAAATCTCCATTAATTGGATTTTGTTTGAACAGTTACCAAAATCATTAGAAGAAGAAACCGAAAAATATACAAGAATTAAACATTTCACTAAAATAAATGCAAGTGCTGGTGGAGGAAGTTTTAATTATGATGAGGACTTTGAGTATTTAAGTATTGATAAAAAGCTCCTTGATTCTCTTTATAAGTCCAATAATGCAAACCCTAATGCCATATCTGCATTAAATGTAATGGGAGATTCTATGGAGCCAACTTTGCTTGATAGAGAGGTTATATTATTCGATAAAGATGATCTTGATGTAACTAAAGGCGGTATATTTATTGTTTCAACCAATGCAGGATTATTTGTAAAAAGAGTGGCTCTAAAATTAGATGGTGCTTTAGAATTAATAAGTGATAATAAGAGCTATAACAGTGAAATTATTTCTCCTGATGAGTTGGATACAATAAAACTTTTAGGTAAAGTTATAGGAAAAGTTGCACTGGTTTGATGAGCATTTTTAAAGTTAAAGCTCATCAACTTCAAAATCATTTGGGATAATAGTTTTATTTTTTGTAAGTATTTTTATGAAGTTATCAATGATTTCTATATCAGACTTTTTCTTAGTAGAAATCATCTCTTTTAAGAGAAGGTATTGAACAGCTTTTATGACTTCTAAATTAGGATATGATTCTTCAAGTTTTAATACATAAGGATTTTTTTTAGACCTGATAAGTTTCATCAGTAAAGCTTGTTTGTGTTTGTTGTAATAATAATTTATTGTAAACCCTAGTTTATCATCAACTGCAACATTTGATTTTTCCAATCCCACTTTGATTGTACTATATACTTTTTCAAAAGAGTTTTGTTTTCTTTTACCTAAAAGTTTTTCAATATTTTGTTTGACAAGGGCATTTTTTACTCTTGTTTCTAAGCTAAAAAGATTTTTTGACATTTCTCAACTCCAAATTCTAATTTGATGAAATTCTAATATAAAAATTTTAATTTGTGATTACTTTTAAAAAAAGTTTTTGCAATTTAAGATATATACTCTTGTAGTATTATATATATTCTATATACTCTACTAACGCTTCTTTTTAAAACGCTGTTGTCTGGTACTAACGGTTATTTCATCTAATAGAGCATTTTTTCAAAAAAAATCTTTTCAAAAAATAGATTTATGGTAACAAAAATTCTAAATTTTAATATGATTACAAAATAAAATTTTTAGAAGGAATAATTATGGCAAAAAAAAGTGTATTAGATATGATCAAGGCTGAGCATAAAGAAAATCAATCAAAAAATAGCGAAACAAAAACGGTAGTGATAAAAATAAATCTTGATGATTTTAATGTTTTAGATGGGATTTGTAATAAATATAATAAATCAAAACAAGAAGTTATAATTAAAGCATTAGAAAATGAAGGACTTTTTAACAAAAGTGAACTTTCTAGCACTAATGATTGAGTCTATGAACTAAAGTTCATAGATAAAGTGTTTATACTTTATTGCAATGAAATAGTTTTTAAAACTTTTCCTATGATATTAAGCTTAGATAATTGTTCTTTACTTAAATCATTTGCTACTGTAAACCCAAGATAATTATAAGCATACTCACCATCAATTTTTGTAAAAATATTTACAGCCGATACAGAACCATCATTATCAATTAGAAAAATACCATTGTTATCAAAGCTATTTATGTTCTCATCGAATAATAAAATATCATTGTTAAGTTCAATAGCTTTAATACTATTACTTGCAGATATTCTTGGCAGTCTTAGATAGTCATTGGTATTATAAATTTTATAGTTATAAAACTTATTATTGTTTTCATGAGGTAAAATTGTATCTTCAGACTCTGACTTATAATCTCTATCAAAAAAAAGTTTATCCATAGAATAACCAGTTTTTTCACAATAACCAATAACAGACTCAAAAGGAATTTTAGATCTAATTTTCATTTGAGCTAGTGTATCAGGACGAAGCTCCATAGCAAGTGCTAGTTGTCTATCGTTTTTTTTATTTTCTATAGAACGAAGACGAAGTATGAACTCTTCATAAGAATATTTTGTATATTTATACATAGTAAACTCCAAACTAATTGACAAATTGATTAAATTATACCATAAATGAATCTATTTATCACGAAAATCGTATTAAATTTCTAATAAATGAAACTTTTTGTAATTAAAAATGGTTTCATTTCTATATTTATAATCACAAAACATAAATTTTTTTATATCATACTCGAATAATGAAGAGTGAGGTTAATAGTTTGCTTACACAAGAACAAGAAGAGATAGTAAAGTGTTCAATGAAGCTTAAAAAAGAACAAATTTTAAAAGTCAATGCATTTGCAGGAACAGGTAAGACTACTACACTAATAGAAATTGCAAAAGCAAATAAGAGTTTAAAGTTTTTATATTTAGCTTTTAATAATTCAATAGTAAAAGCAGCAAAAAAATCTTTTCCATCTAATGTTGATGTAGTAACTTTACATTCTTTGGCATATAGATATTTAAAGGGCAAGCCAAAAATTAGAAATAATGATTATGATGCATTAACATTAATTGAGATTTTAAATATTGAAGAATCAAAGACTTATCTAGCTCATGATATTTTAAAGCTTTTTAAATTCTACTGTATTTCATCTAAACAGAATATTAGTGATTTTAAAGAACATTTAATTCAATTCAATGATGATGTATTTTTTTATGCGATAAAGTTGTGGGACTTGATGTTAGAAAATAATATTGAGATTACACATGACTTTTATTTAAAACTATTTTCACTGAATAATAGTGCAATGAATGATTTATCTACTAGATATGATTGTTTTTTGCTTGATGAAGCACAAGATAGTAATGAAGTAACGCTTGCAATGTTTAAAAAACTAAAAGGAAAAAAAATATTAGTACATGGTGGTGGTAAAAGAGCTACACATATTGCTTCTAAATTAGGCATAGAATCTAAAATGGTAAACGGCAGACGTGTTACCGATGCAGAGACTTTAGAGGTTATTACCATGGTATATGGCGGGTTGGTTAATAAAAATGTTGTTGCCAAATTACAAGCAAAAAACACCAATGCAATTGGATTAACAGGTGCAGATGTAAATAGCATACAGTCTGATAAAAGACCCGTAA
>CAKZOX010000039.1 GCA_937138295.1 uncultured Campylobacteraceae bacterium
TTTGAATCATTTTTATATGAATCATCATGCTCTTCATCAACTATTATACAAGATAAATTTTTATAAGGTAAAAATAATGCAGACCTTGCTCCTGCAATTAGTTTTAACTTTCCACTTAAAAGATTTTCTAATATTTGTTCTTTTTTCTTTTTTGAAATTTTTGAGTGCCAAATAGCAACACTATCACCAAATACTTTTTCCAATCTTTTTTGCATTTGAGGAGTTAGTGATATTTCAGGCATCAATAAAACAGCCTGACCATTTTCATTTAGATGTTTTTCTATTGTTTTTATGTAAATTTCAGTTTTTCCAGCGCCTGTATTTGCAAAAAGTAAAGCTTGTCTTTTTTCATTTAAAAATTCAAATGCTTCATTTTGTTCTTTTGAAAGTTCAATATCACAATCAAATTTTTCATTTAAGTCTAATTTTTCAACATTTTTATTAAAAGGAACATATACACTTAAAGCTTCACCTAAACTACAAACGTAGTATTGAGATATGAACTTTGCAACTTCAATCATTTTTTCATCAAAATAAAAAGAGGTAATTTCTTGTATATCTGAACATTTAAATGTTGGTTTTTCAACTTCTTTTACAACAACAGCATCATCTAATTTTTTTCTATTTCTTAAACCAATTTTTACTAATTGACCTAATTGAAGTTCTTTTTCACTTTGAAAAGTAAGGGGAGTTAGGGGAGATTTTAAAAGGGCTAATTCATAATAAAACATATATTAAGAAAATCTTTTTAATTTTTCATCAATTTTGTTTATTTCATCTTTAAACTGGTTGTATTCTTTTGATAATTTAATAAATGCTGCGAATAAATCTTTTGTGGAATTGTTTTTATGAACATCTAAATGTTTTAACAACTCATCTTTGATTTTTTCTTCTAAACTTACTGTATATCCTAAGTTATCAATTATAAAAGTTACTTCTTCTTTTTTCAAGTATTACCCTATTTCTTTTTTATCTAATAGTGTTAATGTGCTATCTATTTTTAGAAACATATCTTGATTATTTCTCTTTAAAGAATCATTTTCATCTTTTAATAATTCTATTTGCATTTTTAATTTTTGGTTTTCTGCAAGTAGGAAATTGTACTGATCTATAAGTTTGTCAACTTTGTCATTTAAACTGATTGTTTCTTTCATGCTGTATTTTATCTAAAATATTTACTAATTATATTTAACTGTTAAAGATTTTGTAACTTTTTTTAATTATAATTTTGAAATTTTAAAGGATTAATATGTTTAACACAGCTCACTCAAGATTTAGAATTATATCTTTACTAGAAGGTATTTCATATTTGATTTTAGTTTTTATTGCTATGCCAATAAAATATATAGGAGACAATCCACTACCTGTAAAATACGTAGGTATGGGTCATGGAGTTTTATTTATCATTTTTTGTATTTTCTTATTTGAAGTAACAACTAGAGATAAATGGAATATAAAATTTTCTATTAAAATGTTTATTTTATCTTTAATACCATTTGGTTTTATCTTTATAGATAAAGATATTAAAAAACCAGTATTTAAAGTATAAATTTGTTTGATAAAATAGGATTTCTAGGAACACAAGCTCCTTTATTCATGGACATTATTACAGTTTATTTTGCTGTAATGCCTATACTGCTTTTGGTAAGTATTTATTTTGCTATTAAAAAGAAATACCAATTACATTTTATTTCTCAAGGAATTATATTAACTACAGCTTTAGTTATTACGGTATTTTTTGAGATTGGTGTAAGAATAACTGGAGTATTTTCGCAATTTGCAAAAACTAGTTATTTTTCTTATGAAACAATATTAATTTTTCTAATTATTCATATAATAATTGCAATTTTAGCTGTTGGTGGATGGTTGTATTTATTTATATCATCATACAAAAGATTTAAACTAGCAGGATATAAAGCCTTTGAAAATACAAATCATAAGAAAATTGGTATGTCAATTTTCTTAGCTTTAACAGTTAGTTCTGTTATGGGAATTTGTATTTATTTAGCTTTATTTGTAATTCAAAATTAAATCAAACAGAAATTATATTTTCTTTTTGATTTAACCAAGAACTTAGTAATTCACCTGTGTAATATATTTCCATATCACAAGATTTTAAATTATCATAAATTCCTAAGTTCTCAGCACACTTTTGACAAGCAATTACCTTCACACCATCTTTTATCATAGCTTTAACTTTTGAAGAAACTTCTTCATCATTAGCTACTAATTGTTGAGATGCACCCCAAATTAAAACCTCTACTTCATCTACCCATCCAAGCTTTTTAGCGTTGTGAGCATATAAACAAACCATGTTCATTGATGTTTCTTTATTATCAGTAGTCCATAAAATTCTTGCAGTTGTCATTGTAATTCCTTTTATTTAAAATAATATGTATGTACTATATCAGCTAAAATATATAGCATCAAAAGTGAAAATATAATCATATTATAGTTTAATTTTTTCA
>CAKZOX010000040.1 GCA_937138295.1 uncultured Campylobacteraceae bacterium
TTGTATATGTATCTGAATTAGATAAATATGGAAAACTAGAAGATTTCCTAGACCAAAGGGAACTAAACATAGTTAATAATAAGCTTATAGAGCTTCATAAGAAGCAAAGTAGAGCTAGAACTAGGGATTATAGTCCTGAGATACAAAAACAGCTTACAAAGGGTTCTATGTGTCTTAAATACGGCAAGATAGATAAAAGGTCTAAGGTCTATAAAATATTTATGGACTTTAAAAACGGAATCAACCCAGAAGAGTTAATCCAAAAGAGTATTGAAGAAGAAAAGAAACAGAACAAATTAATTGCTAAGCAAAAGTTTCAGACTAAGGTTAAGCAATTTGAAAAGTTTACTGGTGTTAAATGTCCTTATACTAAACCAACAGATTTAAACTATAACTGGATTAAAATAGATGAAGACAAACTTAGAACTAATAGTTGGGTTGCTGTACCATTAGATGATGCTAGAAAGCTTTATAGAGCATTTAAAAGTGGCATTAAAGTTGTAGGTCAAAAGATAGACCACTATACAATATTAGATGCTAATAAAGACTTAGTACAAATTGGTTGCCATAAAATATTGGTTAAAGAATTAGACAGAGTATTAGGAGAGTAATATATGCCTTATAAATTTGAAACTGATAAATTAAAGATACCTAAAAAATTGGATAGGAGAATAAAACTTACAGATGGTCAAAAAAATATAATTAGAGAATTATACAAGACTGGAGAATATTCTCAAAGGAAATTAGCCAATGAATTTGGAGTGAGTAGAAGACTTATACAGTTTATTATAGACCCTAAAAAACAAAAAGAAAACTATCAAAAGAGAGTAGAGAGAGGTGGTCATAAGCAATACTATGAAAGAGCCAAGAATAGTGAAAGTATTAAGAACACTAGAAAATATAAACAATCTATAAAAGAAGAATTAATTAAAGGATAAAAAATGAGAGCAGAAACTATAACAAAATATTATTATACATTTGAAGAGTTATCTAAGGATAGACAAGAACTAGAAATTGAAAAGATTAGAAATGATGAATACTACTTGGACTATGAGTGGTACGAGGGTATAGAAGAGGACTTTAAAACTATCCTAGAGCTATTAGGTTTCTATGACATAGAAACTTACTTTAGTGGTTTCTATTCTCAAGGAGATGGGGCTAGTTTTGAAGCTAGATGGGATAGAGAAAAATATCTCACTAGAAAGATTAAGGACTATGCTCCTAAAGATGAAGAGCTATACAGTATAGCCAAAGAATTACAAGGTTTTGCAGTTGGAGAAGAAGGCATAGTTGAAAGGACTCAGCACACTAATTATTACCATAGTAATACTATGACAGCAGAAATAGGAGAAGGTTACAATAAAATAGCAAATAACCACTTTACAGCATTATGTAGAGATTTAGCAGATTGGTATTATTCTAGATTAGACGAGCAATATGAATACCTTATGAGTGATGAAGCTATCGTAGAACATATGATAGCAAATGAATATGAATTTGAAGGAAAATAAATGAAAAATGATAGAAGATTAGATAGTAAATTAATAGAAGTAGCAATTAAGTTGATTAACCAAGAAGAAATAGATAGTAACTTAGTTTACTTAGAATGTGTATCACAACCTATGGGTAGAATGGTAGAGTTTGATAAGGACTTCCTATGTATTTATATAGCCAACAAGACTAACATAGACTTAGACCTAGAAGAAAGAAGAGTAATTCTTTCTAATGGTCATAGACCTACATTTGAGAAGTTCTTAGCATTTACTATGGATAATACTAGAAGATTTATCTATGGTTTAAATTACACTATTTGGAGATAGTTATGGCAAGTATCCAACAGAATATAGAAAATAAAAAGAATAACTCAATAGTTATTAGGGCTTATACAGAACACGAAACAAAAATGATTAACGAATGGCTAAAGAATAATAAGCCTAAGAAAGTAGGTTTAGAAATGTGTATCAATACTTATTCTAAATTATTAGATAAGAAACAATCTAAATTAGGTTCTGACAACAGAAGTGGGAGTAGTGACTAATGGCAATTCAAGTATTAATCAAAAGAAAAAATCTATTTAGAATAGTAGATATAAGTAGTTGGAATAGTAGAGACTTAAATAAGTTTCTTAATGCTTATATGGATAGAAAAGATTATTCAATAGAATTTAGAAGGATAGTAGAATGACTGAAGCACAAATGTGTAACAAATTAGGATTAGGAGAGAATTATATCCAACTACTTAGAAAGCATAGATATATCTACAATAAGATTATGACTTTTGATGATAACTTATATTTAGCATTATGTAAATATAGTAAGTATATAGCCAATATACAGGAGTTAATCATTAATTTGGAGTCATATCCTATTTTTGAATTAATATTAAAAGAGGTATATAAGTCACCTAATCTGCAGAATCCAAGATTGAGTTTTTATACATTTAGTAGATGTGAAAATCCTTTAAAGTGTAATAAGAAAACTACAATAAGAGTGTTTAAGTTTATTGAGTTGTATGAAGAATATATGACTGAACAAATTAATATTTATAAGGAATTTAAAAATGACTGATGAAGATAGATATGAAATGGAACTTGATATGAGACAAGAAGCATATGAAGAAGAGCTTTATGAGAATAAATTAAGAACTGACTATGAGTTCTTTTTATCTCAACAAGATATAGAGTTATTCCAAGAACTATATTGGGAACTTAAAAGACAACACGAAGCCTACGGGTGGAATATGGAAATTGGAGAATTAGTATGATTAATTATAGTAAAGAAAAGTTTATGTTTGAACATATATTTAAAGATTTTATGATTGAATATAGTGCAGAGCTACGAAAAGATATTTTTCATATTAAAGTCAATGAAGATATTTTTATTAAAGAATGTTCTTTACTTATGAGTAAATTCTTGCTAAATACACTTCCTTTAAATCAAGGTGAAGCAACAGAAAGAGCATTAAATACTACACTTAAAATACATATAGGTGATTATGTTATTGAAGCAGCTAATGAAACAGAAGTAAGACAAGAAGTAGTAAACAAAGGTTTTAGAAAGGTAGAAAAATGAATTACGAGCTGTTATACAAAATGGAAATAGAAGCACATCAAGAAACATTTGATAAATGTAATGATGAAGTTATTAGACTCACTAGAGAAAAACAACAATTAGAGAAAAAATTAGTAAAGGTTGAATATTATGCATAAAACAACAGAAGAAACAATAAAAGAGTTAAGAGCAAGAATAGATGAACTTGAAGCAAGTTTAAAAGAAGATAAGTTTGAATATCCAATATGCAAGATAGATGAAGAACTAGGTTTAATCGTACTATTTACAGATTTAAAGAAAGGTATAGTTTTATATGAAGGAACTTCTTCCTACGAGGAAGGATTTACAAATTCAGTCTGGATACCTCATACAGACACAGAAGAATGGAAAGATTATCCATACGACAAAGAAAGAGGTTTATATCATAAACAAATGGTTTATTGTTGGTATAATTGTTACACTCACAGAGTAGACATAAGATTTTATGATGCTATAAATGAATGTACTTTTTATTATGATGGAGATAGTTATGGAGCTGATTTTGATAATTACTCAGCAACTATGCCTGAGTTTATGCTTGAAGCACATAAAACATTAAAGGATTAAAATGTTAAGTACAGTACAGAGTG
>CAKZOX010000041.1 GCA_937138295.1 uncultured Campylobacteraceae bacterium
AGATGTAAACGCAGCACAAAACATACTGAGATTAGGATTAGAGTCGTTTGGGCCAGGAACTGGCCTTGTGGACTTAAAACACAAAGCCTTTGAAAAAGCTTCTTAGCTTTTAATAAACTCATTAGAGTTTTTAGTTAGGAAGCCTCTTCCTTTAGGGAGAGGTGAGTTCACCAAGCTTCAAGATATGATGGGAGACAAGTTATTGAAAATATTTTTAGACGAAATTGGAGAGTATAAAGATAATATGTCGCTTCTTGATGTTTTGGATAAGTTAGAAAAGTTTGAAATTATAAATGACTCTTATAAGTGGATGGAGTATAGAAATCTTAGAAATAAACTTACACATGAGTATCCAAATAATGAAGAAGATATTGTAGAAGGAATACAATTAGCGATGACTGTATTTGATAAAATTGAAATTATATTAGATAATATTATTGATTATAAAAATAGAAAGAATTTAAAATAATACCTATATTTAAAAATTGATACAAAATCAACATACTTCAAACTTTACTTTCAATAACAATTACATTGTAAAATTCTTTCTTCTCATAAATAGGTGTTACTAAGTGGTGCACTTTTGCACTGCACATTGGTAATGTCTCTTACATGAATTTAACTACTATTTTTATTGTCTTTTAGTTTTGTAGTATTTAAATCAGCTATATTAAAATACTTTTTTACAGTTCTTCTATCAAGTGAAGTTTCTTTGCTTAAAGCAGCGTAGCTAATCTTCTTGTTCATAGTTTTCAATAACTCTATAGCATTATCCACTTTAAGTTTATTTTCCAATTTTTGTTTTTCTTGATATTCAGCCTTAGCCTTTAAGAGTTGATGTTTATTTTTCTCACGATCTCTTAGTTTTAAAGTTCTTTTTGCAGCTGCACTTTGTCTTTTTTTTCTTTCAGCTTCATACTCTGTCTTATTCAAGTTTTTCATTTTTTTGAATGCCATAATATTTTTATTAATGTTTCTGTTTTTAGTTGAGATAATTCCAAATTCTATTTTATCGTTTTGCCAATATTTGAAAACAGATCCTGATATTTGATTTAATTCTTTATTATTTAGTTCTACTTCTTCTTCGGAGTTGATTTTTTCTAAAAAATCGAATATTAAATTTTTAGTGAGATAATTTTGACCTTTTGCAAATCTCATTGCATAAATAAATAATGAATTATTTCTATTTCCTTCTTCAAGATCCTCTTTATTTACTTTTACTGTTGTAGGTAAATTTAATTTAGTGTTTGAAGTATGTAGAAGATATTTAAAGTCATTTAGTTCATAGTTAATTTGTTGTGAGTAATAGTGATTGTGAAGTAAAGGATTTCTCCATACTCCATATAATCTATTAGAAGCAATAGGATCACAATGTAGTAGTGTTGTAATAGCGTCTTTGATATTTTGGAGGTATTTAAGAGCTTTGGGTTGATTTGTAAAAATATGATTCTTTAAATGATATGCAAAGTGAAAGCCTTTATCTGTTTCAAGAATATATGTTGGCTCCAATCCAATTGTATTTGCTAAATAATCAAAAAAACCATCAATATTTTTAAAATATTCTTTAGCTGTTTTATTTTCATACTCATCTATATCAAATATCATAAAGCTAATTCTTTCTGGAGTATTAAAGTTTATAAATTTACATTCACTTAATGCCTTAGCTGTATAGTATTGATAAATATTGGCAGTATACTTTTCATTTCCACCTTTGATTTTTAATGGAAGATTTTTTATTAATAATTCTTCAAATTCTTCATGTATTTCTTTGTAGGGTAGTAAAGTAGTCATTTGTGCTTCTCCTTATTTGGTTTGGAGTAAGCCTCAAAGGATTAGATAGTTAATTTGTGTAAATAATTAGTGCCTTTTTTAATAGATTCAGTTGGTTATAAGAACAAATTTGAAAAAAATAAACATTCTAAAAAGAATTTGTAAATTTCTATACATTGTAGATGGTCTTACCGTATTACTTATAAAGTTGAATACAAATACATTGAAAATCAGAAGACAAGAAAAATATTTTTAAGTAAAAAAATAAGAAATAAATTCAGTAATAGAGCCTTCTACTAAAATTTGTCAAATTTTTAAATTTTTTTATTAAATTAAAGAAATATTTCAATTTGTTCCTATAACAGTTAAACCAAATTAAAAAAGGAAATTGAATATGAAAAAAGAAACAATGTATATTAGTTTAGAACTTGAATTAGAAAAAGAAAAAACAAGTGAGCACATGATTGAAATAAAATTATGTGATTGTGGAGATTTTGTAGTATTGTATCTACCTACTATGGCTTTTAATTTTGAAACAGAGATAAAACTTAATGCTTCTGAAAAATTAAAAAAAGATGTTAAGGTATCTTATGTGGGTAAAATGGAATTTAGATATTATACATACAGAGAATTTATGAAAATACATCATAAGATTTAGTCCCTTTTAGGGGCTAATTTAAAAACTTTTAAAAATTGGTAAATTTATTTTATTGATTAACAAGCCTATTTTTGGGCCTCATATAAATATTAAGGTCCCATTTCATCAAAAAATTAAAAAAACTATGAATTTTAAAAAGATTTTTTTTTACTTATAGGTTAATATTCTTTTATGCTTATTTAAAGCAAATAAAAAACAAGAAGGATTTACAAATGAGTAAACAAAATTTAGTAAGAGAAAAAACAATGTATATAAATTCAGCACTTCAATTAACAGAAGAAAAATTAGATAATGATATGATTGAAACACATTTAGTTGATCAGGGAAACTATGTTTCATTGAAATTACCTACTTTGGCAGTTTCTTTCGAATCAGAAATAAAATCTTTTGCTTCAAAGAAACTAAATAAAGAAATTAAAATTTCTTATGTTAGGGGAATGGAGCTTAGGTTTTACACTTACAGAAAGTTTATGATAGAGAATGAAAAAGTTTGTAATTAGCCCTTATATAAGAGCTAATTACTTTATATGAAAATACTTCAAAATTCTGTTATGAGACCGTTTAAAAAACTTAAACAAGATCATTCAAAATATCAAAAAAAACTGAATCTTCAAACTTTTTAATTTTGATAATATCACTATATTCTTTATAGTAATTAGCGATCTTAGCTTTGATATTATGAGTTGAATTAATATCAAAAGCATCTCTAAAGTGTAGACCCTTTTTTAAGTCAATAACATCTAAGATTACTTCACTTTTTACAATATTGTAGTTAACATAGTATTTTGTAAGATGGTCACTACTATGGGTTATTATAAAACTATTATCACTTAAGTCTATAAGTTTATATATACCTGCTTTTTCAAAACCTGAATCAAATTTTTCATAGCTAATTTCAATATCTATACCTTCGTCTTTACAGTTATTGATTAGACATTCTTTTTCATGATTTTCAATAACAGTTACATTGTAAAACTCTTTCTTCTCATAATCATAAGTCAAACCAATATCAGTAAGCATTTCTTTATGTTCAAGTGCAGCTTGACTACCTTTAATTCTAAATCTTTCAAAAAACTCCATTTTAATCCTTTTTATAAATTTGAACAAAAACTATAACTAAAGCTTTTTGATTCGCAAAAGGGTTGCTTTTTGAGAAAAATCAATTTTAATCATTCAATCCTATAACTACTTACTCAATAAAGACTTTATTGAAAATTTTAAAAAAGGAGCGAATATGAAAATTGGATATGTTAGATCTTCTTTTAAAGAAAATATTGATATTCAAATTAATTCTTTAAAAGAAGTAGCTTGTAAAAAAATACATATAGAAATATCTAAAGACATATATAATTTAATTACATTGAATAAAGTATTAACAAGTTTAAAAAAAGGTGATACTTTAATAGTTTGGAAGATTGATAGACTTGCTATGAACTCAAATATGTTATTAGAGTTTTTATATTTACTAACTGAAAGAGGTATAAATTTTATAAGTATTGTAGATTCAATCAAGATACAAACAACTAAGGAAGATTTATTTGTAAAACATTTGAATATTATAAATGCTATGAATAAAAAACTATTATCAGAAAAAGCAAGTTTTAATTTATTGAAGTTAAAAAAGCAAGGTAAAAAAATAGGTCGTAAATCAAAAGTAACAAAAGCCAAATTAAAATTGGCAAAAAACTTACTTATGAAAGGTCTATCAAAAGAAGAGGTTGCTTTTAGAATAAATGTTTCTTTGTCAACTTTGTATAGAAGTCTAAAAAGTTAGTCATACTTTAAAGCACTGCGTTGATGGTAGTGCTTTTAGTTCCTTCAAGAAGTTAAAATATACAGCCCTAAAAGGACTGCTTACTAATACGATTTCAAATCTTTAAGATGCTTCATAAACTCAAGATATGTATAATATCTTAATTCAATTCCAGAACGATATACAAGTTTTATTTCTTTGTTGTGCCATATTTTTTTTGCCATTTTTAAAATTTCTTCTTCAAAATAAACACACATCGTTGCACATGTAATTTTAACTTCAATTTCATTTTCAAATACAAAGACTTTTAACATATGCTCTTCAGTTTTACTATCACAAAGCTCATAATTTAAGCTAACAAATTTTTCACTTTCATTTTTCATATAAATTCCTTCATTTTAATAATACGATTTTTAAAATCGCTTAAATAGTTATAGGAATATTTTTTAAAAAATTTACAAGATAAATGTCAAAAATAAGATTAATTTTCCAAAACAGATAATATACATTATAAATTAATTCAGTTTGATTTATATAAATTGAAAAAAAGAAGATATTTCTTTTATGAAATTATCATTTAGCGAATGATAATTAATTAAATTAAAATATTTTCATTCATTGTTAAGAAACTAATATGCGGTAGATCTGTGAGGACTGCACCAGAGCGAAATCTCTGTTACAAAATTAAATACTCCAGAAAGTAGGATAAAGGATTAATGGTACCGAACTAAACGTAATTGTTTGCCCATTATTAAAACCTATGGAAAAACCTTAGCTGATTAGAAAGAAACTAATTAAAAAATCTTAAATAGATCAAATGTGCCAAGTGTGGAAGTGGTAAAAGACAATTCACTTGGAAGATGCCCGTCTAATTTAGCGGTGACACCCTTTTGATTGTGGTTTAGTATACGTCATAGATACGATATACGGCTGTAAGCAATCAAAAGTTGCAGGATAATGGAGACCGTCCTACAAATTGTATATGGATAGATACAATGAGCTGTAATAGTGTTTTGGAATTTGAGCACAACAAATTTCAATATTAAAACGACCGACGATACCTAATGCTAATGCAAATATTAGTTAAATGTATTTTAATAACACGCCCCTTGCTTGAATGTAAAAAACATTTGAGCAAGGGGCAGTTATCTCTTCTCCCTCCAAGCTTTCCTATACACTGCAATAGAATTATAACTGCTTGATTTATTTATATCTTAAGATGTTAGAAGAGATAACGAGATAAAAAAGGTGGGTATAAATACTTAAGATATAATGATAGTAAGCATATATACTAAGTTTCTATCAACTTCTTGTCCATAATGGTGAATGATTCTATTAAAGTAGAATCCATATCAACAACTTCCTTTGTTTAATTCATCAAGGTAATAAAGTCATCTACAACAATGTTGTTTCTTACTAAACTTTTAAAAATAGAAGCATTTGATATGACTTTCAATTTCAATAATTATCTTTATACTATTAGAAATATTTAATTTTATTCATATTTTTAAGTCCTTTAGTTTTATCTAACATTAATATATCATTAGAAAAAATCTCCGTTCCTTTTGTTCCCAATAGCTTTTCATTTGTAATTAGATTTGAATTTAATTTTTTAATCTTCTTTTCAATTCCTTTTGCCCTTTTAATCTTACACTCCATTAATATTTCATACTTACCATCTTTTCTGCTGTATCTTTTTTTAACATTTTTTGAAGTAATTCCAATTTTATAACGTTCTTCTCCTTTTTGATTTTTTGTTTTTAGGTAATAAAGTGTTGTTTTACCACCTTCAACAAAGTTTATTTCATTAAGACTATTGGGAAATGTTTTATTTTTTGAAGAAGTTCTATTTTTTGACTCGAATCAACACCTAAATATGCTGGATTAGACTTACCATAGTTAAGATTTGGATTTTTTTTTGTATGCTTCTTAGTTGTATTAGATGATTGTATTCCTAAATAAGCAGGATTAGATTTCTTTTCAACTTTTTTTGTCGTATTATTATTTGTTTGCAGTCCTAAAAACATTGACATGTTAAACCTTTAGAATTGAAGTTTTGATAATTTCTTATTATATCCTAATATTTTTTATAAATAAAATTATAAATCTAATTATCAGAATGATACTAATTAGCAATAAGTTAAATTCCTTTTTAAATATTTATGTAACAAAAACTATACTTAGCTATTTTAAGAAGATATTTCCTTTATTTTACATAATATAAGAAATATTATTAATCAACACGGGTAGTATTTTGAATCTTGGAGATAAGTAAGTAATAAATTTTATAAGAGAAAGAGAGACAAAGAAATTAACTAATGAAAAAAACCATAATTATTACATCAATAATTTTTAGCATAGTAGGAGCTGGAGCAAATTTTGTGTATGATAAATTTACACTACTTACTTCACAAATATCAAATTTAAAAACAATAAACAAAAACTTACAAACCAAGAACAATGCACTAACTAAAAAACAAGAAGATATTAAAAATAAAATATCTCAAAGAAAAAAAGAATTGTACAAACAAAAACTAAGTAGAGCTAAGAAAAAACTTGGAAAAGCAACTATAAGTGCAATACCATTTATAGGAACATCAAGTGTTGTAGGAATGACTTATTGGGAGATGCAAAACTATTGTAATGATATAAAAGAGTTTAAAAAATTTGAAGAATCAATTTTTGGAGAATATGACCAAACTATTTCTGTAGAAGAAAAAGCCATTTGTGGTTATGACTACGAGACAATAGAAAATATAGTTTTAAAAGATTTAAATGAATTTGAAACAGATACAAAAAACTGGGCTTCTAAAACTTATGACCAATGGATCAATAACTTAGACTCAGAACTTAATAGAATCAAAAATGAGTTTATAGATACAAAATGACTAAATCATAAATCGGGTTATGAACCCGTTTTTCAAGATAGAAATAAATATTGACTCAAGTACCATATTTTGGAGTATTGAGCCTACTCAAATAAGAAATATTCTTAAACTATAATCACAAAATAGTAACATGTACAGTAAATTAGATACAAATAGGAAATATTAAGAGTTGAAAATAATATTTTAAGTCACTAATATATATCTTTATTGTATAATATCTAATTAATTTTATCATCATTGGTAAAGCTGTTAAAATTATCTAATTCAAAACAAGGAATAATCTAAATGGGCGAAGAAAATAAAAAAGCTTTAGAACAACAACTATGGAATATAGCAAATGAACTTAGAGGTAAGATGGATGCAGATGAGTTTAGAGATTATATTCTTGGATTTATTTTCTATAAATATCTTTCTGAAAAAATTGAAGATTTTGCAAACGAATTATTAGCAGAAGATGGAATTAAATTTACAGAGATTGATGAAAATTCAGAAGATGGTAAAGACTTTCTTGAAGGATTAAAGGAAGACTGTATTGAGCAGCTTGGATATTTTTTAAAGCCAAATGAGTTATTTAAATATATGGCTAAAAAAGGAAATGGAGATTCTGATAACTTCATTTTAGAAGACTTAACACAAGTTCTTAGACATATAGAACAATCTACAATGGGTCATGCAAGTGAAGATGATTTTGAACACTTATTTGAAGATTTAGATTTAACTTCTACAAAACTTGGAAGAACTGAAGAAGCAAAGAATAAACTTATCTCAAAAGTTTTATATCACTTAGACAATATTAACTTTGAATTGAAAAATCATGATAGAGATGTTCTTGGAGATGCGTATGAATATCTTATTGGTCAATTTGCAGCGGGAGCTGGGAAAAAGGCTGGAGAGTTTTATACACCTCAAGAAGTTTCAAAGATTTTAGCAAAGATTGTAACTACTAAAAAAAGTAAGTTAAAGTCGGTGTACGACCCTACATGCGGCTCTGGGTCACTACTTCTAAGGGTTTCAAAAGAAGTTAAAGATGTGTCTAACTTCTATGGTCAAGAGTTAAATAGAACTACATATAATCTTGCAAGAATGAATATGATTATGCATGATGTTCATTATAGAAAGTTTGATATCAAACAAGAAGATACATTAGAGCATCCACAACATGAAAATGAAAGATTTGAAGCAATAGTTGCGAATCCTCCATTCTCTGCTAAATGGTCTGCAAACCCATTGCATTTAAATGATGATAGATTTTCTCAATATGGTAAATTAGCACCTTCAAGTAAAGCAGATTTTGCTTTTGTACAACACATGGTTCATCATTTAGATGATAATGGAACTATGGCTATTGTTTTACCTCATGGAGTACTTTTTAGAGGTGCAGCAGAAGGACATATAAGAAAGTATTTAATTGAAGATAGAAACTATTTAGACGCAGTTATTGGACTTCCTTCAAATATCTTTTATGGTACTTCTATTCCTACTTGTATTTTAGTATTTAAAAAGTGTAGAGAAGATAGTGAAAATGTTTTATTTATAGATGCTTCAAATGAGTTTGAAAAAGCAAAAAATCAAAACTACTTAACACCTGAAAATATTGAAAAAATTATTGATACTTATGCAAATAGAAAGACAATAGAAAAATACTCTCATCTTGCTTCTATGGACGAAATAAGAGAAAATGACTACAACTTAAATATTCCAAGATATGTTGACACATTTGAAGAGGAAGAAGTTATTGATTTAGATAAAGTTTCAAGTGAGTTAAAACAACTTGAGATTGATATGAAAATAACTGATGAAACTATTACATCATTTTGTAGAGAATTAAATATCTCTACACCTTTTTAGGATGTTATTATGAGTAATGTGCCTAAATTAAGATTTAAAGAGTTTAATGATGAATGGGAAGAAAAAAACTTCAAACAGTTTATTTTAAATCATAAAGGTGGAGCACCTTTAAAACCGAAAGATTTTGTATCTAATTCAAACTATGAAGTTATACCTAAAAAGGCTATTCAATCTGGTGGAAAACTTCTTCTTGATAAAGAATCTCCAACATTTTGTACAGAAGATTTTTTTAGAAATAATCAAAATAATGTAATAGATAGTAAATATTTAGTTACTACTTTAAGAGATTTAGTTCCAAGTGGTCCAAGTATTGGTTATATTGTAAAAAATGCTAATACATCAGATTTATTGCTTGTTCAAGGAGTTTATGGATTTAGAATAAATGATAAACTTAGTGAGTCTTTTCTTATTCAATTGTCAAATAGATTAGAATATAGAAGATTAATGCAGAGATTAATGGTTGGTAGTACACAGGTACATATTAGAAACCAAGATTTTTTTCAAATTTCTTTAAATCTCCCCTCAAAACAAGAACAAGAAAAAATAGCTTCATTTTTAAATCAAGTTGATACAAAGATAGAGCAACTTACAACAAAAGAAGAACTTTTACAACAATATAAAAAAGGTGTAATGCAAAAAATATTTAATCAAGAGATTAGATTTAAAGCTGATGATGGGAGTGAGTTTTGTGAGTGGAAAGAAAAAAAATTA
>CAKZOX010000042.1 GCA_937138295.1 uncultured Campylobacteraceae bacterium
TTTATAAATGAGCATTTTGTTAATGGTTTTTATGATTTATATACATATACTAATTCAGGTGAGATTTTATATATAAATTCTTATCATTCTCAAAACTTAAATATTACTTCTTTATTTAAAGATTTAGATTTAGAAGTTGAAAACTTTGTTAATAATAAATTCGTAACTAAAAAAATTAATAGTCAAATTACAAATGGGTTAAATTTTTTAATGAAACCTAAACAAACTTTTATAGATCAACAATTTAATCAAAATCTTAATAAAGAATTAATATACCTTTTACTCTGCATCGTATTTTTTACATTTATATTTTATTACATATCAAAGATGATAAGTTTTTATTACTTGAAACTAGATACATTTAGAAGAAAGTTCTTAAAGACTTCCCTAAATACTTTAGATGAATATATTTTATATTCAAAAACTGATATATATGGAAATATTACTCATGCTAGTAATGGTTTTTGTAAATTATCAGGTTACAATAAAGATGAATTAATTGGTAAACCTCACAGCATTGTTAGACATCCTTTACAAGATAAAGAAATATTTGAAGATTTGTGGGAAACAATTAAAAAAGAGAAAATCTGGACAGGTGAAATCAGAAATATTAAGAAAAATGGAGAAACTTACTGGATTAAAAGTAGTATTGCCCCTGATTATGATGAAAATGGAAAACTTATTGGATACGTTAGTATTAGAGAAAATATCACTGCAGGTAAAGAATTAGCAGTAGCGAACAAAAACTTGTTTAAACTTATAAAAGATAATAAACAGTTATTAGAGTTAGGTCAAGAAGGAATTATTATTACAGATAAAAACTTTAATGTAATAAATTTCAATTCAAAGTCTATTAGTTTTTTAAATAGAATTAAAGTAAATGAGAATTTATTTACTTTACTTAGAAAATTTGATAAAAAAGAGATACTCAAATTTGAAAATTTTGCTCGTAATCTTACTCTTAACAATAGTAATAATACTTTAATGTTAAATATTAGAGGCTATTACTTTAAAATCATTTCTAAAAAACTATCTGAAGATAATCAAGTATTTATCATAAATGATGTGACTCAGATTTTGAAGCAAAAAGTTTACTTTGAAAATATTTTGAATACCTCAAAATCAATAATTATTACAATGAACGATGAAAAAATGATAACAGCAAATAAGAGATTCTTTGAAATTTTAGATTATAAAAATATTAAAGAGTTCAATGATAAACACAAAAATATTAGTGAACTATTTATTGATAAGGGTGAAGGATATATAAAAAGTTCAAATGACTCAACTTGGATTAATAAATTAGTAAATAACAATAGTTTAAATTCAAATAATGTTTGTATTATAGATAAGTTTGGACATGAAAGAATTTTTCATATTGAACATTCTGGTAAGTTATTTAATAATCAAGAAGAGTTAATTTCTTTTAATGAAATTACAAAATTAGTTAAAAATAGAAAGCTGATACAAATGCAAACAAAACATGCTGCTATGGGTGAAATGGTTGCTATGATAGCACATCAATGGAGACAACCTTTAACTGTACTAATCTCATTATTAACAAAGTTAAATATTATGTTCCACACTAACAGCATTTCAAAGGAAAAGTTTAATTCAACCTATGAAGAGTCAACTGAAATAATTCATCATTTATCCAAAACTATAAATGATTTTAAAAACTATTTTAAAGAGTCTAATGAATTAGAATTAATAACAATTCCACAGTTAATAGAAAAATCTAATAGGTTCTTTGAGATAACTTTAAAAAATCTGAAGATTGATTTCATTGAAGAGTATGAAGAAAGTTTAAATAAAACAGTTTTTAATATCAATGCTTCAATAATAGTTCAAGTAATTATTAACTTAATCAAAAATGCCATTGATGCTTACAAAGAAAATACTTCAACAGAAAATAAATACATAAAAGTTATTGTACTTGAAAAAGATCATCAGATAAATATCTCAGTTCAAGATAATGCTGGCGGTATTCAAGAAGATATTATTGAAAAAATTTTTGATCCATACTTTTCAACTAAAAGTTTAAATGGAACAGGTCTTGGTTTATATATGAGCAAGACAATAATTAAAAATACATTAGAAGGTAATCTAATTGCAGAAAATTTAAATAACGGTGCAAGTTTTACAATTACTTTTAATAAAAACAATTACATTTATAAGGCAAAGGGAGATAAAAAAGAATGACAGATATTTATGGGGATTTACAATCTTTATCAGAAAATTCTTCAATTTTAATTGTTGATGATTCAGATGAAATTGTGAATAGTTTAATTGAATTATTTAAAATGTTTTTTAAAGAAGTAGATTGTGCATCAGATGGTAAAGAAGGGTTTGAAAAAGCAATTTCAAATAAGTTTAATATAATTATTTCAGATTTAGAAATGCCTAATATGAACGGTATTGAAATGATAACTAAAATAAAAGAAGTTCATCCAAATCAACGAATAATCGCATTATCAGGATATATAGATAAACATGTTGATGAATTAACAAAATTAAATGTAGATGCTTATATGGAAAAACCATATTATGTTATTAAACTATTTGAAGATATTATTGAATGTCTTAAAAAAGACTCATAAAACTTGAAGTATCAACCTTCAAGTTTTAGCACAAATCTAACTCTATTTTAAATACCGCACCATTAGAACTATTTTCTACAGAAAGTTTACCCTCTATATTATTTTTTACAATTCTATAAGAACTACTAAGACCTAAACCTGTTCCTTGAGATTTGAATTTTGTTGTAAAATATGGCTCAAATACTTTAGATATATTTTCATCACTAATTCCACCAGCATTGTCTTCAATCAAAATTTCTAATTTTCCATTATTTTCATTTGAAGAAAGTTTTATCCACTTATTATCTATTTTTTTATCTTCTAAAGCTTCAATAGAGTTTCTTAAGATATTAACTAGAACTTTTGATAAATCATTTTTATAAAATTTTGCTGTGTAATTATTTTCATATTTTATTTCATCTACTAAATTGATTTTATTTTCTTCAAAAAATAAAACTAAAAAATTTTTAGCACGTAAAACTTCATCATAAATTTTTAGTTTAGATTTTTCATTTTCAAGACTTAAAAACTCACTAAAACTACTAATTGTTTGACCCAATTCATTACAAGAGTGTTCTATTTGTTCTAATTTCTCTTTTAATTCTTCTTCATCAATTGAACCAAATTTCATTTGATAAGTTAAAGCAGATGCCGAGATACTAATAAGATTTAATGGTTGTCTCCAGTGATGAGAAATATTTGCAATTAGTTCACCCAAAGAAGCCATTTTAGATTGTTCAATTAGTTCTGTATCTTTTTGTCTAAGATCTTGAATTTTTATATCCAACTCTTCTTTTAGTTTTGTATTATAGTTTTCTAAAACTTCACTTGCTAAAACTTCTTTTGTAATATCAATTCTATAAGAAAAATATCCAATATGATTTCCATCTTCATCATAATATGGTGATATTGTAGAATCAACCCAATAAGGTTCACCATGTTTATTTTTATTTTTTATAATTCCCTGCCAAGTTTTACCATTAGAAATTGTTTGCCATAACTCCTTATAAGTTTCAACAGGCATATCTGAATGTTTTACAATTCTATGATTTTGACCTATTAACTCTTCCCTACTATACTTAGAAATTTCACAGAACTTATCAGAAACTTCAACAATATTACCAGCTAAATTAGTTTTAGATGTAATAATATATTTATTAATAACATCAAGATTATGATTTAATTCTTTAGTAGCAACCCTAACTTTGAATTCTAGATTTTGATTTAAATATAAAAGTTCATGTTGAGCTTCTTCTAAATGCTCTTGACTTAAAATAGCTTCTTCTTCAGCAGCTTTAGCATCATCAAGTGCTTTAGCTGTCTTCTTTCTTTCATTTATTAAATTACTTATATCTCTAGTTGAAGCGTAATAGTAATCTGTATTATTTAAAACTATTGGTTTTACAGTTGCTTGAACAGGAATTATAGTTCCATCTTTTTTCTTGTGAACAGTTTCATAAGATTGTTCTTTACTCATTTTATTTTCAAGGTAATTATTATTTAATACCTCATCAGTAGCATTCCAATCTTTTATATTTAGTTTTAATATCTCATCTTTTGTGTATCCTAACATTGAAGCAAAAGAGTTTGAACACATCAAAATGTTTCCATTTTTATCTAAAATATGAATTCCATCTGTTGCATTTGCCAATAAAGTTTCAAAGATTTCTTTATCTTTTTGAATATTAAAAGCCAAACTTCTAAACTTTTTTAATAAGGGATAAAATATATATTTTGATTGCAATAATAAAAATATTAGTAATAAAATCAATGTAACTAACATAGTATTTTCAAATTTTCCAGCTGCTTTATTAAGTTTTTCTTCATACAAACTTACCGCAATATCAAGTTTTTTTAACAACTCATTTTGAGAACTTTTGATTTTATTTAATATTATTTTAGATGGATTTTTTAATAGTTTTCTATTTAGTTCTATAAAATCTAATGTCATTTTATTTAGATTTGGATTTACTAAATAATATTCTTTTATCTTTTTATCTTCAATATTATTTAATAAATAATTATGATTTTGAAACATGAATTGTCTAGCCAATATCAATATATAATTATCAGGAAACTGAAGTCTGCTCTTACCAGGTTCACATTCAGTCCCTTGGTAGCCATGTTTGCATTTTTGACAGACCCCAGTATGTGGGTAACACTGTTCACAGTTAGTTGGGCAGGGACGAGTACACTGTGGCTCGGCTTTCACAGGGGCAGGGCAACCTGGGATAAAATTTATTAAAATAACATATATTTGTATTTTAGTAAATACATTCTAATTTCTTCCTCAAAGTTTTCATCTCCACTAAGTTTTCTTAGATAATGACTAAATGATAACTCCGGGTTGGGGACAAATAGTTGAAAGGTCTACTTTTAAAAAGAAAATCAAAGCTTATTCACCTTAACAAGATGAAATGGACGGCTGAAAATCCTAAAGAGGTAACATATTGTCACTACTTTCATTATTTGTTTAGATGGTTCATGGTTTGTTATGATTATTTTTTCATTGACAGAAATAAAATATGTTTTTCATTTTTTTTCTATCAAAGACAACCAAAGG
>CAKZOX010000043.1 GCA_937138295.1 uncultured Campylobacteraceae bacterium
AATAAAACCTATTTTTAATTTTGTTTTTTCAGGTGCCGCTAAAACAAAACTTGCTGCAAGTGAAAGACCTAATCCTATTTTTAATGTTTCCTTTAACATGTTATTCTCCTTAATTTTACCTTTAAGATAAATTGATTAGACAATTATAACAGCTTTGAAAACTATATAACCAATAAAATTGTATATTTAACATACAACATAATCTTAAAATTACATTAATTAAATCGTATAATTAATGAAAAATAAATTTAATTCTAATATAATGTTATATATAAAGGGTATTAATATGATTAAATCAGTTTGTGGATATTGTGGAGTTGGATGTGGTCTTGAATTTGAAGAAGATAAATTAATAGGTGATGTTGCTTATCCAATCAACGAGGGAAAACTTTGTTCAAAAGGAATATCTGAACTTGTAAGTATTCAAACACCTACTAGACTTTTAAGACCACATATAAGAGATAACATTAATAATGAATATAAAGTAAGCAATTGGGAAGATTCAATAAAAATCATTGCTGATAAAATAAAAAACACTGATTCATCTAAAATAGGTTTTTATCTTTCAGGTCAACTTTTAACAGAAGATTATTATGTTGCAAATAAACTTGGAAAAGGTTTTTTAAAAACAAATAATGTAGATACAAATTCAAGAACTTGTATGAGTAGTGCTGTTGTTGCTTATAAAAAGTCTTTAGGAATTGATTTTGTTCCAGTAAAAATGGATGATATTTTTGATTCAAACTTACTTATTATAATTGGTGCAAATACTGCAGAAGCACATGTAGTATTTCACAATAGAATAAAAAAAGCAAAGAGAAAAGGTCTTAAAGTAATTGTAATTGACCCAAGATTTACTGATACTGCTAAAATAGCAGATTTATATTTACCTATAAAAGTTGGGGCTGATATTGACTTTTTAAATTTAGTAGCTAAAAGAATTATTGATGAAGATTTGGTTGATTATGCATTTGTAGAAAAATATGTAAATAATTTTGAACTACTTAAAAATAAATTTAAAAGAATCCCGGTAACTAAAATGTTAAAAAGAACAGGTTTATCAAAAGAACAATTTGAAGAATTTTGGACAATGTTTAAAGAAAATCCAAATATTATAAGTGCATGGACTATGGGATTAAATCAATCATCTCAAGGAGTTGATAAAAATTTAGCACTAATAAATTTACATCTACTAACAGGGAAAATTTATAAAAAGGGAAATGGTCCTTTATCTCTTACGGGTCAACCAAATGCAATGGGAGGTAGAGAAGTTGGTGGATTATCAACTATGCTTGCAGTTCACTTTGGTTTTGAAAAAGAATCAATACAAAAAGTTGAAGAGTTTTGGAATACAAAAGGAATACAAAATAAAGCTGGACTAACAGCTACACAAATGCTTGAAGCTAATTTAGATGTATTAATTGTATGTCATACAGATCCAATTTATCATTTACCAAATAGAAATAAGACAGAAGAATTAATCAAAAAAATTCCAATGGTTGTTGAAATAAATGCATATGAAAACTCTGAAACATCAAAATATGCACATATAAAACTCCCAGCTACACCATGGGGAGAAAAAGAAGGAACTCAAACAAATCTTGATAGAACAATTACAAAACAAGAAAAACTAACTAGAACATCAATTGATTGTAAACCTGATTGGGAAATATTTCAACTTATTGCCCAAGAATTAGGTTTTTATGAAGCATTTAGTTTTAAAAATCCTCAAGAAATTTTTGAAGAGTATCAAGAAATGACAAAACTAAATCCACACTTAAATATTTATGAAACATCATATGAACAACTTAGAAAAGAGCCTTTTAGATGGGGAGATAAAATTATTGAAGAAAAACTATTTTTCACAGAAAATGAAAAAGCAAATTTACATTTTGTAGAAAATAAACTTTTAAGTGAAAGAACATCATTAGAATATCCATTCTTAATGATAACAGGAAGAACAAGAGATCAATGGCATAGTGGTACAAAGACAAACTTGCCAAGAACACTTTTAAAATACAAAGATTTAGACTTTTGTGAAATTCATACTAAAAATGCAAAGGATTTAGGAATAGAACATAATGACCCTATAAGAATCATTTCAAAAAGAGGAGAAATTACTTCAAAAGCTTTTATTACTGATAACATCAATATGGATACTATTTTTGTACCTATTTCTAATAGAGATGTGAATTATATTACAAATGACTTATTAGATAAAGATTCTTTAGAACCTGATTATAATCATAACGCAGTTAGAATTGAAAAACTTAAAAAAACTCCATAAAGCTTAATTTTACATTAATAAGTATAGATTTTAAATCCATACTTATTAAATTGTCTATTTTATAATCATATTTTTCTTAATATTTAATTAATATTTATATTAAAATTATTTTATACAACACATGGAGATATATTATGAGCGCTTTAATAGAAGTATATAATAAGAGAAACAAGAAAATTAATAAAATTGAAAAACTAAAAACTGAGGATACACCACTAAATTTTTACAGTAATCTAGAAACTATTTGTAACAATGGATATGAAAATCTAACTTCTGCTCAATCAAAGCATTTTTTAAAATGTTTTGGTATTTATGATAAAGGAAGTTTTGATGAATTTGCCATAAGAATTAGAATTCCATACGGTCAGCTAAATCTGATTCAGGCTAACATGTTTGCGGATTTAGCAAAAACTTATGGAAGAAATAGAATTGATCTAACAACTAGAAGCCAAATTGAAATGAGACATCTAAAACTTAATGAATTACCAACTGTTTTAAATGGATTATTAAGTGTAGGTATAAATACTTATCAAACCGCAGGAGATAATATTAGAGGAGTTATAACTTCACCTTTTGATGGATACTCTAAAACTTCAATGATAACTTGTAAAAATTTAGTAGATGAAATCCAAGATGTGTTTCTAAAGAAAAAAGAATACATAGGTTCTCTTCCAAGAAAATTTAATGTAGGTATTTTAGGAGACATTGTAAATGATTGTAATATTTATGGTCAGGATTGCTGTTTTGCTCTTGCAAAAAAAGAAGAAGAAATTGGATTTAATCTTTACTTAGGAGGGAAAGTTGGTATTCAAGCAAGCCCTACAAATATATTTGTAAAAAAAGAACAAGTAGCAGAAATCTTTGAGACGCTTTTAAACATTTTTATTGAATATGGCTTTAGAGATAATAGAAATAAAAACAGACTCAACTATTTTATAGAAGAATTAGGTCTTGAGACATTAGAAAAAATCCTAAATGAAAAATTAAATAATAAATTGCAAAGTGCTGGAACAGCCTTAGTTAAAGAAAATTACATAATAAAAGACTCTTCAATTACTAAATTAAAAAACAATAAAAGTGCTATTTACTTTCCTGTTCCAGCTGGACTATTCAATAGTAGAGATTTACATTGTTTAACTAAATTAATGAATGAGTACAATGGAATTATAAGACTAACACATGAACAAAGTTTCTTTTTAATAGTTGATGAAAATTATGAAAAAAATATAAAAGACTCTCTAATATTTAAAAAATATGATGCATATAACAATGTATTTTTTAGAAATCAAATAGCATGCGCAGGTTTAAATGAATGTTCTTTTGGAGTTATTCCAAATAAATTAGATGCAATTGAAATGGCTGTATATTTAAATCAACATACAAATGTAAAGAATGGTAAAATAAGAATGTATTGGTCTGCATGTCCAAAAGGTTGTGGTGTACATGGTGTTGCTGATATTGGTTTTGAAGGAGCCAAAGCAAAGGATCAAAATGGTAATCCTTGTAATGGTGTTAAAATATTTTTAGGAGGGAAAGCTACTAAAAAAATTCTAGAAGCAAGACAACTAACAAAAGCTGTTACTATACAATTTGCTCAAAAAATTGTAGAAAATCTTATTAATATGTATGAAAAACACAAATTAGAAGATGAAACATTCGAAGAGTTTGATTCAAGATTTCTTGCAACTCTAAGTATTCAAGATATTCAGGCTAAAGTAGGAGCATAATTGCTACTTTAGCTTGTAACCGCTTCCTGAAATATTCACTATATATTTTTCTCCTAGTTTTTTTCTTAAATCTCTTACTACACTTCTAATAGCAGAAGTACTCATAAAACTTCCTGTCCAAACTTGTTCTTCGATTTCCTCATAAGAAAATATTTTTTCTTTATTGCTTGATAAAAGTTTTAGAAGCAGTGACTCTTTTTTATTTAAATGAATAACTTCATCATTTATTTTTAATTCACATAAATCAATATCAAAATTAATATTTTCATCAATTTTTATTTGTTTAGGCTCATTTTCATCAATACCCTTTAAATATACTTCCAAAGTCTCAAATAGTTCATTTTCAGTTATTGGTTTTATTAGATACCTATCTACTCCATTATGAATAGCTTTAATTAATAAATCCGTATCTGTATGTGCTGAAACAATTATTGTAAAAGGTTTGTAATGCCTTTTTTGAAATTCTTCTATTAACTCAAATCCACTCATATTAGGCATTTTTAGATCTGTCATAACAACATCAGGAATATATTTTTCATACTGATCTAAGCCATCATAACCATCAATTGCACTATAAACATCTTTAAAAAAGAACTTTAACATTGAAGCTATATTTTCTCTAATGACTTTTTCATCTTCTACAAGTAAAATAGTTTTATTTTTTAATCTTTCAAGCATATTGACTCTCTTTAAATTTTGTTAAACATATCTTAAATTTTGCACCACTTAAACTATTTTCTACAGTTAAATTTCCTTGCATATGTTTTTCAATAATTTCTTTTGAAATATATAGACCAATACCTGTCCCACTATTTGCTTTCGTGCTGAAATAAGGTTCAAATATTCTATCAATAATTAATTCATCTATACCATTAGCATTATCTTCTACTTCGCAACAAACTTTTTTATCATTTTCATAAATATAAATATTAATTTTGGGATTTTGAATCTTTCTTTCAATAAGAACATCTTTTGCATTTGAAATAAGATTTAAAACTACTTGTGAAAATTCATTTGCATAACCATATACTTGAATGTTTGACTTCACATGAATTTGTAAATTAATATTATAATTTTCTAATGTAGCTTGAGTAATTTTACATGCTTTTTTTACCTCATCTTTAATATAAAATATTTCTTTTTCATTGTCAGGCTTAAAGAAATTTCTAAAATCATCTATTGTTAGGGACATATACTTTAATTGTTCATTTGCTTCATTCATTCTTTCATCAATGAAATTTCTATCCATTCCAGAAGAAATTGCTGTCCATTTAATATTCATCATAATTGCACTTACAGCACTAATTGGCTGTCTCCATTGGTGGGCAATGTTTCCTATCATTTCCCCTAAAGCAGCTAGTTTTGATTGTTGAATTAACATATTTTCTTTTTCTCTTTGTTTTAGAACTTCTTCTTGCACTTTTTTATGTAGAGTTTTATTAAATTCATCAAGTTCTTTTACTTTAAATTCTAAGCTATCATTTAATTTTGATATTTTCTCCTCATCTTTTTTCTTTGCTTTTTCATAAATCAACAATGTTACAATCGCTCCAATAGAAGCAATTACAAGGAAAAAGATAATTTGATAATTGTCTTTCTTTATTTCAGCTAATTTACCTATCTCATCATCTATATCAAAACTTACAGAAATGCCCCCTCTAATATCACCTATTTTGTAACCTTGTTTTGCATGGCATGCTAAGCATGCTTGTTCAGTAACTAAAGAACCCATAAATTTAAATTCATTATTTTTAATCTCCCAATAATAAGGTTTATTTGGATTCTTATCAAAATAGTCTAATATTTTTTTCTCATCTTCATTTGGGGCATTATTTTTATTTATCAATTTATTACTAGTTATTTTTAAATTAAATCCATCTCTTTTACTAGCTATATTTGATATTTGTCTTGTCATAAATGCTGGGTTAATCCAAATTAGCTTTTCATCATTCTTAGAGTTTATATAACCTGGATTTAAATATGGATTAGGAGCTAAATCATCTGATTTTACATACACACCTTCAAACTGAGCATTCCAATGTCTCATATCTACTATTAAATTAAATATTGCAAGTGCCTTATTTTTTAAGCTTTCAGATAATAACTCTTCTTGAACCTGATAAGAATTTTTAATTGTGTATCCAATTATTGTAAATAAAGATACTGAAAAGAATACGAATAGATAAATTAGGGACTTTTTTATGGTCCATTCCTTTTTATTTTAATTATACAATAGCATATTCAATAGTATTGTCTATTTTTTATACAATAAATCTTATATTTCCTCATTTTTTCCTCACATATCCTGATTTAATAACACTGTGAAAAACATAAGACGACAAAAACATTAAAAAAGGAGTTGAGTATGTCATATATTAATCCATCTGAGTTCGCTACCAAAATGGTAGATGCTGGTGAAGAAAAAGTCTTCATGTCAACTAAAGATACGCTAATAAGAGCGTATATGGCTGGTGCAATTTTAGGACTAGCTGCTGTATTTGCAATTACTGTTGCAATGAAATCTGGTTCTCCAATATTAGGAGCTTGTTTATTCCCTGTGGGATTCATCATGTTATATTTCATGAAATTTGACCTTTTAACTGGTGTATTTACTTTAGTTCCATTAGCTTGGTTAGATAAAAGACCTGGTGTTACAATTCCGCAGATTCTAAGAAACTGGGGATTAGTTGCTTTAGGTAACTTTGGTGGTGCATTTACTGTTGCTTGTATGATGGCATTTATCTTTACTATGGGATTCAATACTGATGGTGGAGCAATTGCTCAAAAAGTTGCACATATTGGTGAAGCTAGAACTTTAGGTTACTCTGCATATGGTGCTGATGGTTGGTTAACTGTATTTATCAGAGGTATGTTATGTAACTGGATGGTATCTATGGGTGTTGTAGGAGCTATGATTTCAACTTCTGTTTCAGGTAAATGGTTAGCAATGTGGATGCCAGTAATGCTATTCTTCTTTATGGGATTCGAACACTCAATTGTTAATATGTTTTTATTCCCATTCTCACTAATCATGGGTGGAGATTTTACTATTATTGATTACTTATTATGGAATGAATTACCAGTTGCTTTAGGTAACTTAGTTGGTGGTTTAGTATTTGTTGGGTTAATGATTTATTACACTCACCATAAACAAAGTCCAAAAAGAGAATTAAATACTCCTTCTTCTACTAGCTCAAAAGCTGCATAAGAAAAAAACTAATACACACATCTTAAAAAAGGAAGTTGTCGCGGACTTCCTTTTTTAAATTATTAAAGTATTTAATCTAAATATTTTAATAATTTAAAAAATTTGAAAGGATTTAAAATGACAAAATTACAAATGACTGAAGAGATTATAGTTGCCAAAAAAAAGCTAGATTTATCTTGGGAAGAGATTGCTTCAAAAGTAGGCTTAGGTCCAGTATTTTTAACTTCAGCTTGCTTAGGACAAAACAGCTTAACAAAAGAACCTGCAGAAAAACTTTGTAAAGTTTTAAAACTAAGCAAAGACGTAGAGAAAGCTTTAATTGAATTTCCATATAAAACTTGGGAAAAAAATATTCCAACTGATCCTGTTGTTTATAGATTTTATGAAGTAATCGGTGTTTATGGAGATACTATCAAAGAATTAATTGGTGAAAAATTTGGTGATGGAATTATGAGTGCTATTGACTTCTCAATGGATATAGATAAAGAGAAAAATCCTGCAGGTGATAGAGTTGTTATCACTATGAATGGAAAATTCTTACCATATAAATCTTGGTAATAGTTTATAAGCTCATTTGAGCTTATAAATTTAATAAAGCAGGGAAAATCATGCAAAATAATCTACAAATTTCGTACGGACAATGCACTTTTAAAGGTGTAAAAAAAATCAATCAAGACTATCATGATATTACTATTCCTAAAGAGCCACTTCTTACCACAAAAGGTATTGCTGTGTGTATAGCAGATGGTATTAGTAGTAGTAATGTAAGCCAAGAAGCAAGTCGTGTTAGTGTTCAATCATTTTTAGAAGATTATTACTGTACAAGTGATGCATGGAGTGTTAAAAACTCTGCAACAAAAGTAATCAATGCAACAAATTCATGGCTTTATACAAAAAATAAAGAAAACCAATACCACCTTGAAAAAGATAGTGGTTTTGTATGTACTTTTACTAGTTTGATTTTAAAATCAAATACTGCACACATAATTCATGTTGGAGATATTAGAGTTTATAGAATTAGAAATAAAAACATAACTCAACTAACAACTGACCATAGAACTTGGATTTCAAAAGAGAAAAGTTATCTAGCACGTGCTTTGGGAATTGATTCTGTTTTAAATGCAGATTATGAATCAACAGCTTTAGAAAAAGATGATGTTTTTTTACTTATGAGTGATGGTGTTTATGAATTCATAAACAATGACATATTTATTGAAAAAGTCTCTACCTATCAAGGTGATTTAAATAATTTAGCAAGTGAATTTATAGAACTAGCTCTAAAAAATAAAAGTGATGATAATTTAACACTACAGATTGTAAAAGTTAATAACTTACCTGAAAAACAGGCAAATGAAGTTCAAAATGAGATTTTTGAAAAACCAGTACATCAAGATTTAAGAGAAGGTGAAGAGTTTGATGGCTTTAAAATAATAAAAACTCTTCACTACAATAGTAGAAGTCATGTTTATCTAGCAATTGATTTAGAAACTAAAGAAAAAGTAGTTATTAAAACACCATCCTACGAATTTAAAGAAGATACTGCCTATTTAGAACGATTATTAATGGAAGATTGGATTGCACAAAGAATTAACAATAAACATGTCCTAAAAGCTCATGAATTAAATAGAGAAAAAAACTATTTATATGTTGTAACAAAATTTGTTGAAGGTCAAACTCTAAGTCAATGGATAAAAGATAATCCTACACCTACTTTACAAGAAGTTAGAGAGATTATTGAACAAATTGCAAATGGTCTGCAAGCTTTTCATACATATGAAATGGTACATCAAGATTTAAGACCAGAGAATATTTTAATTGATAAAAACAATCATTTGACTATTATTGATTTTGGTTCTACAAAAGTTGAAGGAATTTTAGAAATTGACAGTTTTACAAAACAATATCATATTCAAGGTACAGCACTTTATAGCGCACCTGAATATTTTTTAGGTGATACAGGAAGTACTAAATCAGATATATTTTCACTTGGTATGATTATCTATTATATGATTAGTGGAAAATTTCCTTATGGAAATGATGTCGCAAAAAGTACAACAAAATCAGCACAAAATAAATTAAAATATATACCTATAACTAATAGTGAGATAAAAATTCCCAGATGGCTAGATGAAACTATAAAAAAATCTCTAAGTATAGAGCCGAATCAAAGATATAACTTATTATCAGAATTTATTTATGATTTAAAAACACCAAATCCCAAATTTCTAAATAGAAATAAAGTTCCTATTATGGAAAATGACCCTGTTAGATTTTGGCAAATAGTTTCTTCAATTCTATTATTTGGTAATATTTATTTTCTAGTAAATTAATGTAAAACTAAGCATTATTTATAAATTTAAAGTATTTTAAAATAAAAATATTATTTTTATAATGTAAAATTAAGTTTATTGTTTAAAAAATATACATTATTTTATTCTTAAAATCTTTTATTATGGAATAATTTAAATATAAGAAAAAAGGAAAAGAAGTGAAAGAAAAATTAGTAGTCATTGGAAATGGAATGAGTGGTCTTAGGGTAATTGAAGATTTACTTGAAATAAACAAAGACAAATATGATATTACAATATTTGGTGAAGAGCCTTATGTAAACTATAATAGAATAATGCTCTCTTATATTTTATCAAAGGAAAAAACCTTTGAAGATACTATAATAAATCATCAAAAGTGGTATGAAAAAAACAATATTACTCTGAATAAAAATGATAAAGTAATCTCAATAAATAAAGAGAATAAAACTATCACTTCACAAAATGGGAAAACAGAAACTTACGATAAACTTTTAATTGCAACAGGTTCAAAACCTTTTATACCTACTACAAAAGGAAGTGAACTAAAAAATGTAATTGCATTTAGAAATAAAGCAGATGTAGATACAATTCTTTCAACTATAGATAAAAACAAAACAGCAGTTGTAGTTGGTGGTGGACTTCTTGGACTTGAAGCTGCTTATGGAATTGCAATGCATGGAATAAGAACTATTTTAGTTCATAGAAGTGGTTCAATTTTATCTCAACAACTTGATACTAAAGGTGGAAAACTTCTTCAAAAGAATCTTGAAAAATATGGAATAGAGTTTAAATTAAATACAACTGTAACAAAGATTGAAGGGGTAAAAGAACTTGAAAAAGTATCTTTTAGTGATGGAACTAGTGCTGAATCAAATATTGTAGTTTTTGCAACTGGAATTATTCCAAATACTGATTTAGCTGTTGATCTAGAGTGCAAAAAAGGTATTTTAGTTAATGATTTTATGCAAACAAGCGATGAATCAATTTTTGCTGTTGGGGAGTGTGTTGAACACAATGGAAATACTTATGGTTTAGTTGCTCCTTTATATGAACAAGGAAAAGTTTTAGCTAAAAAATTAGCTGGTGTTGATGTTGAGGGTTATAGTGGCTCAACTTTATCAACTAGACTTAAAATTTCTGGTGTTGACTTGTTTAGTGCAGGTGATTATTTAGGTGATGTCACTACTGAAGAGTTAATATTACTTGATGAAAAAGTAGGAATTTACAAAAAACTTGTAATTTATGAAAATAAAATTATTGGAATAGTTTTATATGGAGATACGGCTGATGCTTCTTGGTATTTAAAACTTTTAAAAGAGCATACTGATATAAGTGATTTAAGAACAAAAATTCTATTTGGAAAATCTGCATTAAGTGGAGATAGTGGTCATGGAGGAAATGACATAAATGCCATGGGTGATGATGAAGAAGTTTGTGGTTGTAATGGTGTATGTAAAGGTGATGTTGTTAATTCAATAAAAGAAAAAGACTTAAAATCTCTTAGTGATGTAAAATCTTGTACAAAAGCAGGTGCTTCATGTGGATCTTGTCTTGGTTTAGTTGAACAAATTATAGTAAATACTTTAGGAGATGAGTACAACAATAGCCCTGAAGGAATTTGTAATTGCACTGACAAGGGTCATGCTGAAATTAAAAAAATCATAAATGAAAATGAGTTTCAAACAGTTTATGATGTATTTAAAAAAGCATCTTGGAAAACACAAGAGGGTTGTTCCAAATGCCGACCAGCTATCAACTACTACTTACTTGTAAAATACAATGATGACAAATATCAAAATGACAAAAGAAGTGCCTTAGTAAATGATAGAAACTTCGCAAATATACAAAAAGATGGAACATACTCAGTAGTTCCACGTATCTGGGGAGGATTAACAACTCCTAAAGAGTTAAAAGATATTGCAGATATTGCTGTTAAATATGAGGTTCCAACTATTAAATTTACAGGTGGACAAAGACTTGATATGTTTGGAGTTCCTAAAGAAAAACTAGCACCTATTTGGAAAGATTTAAATGATTGTGGTTTTGTTTCAGGTCAGGCCTATGCAAAAGGACTTAGAACAGTTAAAACATGTGTTGGGAATACTTGGTGCAGATTTGGAACACAAGACTCAATGAATATGGGTGTTATTATAGAAAAACTAACTTGGGGTTCTTGGACTCCACATAAGTTTAAGATAGCTGTATCCGGATGTCCTAGAAATTGTGCGGAAGCTACAATAAAAGACTTAGGTGTAATAGGTGTTGATTCTGGATGGGAAATTCATATAGCTGGAAATGGTGGAATAAAAGTTAGAGTTACTGATTTACTTTGCAAGGTTGAAACGGATGAAGAACTTTTAGAGTATGTGAAAGCATTTATGCAATTTTATAGAGAAGATGCTTTCTACCTTGAAAGAACAGCACATTGGATTGAAAGGGTTGGTTTACAATATATAAAAGATGAGCTACTAAATAAAGATAGGGTCTTTTTTTGGGCAAGAAAATTTGAGGAATCACAAAAATCAGCACAAGTTGACCCTTGGGCAAAAGCAATTGAAGATGGATTTACAAGAGAGTTTGACAAAATAGTTATAGATCCTGAAGATTCTCATAGTTTTGAAGCAAAGGAGATGTTGTAATGTCAGGTTGGTACAAAATAGCTAAGATTGAAGAAATTCCTAGAATGGGTTCAAGAATTGTTCAAATAAATGAAATAGAAATAGCAATATTTAAAACAAATGATAATTTGATTTATGCAATAAACAATATTTGTCCTCATAAGCAAGGAAAATTAAGTGAGGGACTTGTTCATGGTGATATAGTTACTTGTCCTTTACATAATGCTGATATTTCTCTAAAAACAGGTGAAGCAATTAGTGAGAATTATGGCTGTACAAAAAAGTATGAAATTAAAATAGATAATGAAATGATTTATCTACAATTCTAGGAAAGAATTTAAAATGAAAATTGAAAAGCCTCAAAACAAAGTATATTTAGTAGGGTGTGGTTTAGGTGATGTTGAGTTACTTACAATAAAAGCATATAATACTATTCAAAAAGTTGATGTTATCTTGTATGACTATTTGATT
>CAKZOX010000044.1 GCA_937138295.1 uncultured Campylobacteraceae bacterium
ACCAATAGCGACTAAGCAATCTTTATTAAAGATATAACTTTTGCCAGTGGTAATGTGGCTTTCATCATCATAATTTGTTGAGAACATATCTGTTCCATCAATCGAAACTGAAACACCCTCAGTTTTCATTTTTAACATATTTGCAGTTGGATAAGCAGTAAGTATATCTGCACTTAGATATACTTTACCACCCTCTACCTGCATACCTGCCAAGTACTCGACAGCATACATTGGTTGAGCCATTATAAACCCTTTATAATTTTTTTTATATTATACCAAAAAAACAATGCTACTGTTGTAGTAAGGCTCTTTCAATATTTAACATACTGTTATTATCAGCTGCTAACCTAATAAGTAACTTCTTAATGTCACTCAACTCTTTTGAAACTTCATTCATCTGTAATGGGTCGTTAGGGTCTTTTAATGGTATAACTGCTTCGTTATATCCAGCTTCACCAATTAAACCTACAGTTGGAGCTGTAACAATACCTCCATCTGCAAATGGTGTGTAAGCTCCATTAGCCATAGCCACACTTCTTAATGTGCTATATGTAAGAGAGTTAGATAATCCATTTAAACTACCATCTGTACCATACTGCAAGAATAAACTTTTTGCTAAATCTTCAGAGATAACTCCATCTGACAAATAACTATTTATTAAACTTTCACCATACCCTCCAGCAATTGCTCTATTAATCATATCTGTAACAGTGCTTGTAGTAGGAGTAACTGATGAAGTTTCAGTAGTTGTGCTTGTTGGTGTTGTGCTTGTACTTACAGTTGGAATGTTATAACTAGCTATTAGGTTATCATATAAGCCTATATTCTTAGCCCAAGCTTCAGCTTCATCTTGCCACTCTGTGTTATACGCTCCACTAGCTATAGAAAAATCAATATTACCACCTATACCACTTGTGATATTTGGATTATTTAATAACTCATTTAGCCAATATTGAAAACCATCTGAACTAGTATCTGGAGTCCAACCTAAAACAGATTGAAAACTAGCCATTACATCAGCAGTTGCTTTGTCTAATGTCATAGCTTCTTCTGGTGTAATAGCCTGAACTAAACCATTTGCTTCAAGTGATGCTATCAAATCTTCTAACCCACTATCTTGACTTAAATTATCGTTTAAATCTTGAATATTACTTGAAAGTGAGTCGCTAAGATTAGTTATCTCAGCACTTAAGGCATCTGCTGTAGCTCTTGTATTTTCTTCAATCAATTCAAGATAATCAAGTTGGTCTAACATTTCAATATTCATATCTTCAAATTCATTAGCACTAAGTAACTGAGTATATCTCATTTCATTAGCACCCGCAAAGTTCGATGTATCATATAATTCACTAGTTAGACCTATAGCTTTTTGAACAGCATCGCTTAGAGCTGAATAATCATCAGTTCCTATAAGCCCTTTAGCCTCATTTAGTGCATCATAGAAGTTTTGTAAAGAAGATTGACCGAATACATCATTGTTTCTTAATTTGTAAATAGTATCGTCAATGCTTTTAGTTAAGTTTTCAAGTGTGCGTATATTAGAAGTAATTTCATTTAAAATCTCATTTAAACTCTTTTGCTCATCTTGCAATGCTTTAATTTGTGCTTCATTATTATCTTCAAGAACTTTTATCTGTGCATCTAAAGCATCTTGTGCTGATTGTTTAACTGCATCAATAGCACTTTCAAGATATTCCAATTCATCATCAGTCAGTCCAAGTGTGTCGCTTGATAATAGTTCAAACTGCTTATAAATATCATCGTAGCTTGTAGCTGTATTAACACCAACAGCGTAAGCTGATAATTCTAAGTTTCTTGCATCACTTCTTAGTCCACTAATAAAAGATTGGATATTTTCTCTTGATGTAGCCATAGCCTCACTAACTAACTCAATACTTTCAAGATAGTTAAGTGCATCTTCAGCACCATTTTCAAAAGTTAATCCAGTTTGTTCTTCTAAATCTTCAAGAATTTTTAATTGTTCTTCAAGCTTAGTAGGGTCTTGTTGTAGAAGTATGTTTATTTTATCTTCTGTCAAATACTTCTCAAGTGCAATAATATTATCTATTTCACTCTCTAAATATGAAGATAAAGGCATACCCTTTGTAAGTTTTTCAACTTCATCAAAAGCATTGGCTATTTTTTGGTTTTCATATTTTAAACTTCCAGTAATATCATCATAAAACCCCATAAAGTCATCTTTTGCTGACTTTAGTTCGTCCATAGAGTCTAATAAAGAAAGAGTATATTCTGATAACAACTCTTGAAACTCGTTTGTAAAGTCCCCAATTCTTGCTATCATCATGTTAAAAGGTGTGTCAGTTTCTCCAACCCAACCTTTGTCAAATAATACTTCCCAGTCAGTTCCTCTAATTAAGTCAGTATTAGCTGCTTGAATTAGTCTCATAAAGTTATAAGAGTCTCTTAATGCGTTTTTATTGATAACATAGGCTTCAGTATCTCCTGAATTATTTGCTTCGCCAATATTAGTACCAATATCAAAGCCTAAATACTCATTTAAAGCACTTTCTGTAGCTTGTCTGTCATCTCTTGGTCCCCAATATTGAGACAGTCTATCATGTAACTCCCCAACAGCCTCATTTACAAATAAAGCATAATCTCTTTCAAAAGTCATACCAGCTACATCAACTGCAATTCTTGAGGCACTTCCGTTTCTTTCAATAGCTTCAAGAAGTTCGATTTGCCTATCCATTTTGTCTAGTGCTGGATTGTATTGTGCTTCGATATTAAATTTATTAACTTCTTGCATAGAAGGTGCAGATGCTCCACCACCACCTCCACCAGCACCAATAGAGGCAAGTAATGCTCCAGTTGCTGCGATTGTTGTTGGTACTGTAACTAAGTTTAAAGGAAAAGGGTCTCCCCATGCTCTAATAACTGCTCTAATAGCTTGTGTAACAGCCATAGCTTTTTCAGCTGCTTGTGCTAATTCCATAGCTTTACTAGACTCTTGTCCATATTTTGAAACTACATTTGTTAAGTCGCCAAAAGCCATCATATAATCATCAAGAGAAGTTTTATTTTCTTCTAATGGGTCACTTGGTTTTGTGTCCCCAGCATTAGCTACTTCGTCCCCCCAAACTTCATAAAATTTTTCTAACTGCTCAGTACTAAAAGTGTCTTTGATTGTCTCATGTAGCATCTTAAATTTGTCATTAACTGTGTCTATTGGATCAGCAATAAGTGATAACGCATCATCTTGCATCTTATAAAATTCAGATACAGCATCATCCATTAATGGAGTGTCTGATAAATTTTTAAGCTTATCAAAATACTCAGTTTTATAAATAGAAACAATATTTGCTAGTTCTTCTTTTGTTGCATCAGCATACTCTTTATTTAAAGACTGTTCAACAAAAAGCCATGCAGTTTTATAGTCTCCTATTTTTTCATAGTATTTTTGCCAAGATGCTAAAGATGTTTTAGTTTCAACTGTTGCTGTTAATGTACCTTTGCTATTACCTTCAGTATTAGATTGATTAGTTTTATTGTTTTTTTCTTCATGAAGTCTAATTAGTTCTTTTAATTTTTGTTCTTGTTGGTATCTATATGACCGGGTCTCGTGCTATTT
>CAKZOX010000045.1 GCA_937138295.1 uncultured Campylobacteraceae bacterium
GGTGCTTACGAGCGTGAAAAAAAACTAGATACAAACTTTTCAAGCTTCCTTAACTATTTTCTTAACAAATTAAATGAAAAACTTTATCCAAGTAAGTATTCATGGTACTTTGATGACCTACTTAATTATTTAGTTGACTTGGTTGACTTTTGCTTAATTTCCAAAAAAGGACTTAATTTTGGCAAGTAAAACAGATAAAAATTTGATGACCCAAAAAGAACTGGCTGATGTGTTCAAAATTAGTGCAGCAGCTATATCACAAAAAAAAGAAGATGGAACTTTGAGTGATGAACTTTATGTGGGAACTGGAAAAAGAAAAAAGCTAAAAAGGTTTGAAGCTATAGCTGCAATCATAAACAACTTTGACTGGTCAAAAGAAAATCAGAAAAATGCAATTATGGAAAATGCACCAGCACAATATAGATTTATAAATCAAACTGAATTAGCTGAAGCTTTTAATGTGACTAAACAACATATTTCAGATTTGTCAAAAGATGGTGTTTTTCCTACTAGCTGTTATGAAGATGATAAGCTGCTAAGACTTTATGCACTAAAGGCTTATGTTGACCACAAAGAAAAAAAGGTGGTAAAAAATTTCCCGGGGGAAAAAAATACAATCACTGAAAATACTTCAAATGATATAAAACAAAATAGTGAACTTTACAGTGAAGAAAATTTAGAACGATTAAGGCAGCTTACAGCCCAGGCAAAAAATACACTTCAAGAAGTTCAAATCATAAAAGACTTTTGGACTGGAAAAATATCTGAACAAAAATTTTTAGAGGGTGAAAAACTTTTGATACCAAAAGAGCAGATTATCAAAGATGTTCAAAGAATATTAAAAGCATTTAGAGATAAGACACTTTCACTACCAACTAAAATGAGTGGTGATTTAGTTGGATTAAAAGATAAAAAAGATGTAGCTGTTATTGTTGAAAGTTATTGTTATGAACTTTTAGAAGAACTTAGCAGCCTGGAAGATATTAAATGATTATTGCTGATTGTGTAAGGGTGGTAAAACCACCAAAGAAACTTACTGTTAGTGAATGGGCTGATAACTATAGACAACTTTCATCTGAAGCTTCAGCTGAAAGTGGTAAATGGCGAACAAGTAGGGCTGAATATCAAAGAGGGATTATGAACGCATTTAGTGACCCAAATATTCACACTGTAGTTTGGATGTCTTCAGCCCAGGTAGGAAAGACTGAAGCACTATTGAACATAATCGGTTATTTTGTTGACCAAGACCCATCACCAATGTTATTGCTGCAACCTACACTAGATATGGCACAAGCTTTTTCAAAAGATAGACTAGCACCAATGACCAGGGATACAAAAGCTTTAACACACAAAATAAGAGATAGTAAAGCAAAAGATAGTGGAAATACAATTCTACATAAATCTTTTCCAGGTGGACACATAACCATGGCTGGGGCAAACAGTCCAGCTTCACTAGCTTCAAGACCAGTAAGGGTTGTATTATGTGATGAAGTTGATAGATACCCACCAAGTGCTGGTAGTGAGGGTGACCCAGTAAACCTGGCTTTTAAAAGAAGTACAACATTTTGGAATAAAAAAAGGATGTTAACTTCAACACCAACTATAAAAGATGTTTCAAGGATTGAAGCAGCTTATGAAGAGAGTGATAAAAGAAAGTTCTATGTTCCATGTCCTGAATGTGGTGAACACCAGGTGTTAAGATGGGCTAATGTTTCATGGACTGATGGAAAACCTGAAACAGCTAAATATTACTGTGAAAAATGTGGAACTGGTTGGAATGATGGGGAAAGATGGAGAGCAGTTTCGGCTGGTGAATGGAAAGCTGAAGCAAAAGAAAATGGAATAGCTGGATTTTGGTTAAATGAGATTTACAGCCCATGGGTGAAACTATCTGAAATGGCTAAAAACTTCATAGAAGCTAAAAAGTCACCACACACACTTAAAACTTTTGTAAATACTTCGCTGGGTGAAACATGGGAAGAAGACCAAGGTGAACAGATAGAAGACAATGTATTAATGGAAAGAAGAGAAGATTATATACAAGTTCCAGCAGCTGCTTTAGTTCTTACATGTGGAGTTGATACCCAGGATGATAGATTAGAGGGTGAAATAAAAGCCTGGGGTGATGGAAATGAAAGCTGGGGAATAAAACATTTTAGGATAGAGGGAAGCCCAGCACAAAAAGAAGTATGGCAAGACCTGGAAAATATCATTACTGATACTTACAAAAGAATGGATGGTGTAGAAATGAAAGTTAGCTGCACATGTATAGATAGTGGTGGTCACTTTACAGATGAAGTTTATAAGTTTTGTAAGAAAAGAGAATTTAGAAGAGTGTTTGCTATTAAGGGTTCAAGTATCGCTGGAAAACCAATTATTTCAAGACCAAGTACAAGTAATAAACTGGGTGTAAAGCTTTTTACAGTTGGAACTGATACAGCAAAAGAACTTATATTTTCAAGGCTTCAACTAGAAGACTTTGGTGATGGTTATATGCACTTCAATAAAACTTATGATGAAAAGTATTTTCAAATGCTTACAAGTGAAAAAAGAGTTATGACTATGAAAAAAGGAAGACCAGTTATGATTTGGAAACCAATAAGAGCAAGAAATGAAGCCCTGGATTATACAGTGTATAACCTAGCAGCATTAAATATTTTAAATCCAAATTATTCAAAAATCAAAGACAATTTATCAGCAGCTAAAAAAGAAGCTGCACCAAAAGCAAAAAACAATAAAAGAAAATCTAATAATGGGGGATGGATAAATAAATGGAAGTAGAAAAAAGAAGAGGAAGACCAAAAACTGATGACCCAAAAGTAAAGTTTGATAATGTGAGATTAAAGACTTCAACTATCATAGATGTAGAAGTGGTATCTGATAAATTAGGTGTAACACCATCTGTTTTTATCCAAACTTTACTGGAAAATGAAATGGAAAAATACAAAAAACTTTTAAATTTGGAATGATTTTTATTTTTTGTCCCCTTTTTAATTCCCCATAGTTTTTGAAATAATGCCATTACAATAAAAATTTGTAAGGGTATTTATTTTGACTACTGATGAAAAAATAGCACTTTATGAAACAAACATAGAAAATATTGAAGCTATGTTGGCTGGTGTTGCTACTAACAATGTTGAAGAATACAAAATAAATGGAAGAGAATTAAAAAAATATTCTATTCCTGACCTGGTTCAACTAGCAAACTATTTTCAAAACAAATTAACTTCCCTTAAAATGAAATCAAGACCAAGAAAAGTCTTAACTAGGTTTGTATAGTGAGAATTCTTGGATTTGAAATAAAAAGAACAGCTGCACCACAAAAAGCAGCTAAAAGAAGTTTCCATGCTGCAAATACTGGAAATTTATATGCTACATGGCTGCCAAGTAATACTACTGCTGATATTGATATAAAAAAAGATTTAAAAACAGTTAGGGCTAGAAGTCGTGAACTAATGAGAAATGATGACTACGCAAAAAGATTTAAAAGAATGGTTAAATCTAATGTAGTTGGAAATCAAGGTATTAGACTTCAAAACAAAGCAAAAGACACAAATGGAAACCTGGATAAAGTAGCCAACGATATTATAGAAGAAGCTTTTAAAAGATGGAGTAAAAAAGGTATTTGTGATGTAACTGGCAAATACTCTTTAAAAGAAATCCAAAAAATGGCTATAGGAACTTTGGCTGAAGATGGTGAAGTTCTTATTAGAAAAGTTAGAAATTATGATAATGAATTTGGTTTTGCTATTCAGCTGCTAGAAGCTGACCACCTGGATGAACAATTTAACGAGCCTGAAAGAAATATCTATATGGGTATTGAATATGATAGATGGAACAAACCAATAGCTTACCATCTATACAAATCACACCCAGGAAAAATCACTGGAAGTATTGACTTAACCAGGGAACGAGTACCAGCAAGTGAAATAAATCATCTATTTTTACCATTAAGAATTAGTGCTACTAGAGGGATACCCTGGATGCACACTGCTATGACTAGAATGAAAATGGTAAATGGTTATGAAGAAGCTGAATTAACAGCTTCAAGAATTGCAGCTGCTAAAGGTGGGTTCTATGTTTCAAAAGATGGTGGTGAAGAATATGAGGGTGACTACACTGATGATAGTGGAAATCTTGTAAATGAACTTGAACCAGGTCAAATAGAACTATTACCAAAAGGGATAGATTTTAAAAACTATGACCCACAACACCCTACAACTGCATTTAAAGATTTTATGAAAGTAGTTTTAAGGGGAATTTCTAGTGGTCTTGATGTTTCTTACAACACTTTAGCAAATGACTTAGAGGGTGTTAACTACTCTTCACTTAGAAGTGGTGTTTTAGAGGAAAGGGAAGTATGGAAAGACCTACAAACTTGGCTGGGGGAAAATTTACTAGATGATATTTTTGCTGACTGGTTAGATATGGCACTTTTAACAAAAGCAGTTACACTTCCATATTTTAAATATGACAAATTCAATAATCCATCTTGGTTATATAGGGGTTATAGCTGGGTTGACCCTTTAAAAGATATGCAGTCAAATATCCTGGCTGTAAAAGAGGGATTAAAAACACATACACAAATAGCTAGTGAAATGGGTATGGATATAGAAGAACTATACCAGCAGCTACAAAAAGAAAAAGAGTTAAGGGCTAAGTATGGAATAACAACCATAAGTGAAGCTGAACTTTTAAAACTTATGGCTGAAACAATAAAAAACGAGGTACAAAATAATGAAGCTTAAACCACAATTTAGGGATATGGAGTTTAAAAACTTTGATGAAGAAAAGAGAACAGTTGAATTATCTTTTAGTTCTGAAGAACCTTATGAAAGATACTGGGGTGTAGAAATCCTAGACCATTCACCCACATCAGTGAATATGGAAAGGTTGAACAATGCAGCACCACTATTATTTAACCATGATAGGGATGTAGTAATCGGTGTTATTGAATTTGCCAAGGTAGAGAACAAAAGAGGTCATGCCATGGTTAGATTTGGGAACAGTGCAAAAGCCAAAGAAGTATTTAGTGATGTGGTTGATGGGATTATGAAAAATGTATCTGTGGGATACCAGATAGATGAAATGAAGCTAGAAAGTGAAAGTGATGGTGTGGAAACTTATCGAGTAACTAAATGGCAACCGTTTGAAATATCAATTGTTTCAATTCCGGCTGATAATACGGTAGGTGTAGGTCGTGCAAATGACTTAGAAGAACATGAAGTAAGAATACTAAACAAAAAACAAAAAAGAGAGGGAAAAAATATGCCTGGTGAAAACAATAATGTAGATGTAGTTGCAGTTCAAAATGAAGCAAGAAACAGTGAAAGAACAAGAGTGAGAGAAATTTCAGCTATTGGTGCAAAACATGGTTTAACTGATATTGCTTCTAAAGCTATTGAAGATGGAACAACTGCTGATGAATTTAGAACTTTAGTTCTTGATAAAATCGGTTCAAGAGAAACAACAATAGATAGTAAAGCTGGTGATATTGGATTATCTGAAAAAGAAATCAAACAATATTCATTTAGTAAAGCTATGGCTGCTGCTATTACTGGTAATTGGTCAAAAGCTGGTTTTGAAAGAGAAGCTTCAAAAGCTGTAGAAAAAATGTTAGGTAAAGATAGTAGAGGTTTTTATATGCCACATGAGGTGTTAAAAAGAGATTTAACTACTACTGGTGCTTCTAACTTAGTTGGTACTACTCACATGGGTGGAAACTTTATTGATATTTTAAGAAACAAACTTATCATTTCTAAATTAGGTGGTCAAGTTTTAACTGGATTAAGTGGAAATGTTGCTATTCCAAAACAAAGTGGTTCAGCTACAGCTTACTGGATTTTAGAGGGTGCAGACACAACTGAAAGTGACTTAACTATCGGTATGTTAAATCTTTCACCAAAAACTGTAAGTGGTGCTACTGCATATACTAGACAAATGTTACTACAAGGTAATCCATCTGTAGAAAATCTTGTTATGAATGATTTAGCTGCAAATATTGCTTTAGCTATTGATAAAGCTGCAATCAGTGGAACTGGTGCTGATGGTCAACCAACTGGTATTTTAAATACTACTGGTGTAAATGCTGTAGATTGTAGTACAGCTGCTGGTGGATTAAGCTGGGCTAATGTTGTTGACTTTGAAACAAAAGTAGCTGCTGGAAATGCTGATGTAGATATGATGAACTATATCGCTGGTGCAAATGTAACTGGTAAGTTAAAAACTAAAGAGAAAACAGCAAACAGTGGAAAAATGTTACTTGAAAATGGTCAAGTAAATGGATACAACTTCCATAGAACAAACCAAGTAGGTGCTAACACTATGTTATTTGGTGACTTCAGTCAAATCATCACTGCATTATGGGGTGGGCTAGATATTATGATTGACCCATAT
>CAKZOX010000046.1 GCA_937138295.1 uncultured Campylobacteraceae bacterium
ATGTCTAATGAATGAATCTAATTGGTTTTGAGTTGAACCGAAGTCAGATCTTACTGTATTAATTTGATTTAAAGCTTCATCAACTGCTTCCATAAAATTATTTGCAACATCTGATGTTAAACCATTTTCATCTAAATTCTTTAAATTTATAAGTAGATCACCACCTGTCATATCTGTACCTGCAAGATTTACTTCATCAGTATCATCATTATTAACAATATTTATAGAACTAGTACCATCATTATCTAAAAGAACAGTACCAGCTGCTACAGCATTAGTTAATGTAAAGTTAACTTCTAAATCACCAAAATCTAAAGCCTCACCATCTGCTAGTTCTAAAGTTTTGGCATCATTATCAACTGTAGCGGCACCATCTGCAGTAGCTAAGGCACTTATTGCTGCCCATTGATCGTCACTTGCACTTGAAAAATCAAGTGTAGCTGCAGTTTCTCCTCCACCTATAGTAACCTCACCTACTTTACCACTTACGCTAATATTCATTGTTGCAGCAGTCGTATTGTCAGTTTCAACACCATTTAATGTTACACCAGCAGCATTAGTTAAAACAGATAGTGCATCTTCTGGAGCAATGTTAGTTCCAGTAGCTATACTTACAGAACCACCACCAAGACCAGAAGTATTTGCAGCGAAAGCTGTTGTAGTGCTTACATCATATGATGATTTTTCTCCAACTTGAAATGAGAATTCAGCACCTTTTTCATTTAAAAGATTGATTCCATTATAGTTAGTTTGTTCAGCAATATTATCTAATTGTTCTAAAAGTTTAGAAACATCTTTTCTAATAGCTTCTCTACCTTCATCAGAAGTAGTTTGAGTAGCTGCTTGGATAAGTTTTGTTTTAACGATATCTAAAATGTTTGATTGCTCAGCCATTGCTTTATCAGCGATTTGAACTAAAGCATTTGCAGAGTTCGCATTTGAAATTGATTGACCTAAAGATGAAGCTTGAGTTCTAAGTTTATCAGCAATAGCCATACCAGATGAATCATCCGCCGCTTTATTAATTCTTAATCCAGAAGAAAGTTTTTCTAAAGAAGAACTTAAGTTTTTATTTACGTTTTGAGCATTTTCTTGCGCAGTCATTGACGCAATGTTAGTATTAATTCTCATAATTTTTCCTTTTTATTATGACACATTGTGATTTGTATATAATCACAGCCGATTACATTCTTGGGTTAGCAAGCATAGGGAGAAAGCCCTTCGGAATCCATTGATTCCTAAATCTTATAAATGTATTATGACACTACATTTCTTAATATTAGCTTAATTTATTTTCTTGTTCAAAGATTTTTTCTCAATACTTTTCCTTGACTTGTAATTTTTGTTTGGTTATAATCTATCTATTGAAATGCACTGTTAACTTTATCAGGAGTGATGACCTGAATTAGGGAACATAGTAGAGGTGGAGTCTAATTGACTCTGCCTTTTTTTTTGCGGGTAGTGTAGCAAGTTTTAGGGTGGGAGTGTTCCTTAAAGGAGACAGTTTTGCATTTCAAGTGGCTGATGGTACTAATAATTCTCATGGCTTTAGCCATAGAGTTAAATTAGTTTAAAATATAAGGGAAGATTCATCACCTTCCCTTGCCATTGGCTTTTATGGTTCTTAGAATATTTCTTTTCTGTGGGCAATTCTGATTACAGTTATAAGTAATATGTCATTTTCTTTAAAATAGATGATTCTATAGTCACCAGCTCTTTTTCTAAATTTTCCTTTGTACTTTCCTTTTAGTGCTTTATCTTTTGTGAATATTCCTTTTTCTAAATCTTTGATTTTATCAAAAATTAATTGTTGGTCACTTTTATTGATATTGGAAAGTTCTTTTAAAGCAGGTTTTGGAATAATAACTTTAAACATCAGTTAAGCCCGAGTTCTTTTGCAACTTGTTCTAGTGTATAAACTTCAGTATTTCCCTCTTTTACTTCATCAATTCGTTTATCTGAAATCATTTCATCTAGATTGTCAAAATATGCACTTACAGCTTTTTCTATTAGATAAGTTCTTGATCTATCTAATTCATGTGCATAGTTATCTAAGTCATGCAATAATGTTTCATCAATTCTTATGTTAATAGCTTTTTTACTCATTGTAATGCCTTGTATATTAATGTAGATACATTATACTACAATAAATGGAATAGGTTAATATTTAGATCAAAAAAGTGAAAAAAGGTAGAACTTAGGTTGTGCCTTTTTTTGTGGGTAGAAAAGAAATCATCAAATAATAGGAAAGACTAATCATCTTTCTTCGCCACTACCTTTTATTTAAAACCACACCTAACTCAATATGTTTACTATAAGCAAACTTATAATGAATGTTTTCAACTTTTTAGATAGTCAAGATGCTTATAGTATTGAGATGTTAGAATTTCTTTTAATGAGTCTTCATAATCTTCTATATTTGGTAGAATATCTAATAATATTTGTTTATAACCAGGAAGTGAGTTTTGGATTATATCCCAAACAATGTAAGGACTTATACCTCTATAGTTGTGAGAAATTTTGTCTCTCATTTTTGAGATATCATTCCATATAAAAGTAAAATCATTTTTTATCTGGTCATCAATTTTTTTGTTTTCTTCACCAATAGCGATTAGCAGATTAGTAACTGCATTAAAGTATAGTTGATCCTTTGTTTCATAAAATTCTTCGTCATCTTTGAAGTCTTTAGTGTATAAAAATACTTTTTCAATAGCTTCTAAAATGGTAAATATATAAATTAAGTTTTTATCACTATACATAAATTATGTCTTTTTGAGCTTTTCTTTTTATTAAGGGGTTCATGTATTTTATGTTTACTAAATCAATATTTCGATTAAACTGTTGTTTAAGTTCTTCTTCTATCTGGAAATATTGCTTCAGTGTTAAATCTTTTGTAGTTGTTTCATAAACTATATCTATATCACTATTATCATTATTGTTTTCGGTTGCAAAACTACCAAATAATCCAATTTTCTTAATAGCATATTTATTCATAAATTCATTTTTATGTTGTTTTAAATATTCAGTAATAATATTTTTTTTCAAATTTTCCATATTGAACCTCCATATAAAACATTTAAATTATATCAGATTTTATCTTTAGCTGATAAAACCACACCAGACTCAATATGTTTACTATAAGCAAACTGATCAAAAAATCCAAAACTCTCTATTTTATGAGTATTTGTAATACTTTGTAAGTCTCTGTGTAGAGTTTCAGGGTTACAAGATATATAAATTATTTGTTCAAATTGTTTTACAAATTCTCTAGTAAAGTCATCAAGTCCTGCTCTTGGAGGGTCTACAAATATTGTTTTAAAGTTAAAATTTTTTAAATTTACATCTTTAAGTCTTCTGTATTCTCTAGTTTCATTTAAAGCATCTACAAACTCTTCAGCGCTCATTCTTATGAAATCTATATTTTTAATACTATTTAACTCACAGTTTTTAAGTGCTGATTTAATAGATGTTTTTGATATCTCTGTTGCTAAAACTTTTTTGAATTTTGTTGAAAGAGGGATTGTGAAGTTTCCTCCACCACAGTATAATTCACATAAATCATCATTTGAGTTTTCAATATGATTTAAAACCCATTCAATCATTTTGGCATTTACTTTTGTGTTTGGTTGAGTGAAACCACCTTCTTTGTATTGGAATTTGAAGTCTTGGTTATTTATGTTTAATGTTTCATCTATGTAGTCATTTTCTAAAACAACTTTTTGCTTTCTACTTCTTCCTATAATTTTGATATTGTGTTTTGTTTGAATTTCTTTTGCTTTTTGCTCCCAGTTTTCGTCTAGCTTTCTATGATAAATCAAAGTTACTAGTATATCATTTGTAGTTGAGGCTAAAAATTCTATTGCAAAAAGTTTGTGCTTTAAAACATCATCAACTTTAATATCATCTAAAAGTACAGGCATAAGGTTTTGAATATTTTGGCTAACAATTTGACAAGATTCTATTTCAAGTGCATTTTTTTCAAAGTCATTCATAGCATAGTGTAGTGTTGGATTTTGTTCATCATCAAAGTTTTTCCAAATCCTAAATTCAGCTCTATATCTGAAGTTTGAGTCATCACTTTTAATGATGTCAAAGTTTTGAATATCAAACTCTTTAAATCTTTCTTTTTCAATATCTATTTTATATTGAAGTTGCTCTTCATAAGTTTTGTCATGTAAAGTACATGAACCACATTTACCAAAATATTCACAATTCATATATTTCCTTAGCTTATAGTTTTTATTATAGTTTGTTGTATTTTTTTGAAGATATCTTCTTCAATTTTCCCAATTTTATTATTAAATCTTTGAGTTGAGAAATTTCTTATTTGAAAACAGTCAATAGCTGATTGTTTTGATAATCCATTTAAATCATTTGGATTGATTTCAATTATCCATGGGTAGCTTGAAAAACTCTTTGACCAGTTCGTAATAGGAACAATAGTTTTTAAAGGAAGTTTCCCAATTATATCGCTACTTACTACAATTGCAGGTCTAATTTTACTGATTTCAGCTCCAATTTTAGGTGAAAAATCAACTAACCAAATCTCCTTTTGATTAATATCCATAGATATCATCCTGTTCTTGCTCAAGTTCATCAATTAATTTTAGGTAATTTTTATCTTTTGATGCCAAAGAAGCACCTTGTTTCCATTTTAATTCTTCTTGCTCTTTTACAAACTTTTTAATAGCTTCAACATAAATATTTGACATAGACATATGTAGTTCGTCTTTAAGTGCTGAAACTTGTTCTTTTAATTCTGATGGTAAATTAAAAGTGATTTTTTCCATAGTTGACATACAGTATCCTTTACCATATATTTTTACCATATTATAGCTAAGGTTAAATTTGATGTCAAACAATAATTCACTTTTAATATGATTAGTATATAATACTTTCATGAAACAAAACTGGAAAGACCAATTACACACACTTTTAAATTGTGATTTAAAAACATTATATCCCTTAGCTAGAAGTTTAAATAGAAAACTAGAGTTTTATGTAGGACCTACAAATTCAGGTAAAACATACAACGCAATGACTGAATTAAAAAAGGCAAATTCAGGTTTATATTTAGCACCACTTAGATTATTAGCTTTAGAAGGATACGAAGATTTAAAATCATCAGGTATTGAAGCCTCACTTATTACAGGTGAAGAACAAGTATTAGATGAAGATGCAGCTCATGTATGTTCGACTATTGAAATGCTAGATTTTGATTTAGATGTTGATGTTGCTATTATTGATGAAGTTCAAATGCTTGATGACCCTGATAGAGGATGGGCTTGGGTAAACGCTATTTTAGGATGTCCCGCTAAAAAGATTATTATGACAGGTAGTGTAAATGCACTTGATGCTGTTAGAAAAATAGCAAACTATTTAGATGAAGATTTAAAAATAGTAAAACATCAAAGAAAAAATGAACTAAAAGTTTTAGAAAAGCATACAGCACTTGATCATCTTGAAGCTCAAACAGCACTTATAGCTTTTTCAAGAAGTGATGTTTTAAAACTAAAACAAAAACTTCAAAAGAAATATAAAGTTTCAGTTATTTATGGAAATTTATCACCTGAAGTTAGACGTGATGAAGCTAGAAGATTTAGAGATGGTGAAACTCAAATACTTATTGCAACAGATGCTATTGCTATGGGATTAAACTTACCTATTAAAACTATTTTATTTACAACAGATACAAAATTTGATGGAATAAGTAAAAGAAAAATAAATGTAAATGAAATAACACAAATAGCAGGACGTGCAGGAAGATATGGTCACTTTGAAGCTGGTTACTTAGGTGGAACTAGAAGAGATGTAATTAAACACGTGCAAGAAGAGTTTTTAAAGCCAATAAAAACTATAAAACCACCTTTTAAAGTAAAAATAAATACAAATCAATTAGAAGATTTAGCAAGTCATATCAAAACAAAATCTTTAACAAAAATCTTGAAGTTTTTTGCTGATAATATGTACTTTGCAGGACCATTTAGACCTGCAAATATATCTTCTATGATTACAACAGCAAAAATACTTGATCAAAAAGTTAATCTAAAACTTGAAGATAAATATTTATTAGCACAAGCTCCAATTACAACAAAATCAAATATTATACTTCAAGCATATCAAGCTTATGTATCAAGTGTTATTAGAAAAAAAGTTTGTAGATATAAGCCATCTATTACTTTGCCAAAAAAAGCAGTTACACAAAGAGATTTACTTTTAGTTGAAGATGAAGTTAAGAAGATATCACTTTATTTGTGGCTTTCATATAAACTACCTGATATTTTTCCTGATCATGATAAAGCATTTATTTTAAGGAACTCTTTTAATAGTTTTATAGAGCAAACTTTAAAAACTAGTTTAAAAGATAATGATAATAGAGATAAAGAATATTTTCCAAGAAGAAAAAGGGAAGAGAGTAAAAAAAAGACCTTCAGAAGTAGTAGAAACAGAAGCTCTGAAAATAATCGTAAAAAATATTAATATATTTTCTGGTAAAATATATAAAATTCAACTAGAAAGATTTTAATGTGTTAGGTTTTTTAAAGGGAAATTCTGAAGACTCTTTTAACAAAGATATACTAAAAGAACCACTTGATTCATCAAAGGTTCAAAGTCAAATAGATAGTGGTATAGACATAAATAGTGTAGATCAAAAAGGAAGAACAATCCTTTTTACACTTTGTAATAAAAGAAAAATAGAAGCTATAAAATTACTTTTAAAAAATGGAATTGACATAAATCATGAAGATAATATGGGTAAAACTGTATTAAATGAAGCTGTTTCAAAATCTGACTCTATGATGGTTAGGTTTTTGCTAGATAATGGCGCTTCAATAAACCACAAAAACTCTGATAATAGAACTCTTTTACAAGATGCTGCTTTAGAGGGAAATTATAGAATTTTTAAAGCTTTACTTCCCTATGAACCTGACTTTAACTTAACTGACAACTATAGAAAAACTGTACTTTTTGATGCCGTTGAAGGAAATGATGAAAAAATTTTAGCTGAGGTTGTAAAGAATGTTGATGATTTAAACATTCTTGATGACGCTTCTAGAACAGTTTTATTTAGTGCTGTTCTTAAGAAAAATATTTTATTAGCCGAAATTCTAATAAAAGCTGGAATTAATGTAAATCAAGTTGATGAAGATGGTAGAAATGTATTGTTTAATGCGGTTATACCAGGTAAAAAAAACATTTCAATTCTAAGAGCATTGATAAAAAAGAAAATTGATCTTAACGTAAAAGATAATTCAAATATGAATGTTCTAGATCTAATTTTTCAAATATTCAAGTACCAAAAAGTTTCACCAAAAGAATTGCCTTCTGAGTTTACACATATAGATTACGAGGATAATTATCTTCAAGTAATAACTCTTTTAATCGCAAGTGGACTTGATGTAAATACTCCCGATAAAAATGGTGATTCAGTTTTAAGAAAACTTGTAAAACAAAAAAACTATGATGGAATTGCTTTTTTGATTAAATGTGGAGTTGATATCAATGCAAAAGATTTAGATGGTAAAACTGTTTTACACCATGAGTTGTTAAAAGGCAATGAAAATCTAAAAATGATTGATTTTTTAATAAAAAATGGAGCTAGTGTTGAAATTGAAGATAATTTTGGCAAAGCACCATATGAATATCTTATAGATATTATTCTAATACAAAGAAATGAAAAAAGACAGGATGTACATAACTTTATTCACTATATTGAAGATGAAAATTATGAAATATTATTCAAAAAATTTTTAACATATAAACCAGATTTAGAAAAAACAAAAGAAAATGGTAGAAATCTTTTATTTGATGTTATAAGACATAATGATTTTGAATTATTAAAAATACTATTTGCCTATGGAATGGATCCAAATACAGTTGGAGATGATGGGAAAACTCCCTTAGCTGTAATTATAGAAGAGGGTATGCAATTAAAAGATATTCTTCTTAGGGATAAATTCTTAGAAAGATTAGTATTTTTACTAAAATTTAGGGTGAATGTTGACATTCAAGATAATGATGGTAGAACTGTAATTCACAAGGCAGTTATAGCAAATGATGTTATTGTTTTAGAGAAATTATTGACAAAAAAAGCTGATTTAAATATCAAAGATAGACAAGGAAGAACAGCTTTACATCACGTTCAAAGACATGGAAATTATAAAATAGCTAGATGGCTAATAGCAGCAGGTGCTGACATGAATTTACCAGATGCATCGGGATTTACACTGTTAAATTATGCAGCAATATTTGGGCATATAAAACTTGTTGCAGCTTTAGTTGCATCAGGGGTTTTAATGTACAATAAAAACAAAAAAAATCTGAAAGTTGCACAGTTTTTAAGAACTAAAATTACAAATCTAAATAAGCTTTCAAATGCTTCTGTTAGTGATGAAAAAATGAAAAGAGCACTAAAAGAAGTTGCAATAAATACTAAAAATGAAATATATGAAGCGTTAAATATTAAGGACACCAATGAACAATAAATCAATAATTATACTAGCAGCAGGTGCAGGAACAAGAATGAAATCAACTACACCAAAGGTTTTGCATAAAATCTCTGGTAAACCAATGTTATACTATTCAATCAAAGAATCTTTAGAAATATCTGATGATATTGTTGTAGTTTTATATCATCAATATGAAAGAGTTTTAGAGACTATCTCAAGTTACTTTCAAGAGGAAATTAAAGAAAAGAAAATAAAATTTGTAAAACAAGACCATGAAAACTATCCAGGAACTGGTGGGGCTGTTATGAATATTACACCAGCTCATGATAAGGTTTTAGTTTTAAATGGAGATATGCCTTTAATTCAAGCAGATGAACTTAAAAAGTTTGATGTAGATGCAACTATTGTAATGTCTGTTTTAAACTTGGATAGTGCAGATGGTTATGGAAGAGTTGTAATTGAAAATGAAAAAGTAGTAAAAATTGTAGAACAAAAAGATGCTTCAGAAGATGAGTTAAAAATCAATATTGCTAATGCAGGTATTTATCAATTTGATACAAAGTTCTTACTAGAAAAACTTCCAACTTTATCAAATGATAATGCTCAAAAAGAGTATTACATCACAGATTTAGTTGAAATGGCTATAAATGAAAACAAAACTCTTATTCCTTTAGAAGTAAATGAAGAAAATTTTAAAGGTGTTAATTCAAAAGTTGAATTAGCTGATGCTGAGGTTATTCATCAAAATAGAATTAAAAAAGAGTTTTTAAAGCAGGGTGTTATAATGAGATTACCAGATACTATTTATATAGAAGAGGGTGTTCAAATAGAAGGTGAAAGTATTTTAGAAAATGGTGTAACATTACTTGGAAACACAAAAATTATAAACTCTCATATTAAAACAAACACAGTAGTTGAAGATGCTATTTTAGTTGATAGTGATGCTGGACCAATGGCTAGAGTAAGACCTGGAAGTGAACTTAATAAAACTCACTTAGGAAACTTTGTAGAAACAAAGAAAGCAAAACTAAATGGTGTAAAAGCTGGGCATTTGACATATTTAGGTGATTGTGAAATTGATGAAGGTACAAATATTGGTTGTGGAACAATCACTTGTAATTATGATGGTGTGAATAAATATAAAACTATTATAGGAAAAAATGTATTCGTAGGAAGTGACACCCAACTTGTGGCACCTGTAACAGTATCTGATGATGTAATGATAGCAGCTGGTTCAACTGTAACAAGTGATATTTCTAGCGGTGAGTTATATTTAACAAGAGCAAAGAAAAAGAGTATCTCTGGTTATTTTTATAAACATTTTTCACAAGAAAAGAAGTAATAAATCATGCTTTTAAAAGATAAAAAAATACTTGTAGGAGTTACAGGGTCTATTGCTATTTATAAAGCATTAGAGTTAATTAGACTTTATATTAAAGCAGGTGCTATTGTAAAAGTAATAATGACTGAAGGTGCTAAAAAGTTTATAAATCCTATTACTTTTGAGGCTGTTTCACAAAATAAAGTTTTATGCCAAGAGACTGAAACTTGGGATAAATCAAGTGATTTTAATCATATTGATATAGGAAAATGG
>CAKZOX010000047.1 GCA_937138295.1 uncultured Campylobacteraceae bacterium
TTTTTTCTAGTTATATTTTTATATGTTTCATGGGCTATTTTTTCCATAATTGATTCAAGTGAATTATAAATAGTAAATAATTCTTTAGAATATTTTTTATGAATAGCTTCAAAGGCTTCTATTACTTTTGGTTCTGTATTTTTAAGTATCTCCACAAGTGAGTCATAAACAGCCATAATAGTTTTATACTCATTTGTTAAAATATCACATATACCTTTTAAATCTTTTTTAATTGTATATTCTTTTGATTCAGCTGCTTTTGGTCTTAATTCATACTCAATAAATTCTAATACTTTTTGAATATTTGATTCTTTTAGCATTTCCATATTTGCTGAAATATCTCTATTTTTTATTTCAGAGATTTTTTTATTGAATTCTTTGTACTTGTCTTCAAAGAAATTAATTGATTCAGCATTGTGCATGTGAGTATTTAAATCTTTTTTAAACTCTTTTAATACTTCTTCCACTGAATTGTCAATTAATACAGATTTTTGAGTAGCCCTTGAGTCAAGTGCCATTTTTGCTGATATTGGTGTAACTTGCGCGAAATACTTAGCAAATTTTTCTGATACATATTTTGTTGTTGTATCAATTTGTTCTTGTGTGAATTTATCTTTTTGATTTAATACACATAAAGTTTTGTCTTTAAAATGTTCCATATACTCTTCAAGTATCTCAGCTTCTGATTGTTTTCCTGCATTATCAATTAATGTAAGCCATATAATACCACCAACATTTTTTAATACTTTTCTAGTAGTATCTGTATCACTTTGAGATTGTGAATTTAAACCAGGGGTATCTACAAAAGAGATATCTTTTAAGATATCCATAGGAGCATATAATGTAAGATATTTAATATCTTTCATTTCATCTTGTCTTTGGTCTGTAAAATCAGCAATTGCTTCAATAGGTGCAAACTCTTGAGCTCCTGAGTAATAAGTGATTTTTAATTTATACTCATCTCCATAGTTAATAAAGTTTACCTTTGAAGTAACAGGAGTGATACCTGTTGGTAAGATATTTCTAGAAAGTAAGGCATTTAAGAAAGTTGATTTACCAGCACTAAATTGTCCTGTAATAGCAACTTCCATAGGATATCTTGCTCTTCTAATAAGTTTATTTAGTGTTTCTTTTAATTGACTAGAAGGCATAAATTTTTCATCTAAAAGTTTATCTTGAACTCTTTTAATATCCCCAACTAGTGATTCTTCATATACAATCTCTTTTTTAGTATATTTTTCTTTGTACTCACTAATAAATCTATCTAAAACTGTAATATTTGCGCTCATTAGTTAAGTCCTTTTATTTGATTTACCATAGTATCTAAGGCTTTAATTGTTTTGTGAATATCAATTGATTTTTGGGCTCTATTATTTTCATCTTTTTCAAATGTAGATAATTGATTTTGAAGAATTTCTTCTTCATTTTTCATTTTTTGTTGAACTCTAATAAGAGGTGCATTTAATGTTTCAAAGAATGAATCAACTAAAACAGTTGAAACTTTATGTGCTTTTTCTTTTATGTTTTCTTCAATATCTTTAAATTGTTCTTTTATATATTGTTCAATTTCTCTATCTAGTTCACTTAATTTATTTTCTTTAGATTTTGCAACTGCTTTGACTATTTTATTAATTAATACTTCATTGTTTGAAGTTAAGAAACCTGTTTTAAAATCATCTTGGAAGAACCCTCTAGCATCAAAGTTATCATTTTTATGTCCAAGTACAAAACCTAAATCTTGGTATTTTTGTTCACATTGTTCACCAATACTTTGTGATTTTTTAATAAATTTATATCTATAATCTCTAATTACATCAATAATTCCATCTTTAATTGCAGTTTCAACAATAACTTTTACCCTTGAACTCTCAGGTCTTTTTTTCGTTTTTTCAAATGTATATCTAACATCACTTATTACTCTTTGTTTGATAATATTTTGTAAATCAATTAATTCACTTTCTAAAAATGTATCTAGTGAATTTATATAATCATTTGCGTCTTTTTTATAAAAATTGATATCTTCACTAACAGAAGTAAAAATTCTCTGATTAACTAATTTTCTTTTTTCAAAGTCTTTTAAATCTTTTTGAAGTTCATCTTTAGACTTTGAAAGTAATTGAAGTTCATAGTGTAGTGCTAAGTTTTCTTTATCAATTGTTTTTAAAACTTGTGATTTAGCAGATTGAATAATCAACTCACCTTTTTGAGAATTTGAACCAAAAAGAGTTTCAGTTAAATATTTTTCTATTTCTAAGATACCTGTATCTTCTATGGTAAATCCTGCATCTATAGCTTCTTGAGCTCTACCTGCTCTATGTAATAGGGCCATTTTCCCAGAAATTGGAATAAATTTAATAGTATTTAAAATATAGTCAAGTTGACTGTCTTTATTTTGACTTTTTAGTTGTCTTTGAATAGATGATTTAGTGTATTCAATTACTTCTTCAAGTTGTTCTTTTGATACTGTATCAGCCCTTGTTATTACAACTAAAAGCTTTGAAATATTTTGATATAAAACGGCATCAATTATAAATTCAACATCTTTTAAAGTAGCACTTTGTGAAACGTTCATTAAGTGAAGCATCATATCACATTGAGAGATATACTCTTTTGTGATTTCTTCCCTTTGAATAACAGGGTCATCAAGACCTGGTGTATCAACAATTTCAATTCCGTCACTTAAGAAATTTAAATTTGAACCTAATTCTACATATTTTACAAGGTTACATTTTTTACCGCTTGCTTCAGCTGATGTGTATGATGATAAATCATTAATATCAACTTCATCATATCTTGATTCATGTTTAATATAATCTTTTAAAGAATCACCAAAAACTTTGTGAGTTTCATTTACATAGTCTCTCATAGATTCTAATTCTTTTGCAGAATTTTCTATTCTATCCCACTCTTTTTGATTCCAGTAAAATACTTTTGCATTTTCAGTTGGATTGTGTTTTACAATAGTTAAATTTGCTGTTTCAGGAACAACTGCACTTCCAAGTATTTCTTTACCCATTAGAGCATTTAACATTGTAGATTTTCCAGCGTTCATTACACCTGTAATTCCAATAGAGAATTTTTGATTATTTAAATATTCAACGGTATCATCAAAATCTGCTCTTATATTTTCTGTTTTAATAAGTGATTTTAATTCTTCAATTACATCTTCAAGACTTACTTTTAACTCTTTAAACGAAGCTTTATTATCATTTACAATATCTTCTTCATCTTTAAAGGATTTATCTTCATCATAAGAATCTATATTTAATTCAGCATGATCAAACAGAGAAATTAATTTATTGTAATTATCAAAATTTAATATTTCTTCTTTATTTAAAAATTCAAAACATTTATGAATAAAATCAACATTTTCTTTTGTAAGATTTTGATTTAAGCACTCAATAATATTATGTTGAGTGTGCATTACTTCTTCTAAGTTTGATGGAGATTTAATTTTTATTCTTTTACATAAATCTTGAAAACTATCCAAATCAATAATTTTCTTAAAGTTTTTTCTTTCAGCAGTTAAAATTAAAGAAAATATAGAAATAGTATCTGTATCTATGTCAGTGTCAATTGGTTCAGCTTCTATTTTTTGTTCATAGGTTGTACCATGAAAAAGTAAAAAGTAATCGTTTGTTAAGCTCATTTAAAATCTCCCTAAATAAAAAAAGTTAAATATCAAAACTTGATACTTAACTTTTTTTACTATTAAAAAATAATTTACGAAGAAAAATCTTCGTAAATTAATTATCTTAAAGAAACAAGCTTTCTTCTTAAGTAAGCAATCTTGTTTTGTAATGGTAAGTGTTTTGGACAATGATCTTCACATGCCATTAATGACATACAACCGAAGATACCGTTATCATCACCTACTAATTCATAGAAGTCTTCAGCAGTTCTATTATCATGAGGATCTACTTCAAATCTTGCAACTCTGTTTAATCCAACAGGTCCAACAAAATCAGGTCTCATTAATGCTGTACCACATGATGCAACACAAATTCCACATTCAATACATCTATCTAATTCGAAAGTTTGATCAGCAACATCTGGATCTACTCTTTCTTCTAGTTTAGAGATATCAGTTTCATCATTAGTGTGAATCCATGATTCAACTCTTCTTGACATATTATCCATCCATTTACCAGTGTTTACTGATAAATCTTTGATTAATTCAAATGCTGGCATAGGCATTAATTTTAAGTGTCCTGTTGGATAGTTAGCTGTAAGTGTTCTACACGCTAATGCAGGTTTACCATTTACAACCATTCCACAAGAACCACAAATACCAGCTCTACATACGAAGTCAAAAGATAAGTCAGGGTCTAACTCTTCTCTAATTTTTGTTAAAGCAATGAAAAGAGTCATACCTGGTGTTTCTTCTAATTCATATTTTACGAAGTGAGGTTTAGAAACCTTACTTCTTGGATTGAATTTTAAAACTTCAATCGTAACTTTTCTACCTTTCTCGATACTCATTATAAGTCTCCTACTCTTTCATTTTTCTCTTTATAGTTCATTGGTAAGTCAAATGGCATTAATGCATCTTGAATTTGATGTCTATCTTTACCTTCTGCTTCTAATTTCTCTACAGTTTCATCAACTTGCGCTTGTCTTATTTCTGAATCTGGATGTTCAATAATCATACCCTTAGCACCATAACCTCTAAATGCTGGAGGCATTTCCATAGTCATAATATCTAATGGAGCATATTCAATTGTAGGCTCTAAATCATCTTTATTTGGCCAAGAACATAATGTTCTGTTTAACCAGTTAGCATCATCTCTTTTTAAATAATCTTCTCTATAGTGTGCACCTCTTGATTCAGTTCTATCTCTTGCACCTTTAGCACAACATAAAGCAACTTTTAACATTTTAGGTACTCTATAAGCTTCTTCTAATTCAGGGTTTCCAGCTCTTTCTTTTGACTTAACGTTGATTTGTTTAGTTTTCACTAATAATTCTTTTAACTCATCAACAGCTTCTTTTAAAGGCTCACCAGATCTAAAGATACCAACTTTTTCATCCATTAATTCTTGCATTCTTCTTTTGATTTTGAAGATGTCTTCATTACCATTGTAAGAAAGAATTTCATCTAAATAAGCATCTTGCTCATTTAAGAATCTTTGAACTGTTGAAGTTGGAATTGTTACATCATTTTCTAAACAATAATCAGCAAAGTAGTTACCAATAATCATACCAGCAGTTACAGTTTCAGAAACTGAGTTTCCTCCAAGTCTGTTGAATCCATGCATATCCCAACAAGCTGCTTCTCCACAAGCGAATAAACCAGGTAATCTAGTTGTTTCACCAGTTGGTTTAGTTCT
>CAKZOX010000048.1 GCA_937138295.1 uncultured Campylobacteraceae bacterium
ATTATTATGGCAGGATTGTTCTTCTTGCCTCTTTTATATTGTATTTTTTCCTTTGCAAACTTTTTTAATGAACTAAATCAACAAGAATTGGTAAAAACAATAAATCAAATAAAAGTATGGACACAAGGTGGAATACCCGATGATTTTGCATTTATAAAAGATCTGCTACAAGATATATTTGAAAGAATAAATGTATCTCAATCTGTACAAAATATTCTTTCATTTGGAGCATATTTAGGGAAAAACTCTTTGCAATTTATGATTGATATGTTTTTTATATTGATATTCTTTTTCTTTTTTACACTTTACTCAAAAAATATTGAACTATTTTTAAAAAGAATTCTACCTATTAGAAGAGAAGATTCAAAAGTTTTAATAACTGAAAGTTCTTCTGTTATGACGGTAGTTTTATATTCTATTTTAGTAACCGCAATTTTTGAAGGGTTTTTGTTTGGATTTTTCTTAACTTTTTATCATTATGATGGCTTACTATTTGGTGTTTTATATGGATTTGCTTCTTTAATACCAGTTGTGGGTGGACTTATTATGTGGCTTCCATTGGTTATTTATGAGGGGATTACAGGATCTATTACTACAGCTATTATAATAGCTTTATATTCAATTATCATGATATCTATTGTTGCAGATACATTTATAAAACCAATGATTATAAAATATATAAATCAACACCTTGTAAAGACAAAAACAAAGGTTAATGAACTACTTATATTCTTCTCAATCATAGCAGGACTTGCAAGCTTTGGCTTTTGGGGTATGATTATTGGCCCTGCTATGGTTACATTTTTTATATCAATAATGCAACTACTTAAAAAGTATAGTGATGAGTTTAATGAAGATTAAACTTACTCACCACTTAATGTTTCACCTTGGTAATATGAAATTCCAAAATCTAAGTTTGATACAGAACTAAATCCCATATTTTCCATTATTCTTTGACAATAAGCACTTCTACTTCCACTCAAACAATATACAACAACAGGAGTCTCTTTTTGATCAGCTAATTCTTGAACAGATTGATAAAAAGAAGTAGTTGGACATAAGTAATCAGTACCTTTAATTCTAGTTCCTACCCATTCCATCCATTCTCTTGTATCAACTAAATTAAATTTAATCATTCCTAAATCTCTTGCTTCAAGTAATGATTCTAATTCTAATCCATTTATCTCTTCTTTATGAAGAATTTCTTCACACTCTTGCTTTGATAATCCCCTTGAATGAGTTGCAACAGCATCGTGAGTATCTTCTTGTTTTGCTAGTTCTTCAGCTTTTTGTTCAGTATTAAAAATACCACAGTGACAAGAACCTGTATTTGGAATTTCATTAGTAAGTGCAGGTGTACATGGACATAATCTATTATCTTCTTTGTCTCTTTGCTCTTGAGTTTCACCAATTACCATGAAACATGGACAATATCTTTTCCCATATATCATCTTATTTCTAGTAAGACCCATTTGAATAGACTCATTAATTTCATCATTTGGGTTGTATTTTAAATTATGTTCTTTTAAAACATTATCTGTAAATTGTTTTGTTAATTCAAATTCAATTTGATATTCTTCAGAGTTTACATCTATTTTATTTATCATTTGTATATCCTATTTATATTTATCTATGCTATAGTATTAAAATATAAGTTAAAAGCTTATTTTAAATAAAACTAAAATTCTTTTGGATTATTTAATGAGTTTTGAACGTGTATTAAAAACTCATTTCTAGGAATAGTTTTTGCACCTAAAGATAAAATATGCTCACTTGGTATCTGACAATCGATAAAATTAAAATCATTTTTTTTCAATCTTTTTACCAAAGCATGTAAAGCTACTTTTGATGCATCATTTTCTAATGAAAACATAGACTCTCCACAAAATATATCGCCAATATTTATACCATATCCACCACCTACAAGTTTTCCATCTAAGTAGCTTTCAAAGGAGTGAGCAAAACCCATTTTATGTAATTTTATATAGCAGTTTATCATTTCATCATTTAACCATGTTTTATCACTATTTCTAGGTGCATTTTGACAATTTTTAATTACATTTTCAAAGTCAGCATTAAATTTAATTTCATATATTTCTTTTTCAATTGTTTTTCTAAGGCTTTTTGAGATTTTAAATTCATCTAATTCTAATATACATCTAGGATTTGGACTCCACCATAAAATAGGATCATTTTCATTGTACCATGGAAAAATTCCGCTTAAATAAGCTTTTATTACTCTATTTGGATTTAAGTCTCCACCATAACATAGAATACCTGTTTCATGGGCAGTATTAGGATTTGGAAAAGTATGTGAATATTTATCGATAGAACGGATATACAAAGTATATCCTTTATAAATCAAAACAAAAAAAGTTTTTTGTTTTGATAGTCATATTAAAGTCCTGAAATAAAAGTAGCTAATGCTTCAATTTCTTCTTGAGTTTTATTTGCAACTTGCCCAGTCATAACACCTTTCATAGGTCCACCGTAAGTTCCATTTTTATACCCATTTAAAGCATCAACAATTTTTTGTTTATCCCAACCTGCAATAACTTGAGACATATTAAGAGCTTTTTTCTCTGCATTAGCTCCATGACAAGATGCACAAGAAGCATATAATTTTTTACCATCAATTGATGCAGTTTTAGGAGCAACTGTATCTAAAGCTTTTTGAACAACAGGAGCAACTGATTGAACAGTATCTTTAACTACTTTTTCAGCTGTTTTCATAGTTTCATCAACAACTTCTTTTGTAGTTTCAACTACCATTTTTTTAGTTTCTTGAACCGTATCGTCATTTTTAATGTTTTCAATTACTTTATTAGTTGCTTCACCTACTGTATTAATTACATCTTTTGAAGCATTTGTGATGATTTCTGCATTTGATTCTTTAGTCTCTTCAACTTCTGTTTTTACCTCAGCTTTAACTTCTTTTTGCTCAGTAACAACAGGAGCTGATTCAACTTTTTTTTCTTCTTCTGTACAACCTGTAAATAAAACAGCAGCCATTGCTAAACTAGAAATAATTATCTTATTCATTACATTACCTTTTTTGTTTTATTATACATTAAAATTGTATAAAAATTGTTATTCTTCAAAAACGAATACAAAATCATCTTTTTTGTAATCAATTTTAACAAGTCCACCTTTTTTAAGTTGACCAAATAAAATTTCATCTGTTAGTGGATTTTTGATTTTATCTGAAATAACTCTGTTTAAAGGTCTTGCTCCCATAGCTTTGTCATAACCTAATTCTGCTAAAGCTTTTTTAGCAGCAGCTGTAATTTTAATGAAGATATTTTTATCTTTTAATTGTTCTTCTAAATCTTCAATAAATTTACCAGCAACTTTAGCAACAACATCCATGCTTAATCCATCAAATGACACAACAGCGTCAAGTCTATTTCTAAACTCAGGGGCAAAGAATTTATTTATGGCTTTGTTTTCGTTTAAGTTATCATCTTTAGCAAATCCCATAACACTAGCTTCAGTTGCACCTAAATTTGATGTCATAATTAAAATTACATTTTGGAAATCTGCTTTATTTCCACTATTATCAGTTAATTCAGCATTATCCATAACTTGAAGTAAAATAGCCATTAAATCAGGATGAGCTTTTTCAATTTCATCAAGTAATAATACTGTATGTGGATGTTTTCTAATAGCTTCTGTTAAAAGTCCACCTTGTTCAAACCCTACATATCCAGCAGGTGCTCCAATTAATCTTGAAACAGTATGAGCTTCCATATATTCACTCATATCAAATCTTTCAAAATGAATACCTAATTGAGTTGATAACTCTTTTGCAACTTCTGTTTTACCAACTCCTGTAGGTCCTGTAAATAAGAAACTACCAATAGGTTTTTTATCAAGTCCTAGACCTGCTTTATTTCTTTTAATTGATTGAACAATATTTGTAATAGCTCCATCTTGTCCGAATACTCTTTTTTGCATATTCTTTTCAAGATTTTTAAGCAGTGTTAAATCTGACTTTGTAGC
>CAKZOX010000049.1 GCA_937138295.1 uncultured Campylobacteraceae bacterium
TAGTGAGCAAATGCTTTATTAGCTTCTGCCATTCTATGCATGTCTTCTTTTTTCTTGAATGAAGATCCTCTTTCATTAGCAGCTTCGAATAACTCATTAGCTAATCTTTCTACCATAGTTCTTTCATTTCTTTTTCTAGCATTATCAACTAACCATCTTAAAGCTAAAGTTTGTCTTCTTACAGATCTAACTTCTACAGGAACTTGGTAAGTAGCCCCACCAACTCTTCTAGATTTAACTTCTAATAATGGTTTAACATTTTCAATAGCTTTTTCGAATAAATCAAATCCTGATTCTTCACCTCTTGCATCTAAGTTTGCAATTGCACCGTACATAATTTTTTGTGCTACTGATTTTTTACCATCTAACATAATAGTATTAATGAATTTTGTGATCACTTTACTATTGTAGATTGGATCAGCCATAATCTCTCTAACTGGAGCTTTTCTTCTTCTCATTGTCTAATCCTTTCTACTTATTTCTTAGGTCTTTTAGTACCATACTTCGATCTACCAACAGTTCTGTTAGCAACACCAGCAGTATCTAAAGCACCTCTAACGATGTGGTACTTAACACCAGGTAAATCCTTAACTCTTCCCCCTCTAACTAATACGATAGAGTGTTCTTGTAAGTTGTGACCCTCACCACCGATGTATGAAATTACTTCAAATCCAGTAGTTAATCTAACTTTTGCAACTTTTCTTAAAGCCGAGTTTGGTTTCTTAGGAGTTGTTGTATATACTCTTGTACATACTCCTCTTCTTTGTGGACATTTCTCTAATGCTGGAGATTTAGATTTTTTAATAATCTTTTTTCGCTCTTTTCTAACAAGCTGATTAATTGTAGGCATTTCTTTCCTTTATAAAAATTGGTTTGAGCAATTAAGCAATGCTCATGCTTCTCGATAACATTAATGGTATTTATACCCATTAAAACGATACTACCATTCTAGGAAACTAGTTGAGTTTTCTAAAAAAGTTGTGAATTATACTGAAGTAAAACTTAAATGTCTTTTAACTCTTATAATTAACTTAAAAATAATTTTACAGTATAATGATTTTATGGAAAATATATTAAAAAATATCATCATTGCAATAATAATAATTTTAATTGGACTAATAACTTATATTTTTTGGAGCATGACTCCTAAAAAAGAAGAGAAGCAATTCTTCTCTCCACCAGCAAAAGATAAAGATGCAAAGTCAATGCCAACTCAATTACAATTTAAAACAGGTTTTGAAAAACATAAGAAGTCTGAACAAAAAGAGTCTTCAGGTAGTGCAATTAGAAGTATAGACTACTTTAAAATCAATAAATAATCTTAGCTAAAGACTATTTATTGATTACATATTTTAGTAAATCTCTTTTTTTAATTTTATTTTTACCTTCCGCATAAATATTCTCTTCTAATTTTTTGATAACCTCATCAAATTCATAGCTATTACTATAGGCTACTAATACTTTATATAATTCTTTATCATTTTTTGAATCTCTAATTTTTACAGCAAGTGGTTTTTGATTTATTCGTTTTAGTTCTTTATATTTTAAATAAACTAAAACAGCAATTACTCCTGTAATTAATCCGATAATTAAAAATATATATTTTAGCCAATACTCATCTAAATTTGCTTTTGAAGTTTTTTTAACTTCCACAAATATTGGTTCAGATTTTATTTTTTCAATTCTTTTTTTATCAATATTAAAATAAGTAAACTCAAATGGTTTAATTGTAAAACTATCATTAGAAATTATCAAAAATTCTTGTGTAAAACTTCCTTTATATTTATTATCAATAAATTCTTGAGTTAAAATAGGTTTATCATCATATACTATTTGCTTAGGAAGTTTAAATTCAAAAGGTTTGATATCTTTTAAATTTCCACTTCCTGTTAGTTCGATTTTTAATTTTACAGAGTCATTTTCATTTATGCTTGTTTTATTTACACTAGTTTTTAGTTTATAATCACCTTGAATACTAAGATTTTCTACTAATGGATTAATATTAATAATCTCTTCATTAGAATATACTTTTTGCCATCTTCTATAGTTTCTAATTTCATTATTTGATATTTCAATTAATTGTTTTGGTAACTTAAATTGTCCTACTGCTTTTGCATCAATTAAAAAACTATATTTATAAGTAGTAAAACCTTCTTCTTTTTTGACTATTTTATCTTCATGTTTTGTTATCCAAAAGTCTTCAGTTTCATAATCTTCAAAAAATACTTGTTCTATATTATGATAATCATCAATTTTTAAAAGAAGAGTCACTTTTATTGTTTCATTAATAAACGCACTTTTTTTTGAAACCTTTTGAGTAAACTCAATATTTGAAAAAAGAAATATAGGTAATAGTAAAATAAAATATATAAATCTTTTACCAAGCTTTTTTATTGTCATCAACTATTCCTTTTTTCATTGGTACAATTAAAGTTTTAGCATCATCTATATTTTTATTATCAAACTTTTCTTCAAAATATGAATTCATTTTAAACTCTTTTTTGCTTTCATTAGTAGTAGTTTTATTTTCTTCATCAATTGAAATACTTCTTTGTATATCATCTACAGTTAATCTTGAGTTTTCATTTCTACTTCTAATACCCATTTGTCTATCTTGATAAAGTTTTGTATTTTCATCTAATTCAAAATAATCAAATATAGAATCAACAGTTAATTCTTCAATTAGACCTTTTCTTTGTATTTCACATACATTTTCATTTAAACTTCTTATTTGCCTATTATTTAATTCAATTTGTTTTTTCTTAGTCATTTCTAGATTATATATTGTTCTTTGATTATTCTCATGAACTAATGCTTTATTATAGTACTTAATAGCATTGTCAAAATTTTCTAGCATCAAATAACAATTTGCTATATTATGATTAATATTATGGAGTAAATCTTTATTTTGTACTTTTTTATACTCTTTTATAGCCTCTTCATATTTTCCTAATTTATAAAAAATATTACCTAGATTATAAAAAACTTTTGAATCTTCTTTTTTTACCTTTGAAAGGTATTGTAATGCTTCATTATAGTTTTTTTCTTCATATGATTTTTGGGCATTGTATATATTTAAATCATCAATTATATTTGCAAATGAAGTTAAAGAAAAAAACAATATTATAGTTATAATCTTCATTTTAAACTCCAATCTAATCTTTTTATTCCATCAAATCTTGCTAACATAAAAAATATGAAAGATATCAATAATGGTATATAAAATATTTCATACTTATTTTCTAAACTATCTTCTTTTAAATCTTTAATAGCTCTATTACTAATATTATCTAAAATCCTTGTCAAATCATCCCTAGTTAATGATTGTTCCATGTAAATACCATTAGTTTTATCACTTAAACTTTTAATTGATGTATTAAGTTTTGATACTACTATATTTCCATCTAAATCTTTTACTAATTCATCATTAAATCTAATTGGACTCCCTTTATTAGTACCTATATTATAAACACTAACTTCTATATTATTTTCATTTGCAAAAGCTATTTCTTTTTGGAAATCACTATTATCTCCACCATCTGTAAATAGTATTAAAAATTTTCTAGTCTTATGTTTTAATATTTCATTAGTTGACTTTAATATTTCAAAATAATCAGTACCATTTTTATTTATATCATCTATAGACAAATTATTGATTAAATATGTAAATACTTCATAATTATTTGTTGAAGGTATTATCATATAGGGTTGATTTGAAAAACCTAACAATGAAACTTTTTCATTATCTAATTTAGAAATCAAATCTTCAACTTTTTCCTTAGAAAATTCAAATCTATTTGGCTTTATATCTTGGGCTAACATTGATTTTGATAAATCAAGGGCTAGTACAAATTCTAAATTTAATTTATCTTTACTTATTAAATTAGAGTAAAAAACAGGTCTAGCAAGAGAAACCACCATAAAAGTAAAACTAATAAATAAAAATGTAATCTCTTTTGTTGTTTTAAACTTTATAAAATAAAGTGGAATTATAAGTAGTAGAAAAAAATATTCATAATTTAAAAAAGTCATCTTTTTTTCCTATTAACATATATCATAGCTAAAATCATTAGTACAGCTAAAAATAAAGGTAGCTGATAATAGTAATCTACTTTTACTTTTTTATCTATTTTGATTTCACTCTTTTCTAGTGCATTAATATCATCATAAATTTCAACTAAATCTGTGGCTTTTTTTGTTTTGTAAAACTTTCCACCAGTGGATTTTGCTATTGAACTTAAAACATCTACATTATAATCCCTATCTTCACCTATTCCTATAGTATAAATTTTAATTGAACTGTTTTTAATACTTGCCAATGCAATTTCTAAGGGTACAGAATCAACTGTATTAATACCATCTGTAAGTAAAATAATTACTTTATTTTTTGCAGTGGAATTTTCAAACATCTTTACACTTGAATATAATGATTCATATAAAGTTGTACCTACTTTTCCAGCAACTCCTAACTCTATGTATCTTAATATATCTTTTAAGGGTTTTTTATCATATGTAAATGGACTTGCGATATAAACATCTTGAGCAAACAACATTAAAGCTAATCTATCATTTTCTCTTTTATCTATAAACCTATCAACAATTGCTTTTGTAATATTAAATCTATTATCTTGATTCATACTATCACTTGCATCTATATTTATTAAAATTTCATGACCTAGGCTATTTTCATTCTCATAATTTTTTTTACTTACAGGATTTGCAATTGCCAAAACTAAATAAAATACAATAAGAAATTCTAAATATTTTTGATAGTCCCTAGTTTTTTTTGAAATCTCTTCTAGAACTCTTATATTTGAGAAATATAGTCCAACCAAACTTTTTTTACAAAATAATTTACATAGAATATATGGAATAAACAATAAAAAAGCATAGGGATACTCAAAGGTAAATTCATTAATATAATTCATCTTTTATATATCCTTTCAACATCTCTTTCACTTTTCTATCTAAAACTATCTTTTTATCTTGATATTTTAAATGTTCTATTTGATTTAAAATAATTTCTAATTTTTTTGTATTAAATTCGTTGGTGCATAATTTAGCATTTTTTGTAAACTCATAAAGTATTTCTTTTGCGTCACCATTTTCAATATCTAAATTGTTTAAATTCTTTATGGCTATTTCATAGGAAGTAGGTTCTTTTTTTTGTATTTTTTGGGGAATTTTTTTTATTAAATAAATTAAGGTAACTATAAAAACAATAATTGAAATTAAAAGCCATATATAATTTATGTAGTTTATTTCAATATTAAGATAAGGCATTATGTCTAAAATTTTTTCATTTTTTTCCATATCAATTATTCTTTCATTTTTACTTTAAAAGCAAAAGTAGTTTTTCAATCATGTTTTCATTTGTATAAAACTTTTCAAAACTTATTTTATTTTCTTTAAAATGATTAAAAAGTTTTATATCATAATTCTTCATATAACTGTTGTATTGTTTAACTATATCGTTGTTCATATTCATACTTTTTTGCTTAGTTGAATTTGTATCTAAAATTATACATTCACCATTAAAATCTATAAATTCTTCATCTTTATCTCTAATTACACTACAGTATATTTCATACTTTTTAGACAAAAATTCAAAATCAGGCATGTCTAAAAAATCTCCAATAAAAAATAATATAGACCTTTTTTTTACATTTTCAAATATATATTTTTCTAAATCTTTAAAATTCACATTTTTATGCAAAGGATCTAAGTTTGAAACATAATCATAATTAATGTATGTTTGATTTTTATTTTTAGTTGGCTTAAAAAATCTTTGCTCATCATTATCAAAAAAAATAGTACCTAAAGTATCATTGCTATTTGTAACTACATAACTTACAGAACTTAATATCTCTACAGCAACATCTTTTTTTTGAGTTTCTTCACCAAAAAATAAGCCACCACTATTTAAATAAACCAAGGTCACATCTATATTTCTATTTTCAAAAAATACATTTACACTAGGAGTTCTTGTTCTTGCTGTTATCTTCCAGTTTAT
>CAKZOX010000050.1 GCA_937138295.1 uncultured Campylobacteraceae bacterium
AGTTTAAAAAGAAATTTTAAATTATTTGTCCCTGTAATATTAGTTTTTTGTGCTGGTATGACTCATATTGTTGGATTTCCTAAACAGACAGATACAAGCAAAGATAGTTTCATATCTTTTAACAACCAGATAAGTATTTTTTGTGAAGCAAACAATTTACTATTAATAGGAAAAAATTCTGATTGTATTAATTTAGAGAATTATTGTGAGTTGTCATATAACCCCAATAACAAGACGGTTATTATAAATAGTGAATACTATCAAGAAATGCAAGCATATTTTAGGATGGCTTTAGCAGTTGCAGCAGTAGTTGCCTCTTTTATGGTTCCTGGTTCTGCATGGAAAGTTGGAATGACAAATATGGGTTTAAGTGCTAGTACTATTAGTAATTTAGGAACAGTTACTACAGTTTATACAGCTTATAACTTAGCAATGTCTGTAAATGATATAGTAACAATGAATGATAAATACAATGAAATGTATAAAGAGCTAAAAGATAGACAAGATATCTTGAATAGTAGAATTAATACCGCAAATCGTAGGAAGATGATAGGCTCGTATATTGATATGGAGCATATTTTATCTTATCCTGATGAAATGGTAAATGAGTATGTTATGCAAATGACAGCATTAAACAATGGAGTTCTTGACCCAGAGGGTTTAATATCTATGAATACAAGATTTAAAGTTGAGGACCAAGGTATGACTTTTGGTTTTGAAGATCTGTTTTCTTATGATACACAAGCTGGTAGTGATGGCTATATTAAGCAGATATTATTTAAAACATATTAGGAGAGGATTTAATTATGGCAAAAATAAAACAAGTTACAACAGAGGATAGTATTTTCAATTCACTTGATTCTATTTATGGAAATGAAAATTTAAATTTAAATATTGTGAAAACTAATACTGATACAGGGAGTAGTGATTTAATTGAACTGGAGCCTTTGGCAGATATAGGAATAAATAATAGTGGTACAAGCAAAATAGATGCAAGTGATTATGTTTTTTCAGATGAAACACCAAAGACTTCAAATGATAGTGAAAGTATGTTTAGTGGAAAAAATATTGGTGGTACTTTAAAAGGTGCTGGTGCTATCGTTGGAGCTTTATCAGATATCTATGGAACTATTGAACAAAGTAAATTTAATAAAGAAATGCTAAATATGGAAAAAAATAGAGTTGCAAGAAACAATGCAAGACAAGACCAACTACAAGCAAACTATGAGGGAGCGTGGGGTTAAAAATTTACCCCCCCTTTTTATAATTTAATAAATTTTTTAGAATGTGCCTATGAAAAAAGTAATAGGCAATATAAACGAACTAACTAATAATTATACTAGCGGTGATTTAGGCTTTAAACTATATGATAAATATGGTTATCCTAGAGCAGAAGAGCAAATAATAGTATCTGTATCAGTAAGTGGTGACTTTGAAGTAAACTTAACTACCACAGAAGAAACTAAGAGATTAGGCCATTTTTATAAACTTACCTTACTTGATGAAAATGAAACACTTCCTTATAAAATTTGGATTGATGGAATTATAGAAAATCAAGATATCAAAACTACTTTTTTTAAAAAACCAGAAATGAGAATGTTTTATACTATTGATGAAAATACTTTAGCAATAAAACCAAATTTAGAATTTGTAAAACAATTAAATGAATTTTTCGCTGGCGAAACAGATTTTACTAATACAGCATTTAAAAACTTTATAGAAACATATGCAGCAGTTTATGATGTAGAAACGATATCAAACTTTGTAACAGTCCTGGATGAGTTTATAGGAAAAGTAATTGATAAATTAAATGATGTTTATTTTGATGAATACAATACAAATACAGATGAACAAAATAAAGCTCTAGTAGAAAAGATAATCATAGAGCTATTAAAAGAGGTATAAAATGGGATTAATAGAAAAAATACATGAAATCATAAATGTTATTTACCCAAGTGTAGATACAAAACATAGTGAAGTTGGAACTATGAACTCTAACGTAAATACAAAACACGATGAAATTGTAACTATGAATGAGAATGTAAATACTAAAAATACAAATGTAAATTCTAAGTCTCAAAACGTAGACACTAAGCATAGTGAAGTAGTAACTATGAATGAGAATGTAAATACTAAAAATACAAATGTAAATACTAAATCTGAAAACGTAGATACAAAGCATAGTGAAGTAGTAACTATGAATGAGAATGTAAATACTAAAAATACAAATGTAGATTCTAAATATAACCTACTATTATCTATACAAAATTCGTTGGCTGCAAGTGCAACAAATGATAGTTTACAATTACAGAAACATAAGCAAATATCTACTGTAGAACAAGCGAGTTCAATATCTGTATGTGGTGATTATGTAGCTATTGGTGATGAATATAATAAAGAAATTAGATTATATGATATTTCAACTATGGAGCTTTTAAATACTTTTGTACCTTCATCAACTCTGGGATTAAGCTTCTATGGACAAACAGTTTCTATAGATGATGATAAACTTGCTACAAGAAGTAGTAAGTGGGATGAAAGAATAATAACAATCTACTCTTTGGAAGATTATTCAATTATTTGTACAATTCCTTTTGCATATACAAGTGCCAATTTTGCTAAACAAATTAAATTGCATAATGGAAAAGTTTATATAGGAGCAACTGATCATAAAAACTCAAATGGAGAAACCATTGGAGCAGTATATATTTATGATTCTACAACTGGAGAATTACTTCATATAATTGAAAATCCAAATTTCGATAGCAATAATAGTTTTTATACTTCTGATTATGGAAGAGTTTTTGATGTATTTGGAGAACACTTAGCGATTGGTTCAAGTCGATTTAACAATAATAGTGGTGTTGTAGATATTTGGAATATAAATACATTTACTAAAACACTAACTTTAACAAACCCGAACCTAGATAGCACATATAGTACTGATTATTTTGGTGAAAATCTAGCTTTAAATAGCAATTATATTTCAATCTTAGCTCCAAGTGAAAAAACGGGGAATACATATACTGCACCTGTTTATACATATAATTTATTTACGGGAGAACTTATTAGTACAATTTTAAATCAAATACCATCTATTTATAGTTCAAATAGATGGACTAAATCTCTATCAGTACAAGGAAATAAATTACTTAAAGTTGCTACAACATTTGATGAAAATGGTGTATCAACAAATAGTACTATTTATATTTTTGATATTTTAACTGGCACAAAACTTATAGAGAGAGAAACAAATTTTAATTCAGGATTTGGATTCTATATTGGATTAACAAAAGACAAAGTAATAAGTGTAGATCTAACAACGGATTTATTACACACTTTTAACATCATACAAAAATAAAAAGGATAAAAAATGAGATTAACAGAGAAAGTTTTTGTAAAAGTAGCAAGTAGCACAGAAAATATTGCTCTTCAAAATAAAACAAAACAATTAGGTCACGATGTATATGTTGTAGCTGGAGATGATAATACAGTACCCGTTTATGATGATGCAACTTTAGAAGATGCTTTTGAAATAATTCCTAATAATGGAATTACTAGAGGTGAATTACCACTTGAATCAGGAGCTATTTATATAGCACCTAAAAAAGATTTTGCATCTATTGGTATTACTGTTTGGACTGAATAATGAAAAGAGCATTTAAAGCCTTTAAGGGGATTAGTAGTTTTGGAGATAAAATTAAAAATCTCTATAAAGCTTTTATATCATACATATTTGGAAAATATGAAGCTGTTTCTAGTGGGTATGTTACTGATGGGGTGGAGTTAGTAGTTAATGATAATTATATTCTCCAAGGTTCAGCAGTTATTGAAAGTGATGGATTTATAAATGTAGATGGTAGTGAAGCTGAATGGTATAATTTTGCTAGACAATCAATAGTAAAGCTAAGTGATATTGGAACAAAGTATAAAGGTGTAGCTACCATTGAAGCTGGTACACAAGGTGGTCTTTATATTGGTTGTGGGGGTCAAGCATATGTGAATAATTCAAATATTACAGAAAACATTATTATTGAAAATGTTTTGACTGTTTCTACCGAGGGTTTGTTAAATATCCAGTCAAGAGCTGGGTTTAATGGTAGGGTTAAATTTTCATTTAAAAAAATAATAAAAGAGCCTAACAAAGTATACGGAAAAAACTTTGGAAGTGCCAAGTTGCCATCTAAGTTTTTTAGTGGTAATCCTTATGATTTTCAAGGGGGGCAATATATAGAGAATGTAACTGGTCTTGAAGTTAATACTCCAAGTGATATGGCTTTTTGTTGTTCGTTCATTTTTTATAATGATGCAACAACTTTTAGGATTCAAGACTATATAACTGCTACACAGAGTAATAGGCAATTTTTACTTCAAATAGTAAATGGTGATTTAGTTATTTATAATGGTACTTCATTTGAGTTTATAGCTAGTCTTTCTGTAAATACTCAACATTCTATCGCTTTAAACTATATTCACTCTTTAGGTAAAATTGAGGTTTATTCAAATAGTTTTGAAAAAGTCACATTAAATATTTCTTATGACTTTTCTACTGTATATAATACAATTATAGCATCTAATAATACTGGTGCTTTTTACCATTTTAACGGACAAATGGATTATATGATTAAGCTAAGTGGTAATTTATCTAATACAGAGCTAACAAAACAATTCCAATACCCTAATGACTTCTATCAAGATATGAAAAATGATGATAGGACTTTATTTTGTACGGACTTTAGAGGTAAGGCTGATGTACCTTATATCGCAGATGATAAGAATTTGAGTAAAACACTACTTACAGTACCAGTTGAGGAAAGTTCTTTTACTTCAACTTTAAATTTTAACCCTATTGTAGCTAGTATTTCTCTAAATAATGGAAATATTAAATTAACAGATAATGTTACAACTACTGATTCACCTAGATTTAGATATAAAAATGCTGATAATAGCTACTTTACAGTATATGCAACAAAAACTTATTTGGTTGTTAGTAAACTCATAAATCCAGTTAATATAGGTGGTTATGCTATTAGATATGGTGCTGATGCAAGTTTAAATATACCATCTATATTATATCAAACTGATATCTCAAATGACGAATCAATTAAATATACAATAGTTCAACCACAAACAGATGGGAGCATTGGTATTGTTTCTAATGGTTTAAGTGAGGGATGTAGTTTTGAAGTGGCAAGATTTGATGTGTATGAAATATCAGGTGTTCATCTTATACAAGGTCACTCACCAACTTGTAGAACTAACTTTGTAAATGAATCAACTGGAATACAAGATATTACTAGATTGTTTGATGATTTAGGTTTCTTTTTGCAGAATGTTGATTATTTGAATTTACCAAAAGATAATATTAGCAAAAGGCAAACAGTAGATACTGGATTACTTATAGATGGCTCAAAAGATTTTACAATTTGGATAGTTGCTAGTAAAGGTACTGCATTAGGTTATTATCAACTATCAGGTGCTAAAGGTGTAATTGGTAATGCAAATCGTTTATATTTAGGTTATTCAATAGATAGAAGTATTTTAGTAAGAGTAGGCTCTCTGACTGCTTCTACTATTACCTCAAATAATGATACAAATTTAATAGGTATTTTATGGAACAGTACAACAAAAAAATTTACTTTAAAAGTAAATCAAGACTTCTCATATTTAAACGACGATAGTGTTTCTGACTTTGAAGGTCTTTTAAATACTTTTACATTAGGTAATGAAAATGGTGGTAGTCACTTTGAAGTATTCAATCCGATACTTGACTATGGGTTTGATTATAAATATTACACAGATGAAGAATGGTTGAAAATATATAGCAAATATGAAGCACAAGGAATATTACAATGATTTACACAAACATAGATGAAGCAAACCAAAGAATAGCAGAACTTGAATCACAAGTTCTAAGCTATAAAAACAAAATAAGTGGAACTAGGATTATTGCAAATGATATGATTATTTTTCATAAAACATTTTTAAATATTCAAATTCCTATGGCAAAGTTTAAAGCTGATGATACTAGCTTTATGACTGTATTAGAATATTGTGAAGCATTTAATCAGACTTTGATTTATAGTAATGATAAAGAGTTTGTAGCACTTCCTTTTGAGATGATGGATATTACTAACGACTATGGGGCATTGAAAGAGGTTATTTCTAATACTACTCTTGAAATTAATGGTTATAAATTAGCTGATTTGTTCGGTGGTATTCAACCTAAAATGGGTGGACTTGATTATACACAAAATGAAAATCATTTGGTTTGGGTGCTTAGTTATAGTGCTTTTCAAGAGTTTAAAAAAGTTAATCCACATTTTAACTGTGAGGTAATAGAAGATGAAACAGTATCTAATGCTTAATCGTGCTTTTCATTTATTTCCATTTATGATGGTTTTTATGTTTGCTTTAGTTTGGTACATACTTCATAAACTAACTGCTAGTGAAACTTGTCTAAGAGTTGCTATTGCTTTTGACCAAGTAGGTAATGCTATGATGGGTGGGTGCGAAGATGAAACAGTATCAAGTAGATTAGGTAGAAAAGTTGCTAAGGGCGAATGTAAAGCTTGTAAGCTTTTTTGTAGATTGTTGAGTTGGTTTTTCAATGAAGATTATCATTGTGTGAAGAGCATAGGGGGTTAGTGATGGAAATTTTACAAATACCATTAGTACAACTATTTTTAGCAATTATGCTTTTCCTTTGTTTTATTTCATTTTTGTTTGTCTATTGGTTACAAAGTAAGCAAATGAGTGTAGAACCTGATGAAGATAATATAAACGAATGGGAAGAAACTAATAGGTTACTAGAAGAACAAAAAAAACTTATAGAGGGTAAAGAATGAAAACAATACACGAAGTAGAGCTGATAAGCTTAAAGGCTATGGGATTAAATTTCCTTTATGTACCTTTGGTACTTTTTATAAATAACTTTGCAGAGCAATTAACTATATTAGTTCTGTTTATGTGTATTGATTTTGTGAGTGGTTTAGGTAGAAGTTTTGTGATTAAAGAAAAGTTTTCTCATCATAGGGCTTTAGCAGGTGTTTTGACTAAACTTTTTACTTTGTCTATTCCATTTTTACTTCATTTTGCTAGTAATGGTGTGAATCAATATAGTGATGATATTAATAAGATCATCCCGTATGGTTTATCTGGACTTATCATTATCGAAGTT
>CAKZOX010000051.1 GCA_937138295.1 uncultured Campylobacteraceae bacterium
CTAAAGAAACATATCCTAAAGGACCACCAATATAAAATATTATTCCAACAAATAGCAACACAAATGGTAAATCAATTAAAGCTGTGACCGTTGCCGTTGTAAAAAACTCTCTAACACTTTCAAAAGATTGTAATCTACTTACAAACATACCCGTTGAAGATGGCTTTGAATCAAGTTTTATATTTAAAAGTTGATCAAATATTTTATTAGACATTCTTATATCAGAACGTTTTCCGGCTTGTTCAATAAAATATGCTCTCATAAGTTTTAGCACAAAATCAAAACATAACACAACAATAATACCAATTAATAAAACCCATAAAGTATCAACAGCTTTATTAGGGAGAACTCTATCATATACATTCATAGTAAATAAAGGTACAAAAATAACAAATACATTAATTAAAAGTGCTGCTATTAAAACTAATTTATATATTCCTATATTTTTTTTCATAGTTCTAAAGAACCATTTTTTATTGTCTTTGACTACTACTTCTTTATCTACCCTATTTTCAAAATTATATGCAGGTTTTATTAAAAACATATTACCTGTATAAATTTTATTTAATTCACTTAAGGAAATTTCCTCAACTGCATCAATAGAAATTTCAGGTGATATGATTTTAACTTTGTTTTTTTGACTATCTACATCTACTAAAATACATGTTTTATTATTTTCTAATATTAATACAGTTGGTAATACTTTAGTGTCAATTTCTTCTAATTTTCTAGATACTGCTTTAGTGATAAGTCCTATTCGCTTTGCAGATTTAGCGAACATTGTAGGTGTCATGAATTCATCATGTATAGCAAGTCCTGCTATTAAAGATTCAGCAGAAGTAGATCTTTTGTGATATTTTGATAAAAAGATTAGACACCCTAAAAGGGTGTCTTCCATACTATTATCTTTTAAACTTAAAAACTCAGAGTCAAAACTCTCTTTACTGTCCTTAGTGTGTTTTTCCAATAATTTTTCCTAGTTTTTTGTAATTATTTTGTCGCTTCTTTTAAAAGATTTTCATTTTCATCAATTTCAGTAGTTTTTTGTAATCTTGGATCTGCACATTTATTTTGAGCTGATTTTAATACAGTATTACCTAGTGATGAATTTAATCTTAAAATATTGTAATAAGATTGGTATAGATTAAATTCAGTATCAACTAAATTTAATTTAGAATTAAATAAATCAGCTTCTACATTAAGTACATCAATAAAACTTCTAGTTCCTGCATCAAATTGGTCTTTATAAATTGAAATAATTTGTTTATTGTTTACAATAAGTTCTTTTAACTCTTTTATTTGTTTTTTTGAAGTTTGATAAGTTTCATATGCAACTCTTAATTCATCTTCAACAGCTTTTGTAATAACATCAAATTTTTGTTGCTCTTCTTTTAAAACTAATCTCTCTTTTTCATTTGCAGAAACATCTGATTTACCTCTATAAAGGTTATATCTCATTTCAATAGCTGCTAAGTATGAATTTGTTTCTATATTCTCATTAGTTAAATCGTCATCAGCATTAGCTTGAAGTCTTGCACTTACAGTAGGTTTAAATGCCGCATCTGATTGCTCAACAACAGCCCTTTGAGTTTCAATATTCTTAGATTGTTCTAAAATTGAATAATTTGATTTTAACGTTGATTTTAATAATTCATTAAAATCACTTGGAATTGCTTTTTCATCAATTGTTGGTTTACAAGTATTGTCTAATCTCATTCCAACATTTCTTTTAAATGAACTTTGAGCAGCAACTTTATTATTCATTTCATTATATAAGTTACTTTTTGCTTGGTTTATTTTAGCTTTAGTTTGAACCTTATCTAACACAGCACCATTAATAATTTCAGTTTGAACAGCAATTTCTAAATATTTCTTATGATTTTCTATATTTTCTTCGCTTAAAGAGATTTTTTCTTCGGCCTTTAAAATATTTAAATATGAATTCACAGCTTCTAAAACAATACTTTCAACATCATTGGAATTTTTAAATTTATTTGCTTCATAATTAGATTGAGCTTCTGCAACCAAATTAGATGTTAAACCACCATCAAATAAAATTTGTTCCAAAGTTAATGATGCATCATATCCATTTTGTTTATAATCATTTCCTGGACTTTGATTTGTTTTTCTTGTTTCATATGATGCATTTAAATCAATAGTTGGATAATATCCACCCTCTTGTTCATCTATATATGCATTAAAAGATTGATTATTATACGATTTTGATAATACATCTGAGTTGTTTTTTAGAGTATAAGATACAACATCTTTTAAAGTTGAGGCACTTGACGATGCAACTAAAAGTGATACTAATACTAAACTGTATTTTAATTTCATTATATTTACCCTTTAAAAATAATATTTTAGAGTATTATATTGAAAATATGATTAAATATGTGTGCTAAAGTTGTGTTAAAAGATACCAATTTTGATATTTATCACACTTTTTAAACATTTAGTAAATTAACTATTAATTGCTATCTCATTAATGCTATTTAGGACCTTCATCATATTAGCTGGTTTATCAAAATATTGATTTATGTTTAAACTACTTAAAATATCTTTTTGATCTGAATCTATAAATGCGCTTGTTATGACAATAGGAACATTTTGATTATTTTCTCTTATTTTTTTTGCAAAATCTATTCCATCCATAATAGGCATTTTGATATCTGAAATAATAAGATCATAATCTTTTGTTTTTAAATATTCATCTAAAGCTTCTTGACCATTTTTAAAAGATTTTACATTTGGGATATATCTTTTTAATATTTTTTCAAAATATGTTCTTTCAGTTGTTTCATCTTCAACATACATAATTTTAAGACTTTTTACTTCAATAAAATTATTAAGAACAATTGTAAACTTAGCTCCATTTGGTGTATTTACAACACTTAATTCTCCATCCATAGATTCATCAACTAATCTATAACATAAATTTAAACCTAAGCCTTTACCTAATTCTTCATGCTCTGTTGTAGTATATGCTAAAAAAACCTTATTGATAATTTCATCATCAATACCACCGGCATTGTCTTCAACCGTAATAATAATCTCTTTATCAATAACATTTAATTCTAGTTTAATCCATGGGTTTTTTATATTTCTATTAATTAATGCATCTTTTGAATTCAATAATAAAGAAGATAAAACCTCAGCTAATTGACCTTTTACTAACTTTTTATTTAGATTTTCTTTATACTTTATATCTACTACTAGATTAATTTCATTGTTTTCAATATTTTTAGAAATAGTTTGAATAGCTTCAGATATTTCATGTTGAATTAAAACACTTTGTTTATAAAGATTTTTATTAGAATATCTATCTGAGAATTCTTCAATAATATCTGTTAGATAATTTGAACTTTTTAAGATATGTTTCATATATGAACTTAGCTTTTCATTGTCAAGTGTATTATATGTACTTTCCAAATTTACACTGCTTGCTGACATAGCTATTATATTTAAAGGCTGTCTCCATTGGTGGGCTATATTACTTAATAACTCACTGTTTGACTTAATCTTTAATTCTTCTAATCTTTTTAAGTCTTCATGCTTTATACAATTTATCTCATCTTTTAGTTTTTCTTTTTCTTCAATAAGATATTGATTATATAATTTTACTTCTAGAAAATATAATTTTGCCCAATAGGCTTCTTTACTTTCATTTTCTTTGATAGTAGTTAATATTGATTTAGAATCTATTTTTAATTCATTAAGTTCAAATGCACTATTAACTAATAAAAAAGCATTTTTCTTATAGTTTGTATTTATAAAATCTTCAATATCTTGTTTTTCAAATTCTTTTGCATCTAATATAATTACTTGATTTATCAACTCATTTGTAGTACTTAATTTTTCAGTTTTATTTATGTGTAGAATTTCATCTACACCTTCAAAAAAATCACTTATTTTTTTGATTAAATCATTGTTAGCAAATATAGCAAATGTAAATATCTTGTTTTTATTCATAAAATTTAGTATCCATAGTATAATTATAATAATTTTTGAAATTATACATAATGAATTTTGTTTTATTGCTTTAATGATTGTTTAAAATTTGCTATATTTTTAAAATAATGTTAATAAAGTGTTATAAAATAGAAGTTTAACAAGGTAAATAAATTTTTAAATTTACACCTTTTTTATTTTCTTTTTCATAATTTTGAAGTTTAATTTTACCATTTAATTGATTTTGAACTAAATTTTTTACAACATATAAACCAATTCCTGTTCCATTTAAATTTGCTTTTGTAGAAAAATATATATCAAAAACTTTATCTAAATTTTCTTCTATAATTCCACCTGCATAATCACTAATAGATAAAACTATATTTTTCTCTTCCAAACTTATATCAAAGATTATTTCTTTATGTTCTATTTCATTTTTATTGTATGCATCTATACTGTTTGAAATTGTATTTGCTATTATTGTTTTTAATGCACTAGTACATATAGTTATATTTATATCATCTTTAATATGATTAGTAACTTTTATATCTAAATATTCATCTTCATATAAAGTTTTAACAGAATTAATCAAAGTGTTGAAGTTTTGAGAGATATTAAAGCTCTCAATTTTATTTTTATTTCCATAGGTATTTGTAAAAAAGTTTATACTTTCAGAAAGTGTATTAACCGTTGCAATAATATCTCCAGTTAATTTTTTTATATCTTCTTTTGCAAGTATTCCCATATCATTTTCTATACTTATTGTCTGAGCTGATAAAGAGACTATACTTAAAGGTTGTCTCCAATGATGAGATATTTTTAAGAGCATATCATTCATACCTGAACTTAATGCTTGACTATAGATTACTTCTTGTTGTTCTTGAATCTTTTTTATATAAATATAATTTGATAAATGAGTTTTAATTCTAGCTAATAATTCAGCTTTGTTAAAAGGTTTATTAACATAATCCACAGCATCATTTTCAAATGCTTTAATTAAAAATGATTTATCATTATTTGCTGTAAGAAAAATAATTGGAATATCTTTAGTTTCTTCATTATTTTTTACTATATCAGCTACTTCAAATCCATTTCTATTTGGCATTTCTATATCTAAAAGTATTAAAGAAATATTATTAGTAACTACATAGTCTATTATATCAATTGTAGAATCTGTCACACAAAAGGTTTTGTACTCTTTTTGTAAGATATTTTTTAAGAGCATTATAGTTATGTTATCATCATCCATAACTAGAATATTCAATTTATCATCTTTTGCAATCATATTTCTTAAATCCTTAAGCGGCTTTTCTATTAAAATAATAATTTACCATAATTTATTTAAAAGCTCTGTAACATTTTACTAAAATTCAAAAATTAGTACATAACACTATCTTAATCATATTTATTATAAAATGTGCCATGGAAAAAATGGAATTAAACATATTACAGTCAAGTAAAAACTTATCGAATATTGAAGTACTAATAGTAGAAAGTGATGATGCAATAAGACTAAAAACAAGTCTTATATTTAAAAACTTCTTTTTTGAAGTTTATAGTTGTAAAAACTTTACTGAAGCTTTAGAAATTTTAAATGAAAAAGAGATATCTTATATAGTAATAGATTCAACTATAACTGATATGAATCCTTTAGATTTCATAGCAGAGGTTAAAGCTAAAAACAATTTACTTCCAATTACGATATTAAGTGATGATGAATCAGTTGAAGAACTTATGAAGTATGCTAATTCTGATGTTCAAGGTTTTATTTTAAAACCTTTAGATTATGACAAAATCAAATCACTTTTTTCAAAAATATCAAATTATATTAAAAAACATTTTGATAATTCAGAATATTTACTTGAAAACTACTATTATAATTATGATAAAAAATTACTTCTAGACAATAATAAAAAAGCCTTCAAATTAAATAATAAAGAAACAAAACTTCTACATCTTTTAATCAAAAATAAAAACTCAACAATCAAATTTGAAGAGTTTCAAAAAGAGGTTTGGGGAATTGATGATGCTAACATGTCTTCATCAGCTTTAAGAACTGTAATTAAAAATCTTAGAAAAAAAACTGGATTAAAAAACATAGAAAATCTATCAAGAATTGGTTATAGATTTGTTGTTTAATTAATAAGTTTTAAAACTTATTTTAGTAAAAATTGACAAAACATAAAAAAGGATACCTTTGGATTCAATAAACATGGAAGCAGCTATAGTTCAAGTTATAGTTATCACAGCTACAGTTATAACTTGGAAATTAGTTAAAGACTTTTATTCAAGAAGATTTCATAAAATCATTTCTCACTTAATAGCAATTGCAACTGCATCATTTATGCTTATTTCTACAATGACACTATTTGTACCTAAAAATTACCAAAGGGGAGCTACAGCTGAATTTGAATTGTCTTCAACATCTGTAATGATTGTAGTGGGAATGGTTGCCTTACTTTACATACTATTTAAATATGTTTTAGTAGATAGAAGTTCAAAGTAGATTAAAATCTATTTTGAACAAATATTTTCTATTTTATTAAATAAATCTATTAAATTAACAGGTTTAGTTATAACCTCTTCAACTTCTAACTCTTCACATGCTTGTAAATGTTCTTCAGTATTAAATGCTGTTATTACTACAATAGGAATATCAATATTTTTACTTTTTAATTCTCTAATAAAGTCTAAACCATTCATTCTTGGCATTTGAATATCTGTAATAATTAAATCAAATTTTCTATCACTATTTTCAATAAACTCTAAAGCCTCTATAGGGTTTGTGAATGATACTAGTTCTTTAATAAACTTACTTACAGTTCTTTCTACAGATTCTTTTATAAGTTCTTCATCTTCTAGATAAATTATTCTTAAATCTTTTAGCACTTACATTACCTTTATTTGCATGAACTACATAGTCCATAAAGTTGCATTGAATGACCAGTAATCTCAAAATCATTTTCATGCGCAATTCTATCTTGTCTATCTTCTATGTCTTTGTCAAAGAATTCTACTATTTTACCACATTTTGTACAAATTAAGTGATCGTGATGAGATTTATCATTACTTTCATATTTTTTACCATCTGCACCAAATGCTATCGAAGATATTAAATCAACTTCTTCTAAAAAACTTAAAGCTCTATAAACAGTTGCAATACCGATATTTGACTCAGGATAATTTTCTTTTACTAAATTATAAACCTCTTCAGCTGTTAAATGAGCATTAGCATGAAGCATAATATTTAATACAATTTCTCTTTGCTCTGTATATTTCAATCCCTTTTGTTTAACAATTTTTTTTAGCTCTGCAATTACTTCGCTATTATCTTTCATTTTTTCACACCTCAAATATTGTTAGCACATTTATGATATAATAATCATTATTAATTTTAGTTAAGGAACTTAATGACCTTAGACCAGATAGACAAAAATGAAGAAGCAGTTATTGTGAAAATTAATTGCGATAGAGTTCTAAAGAATAGATTTTACTCCCTAGGAATAGTAAAATTCTCAAAACTTACTGTAAAAGAAAAAACACTGACAAGTAGCACATTGGAAATAGAAATAAATAACTCAAAAATCGCTTTAAGAATAAGTGAAGCCCAAAAAATAGAAGTTACCAAAGTATGAATAAAATAAAAATAGCCCTTGTAGGTCAACCTAATGTAGGTAAGTCTATGCTTATAAATTCTATTTCAAATGCTAGACTTAAAGTTGGAAATTTTTCAGGTGTAACAGTAACAAAAGAAATTGTTTTTTTTGAATATAAAAACTATGAATTTGAAATTATAGATTTACCAGGTGCTTACTCTTTAAATGACTTTACTATAGAAGAAAAAGTTACAAAAGAATTTTTGGAAAATGAAAATTATGACATTATTCTAAATGTATTAGATTCAACAAATTTACAAAGAAATCTTTTTTTAACAACTGAACTTTTAGCTTTAGATAAAAAGATGGTTTTAGCTTTAAATATGATTGATGAAGCTTTAAATGAAGGTATTAAAATTGATGAAAAACAATTATCAACAATTTTAGGAAAACCTTGTGTTAAAACTAGTGCTGCAAAAAATATTGGTATAAATAATCTACTTGAAACTCTTATAAATAAATTTGAATCAGAAAAGTTTCCTACAAAACTAATATTTTCAGATGTAATTGAAGAAGAAATTAGAAATATTTGTGAATTTTTAAAAGAATCAAATTACAAAACTAATAACACTTACAGAGAGTTAGCAATAAAACTTTTAAAAGAAGATACTAATACTTATCAATTTTTCCAAAAAGAGCCTATCTGGATAAATTTACAACCACTTTTAAATCATTCCTTTGAACATATCTTTTTACATTTTGAAACAAAAGATATAGAAGAGATATTTAATGATGAAAAGTTTTCATTTGCAGCTGGGGTTGTAACTGAAACTGTAAAAAACAATAACAAAAAAAATAAAACCCTAAGTGAAAAAATTGATTCACTTCTAATAAACAAATTTTTAGGCTTACCTATATTTTTATTTTTAATGTGGGGATTATTTCAACTAACATTTACAGTAGGAAATATTCCTATGGATGTCATTGATTCTTTTTTTGCAAAACTAATTGACCAAACTAAATTTTATTTAGGAGATAATGAACTCTCTTCTGTAATTGCAGATGGAGCAATTGCAGGTGTTGGTAGTGTAATTTTATTTTTACCTAATATTATGATTTTATTTTTTGGAATAGCATTACTTGAAACCACAGGTTATATGAGTAGAGTTGCATTTTTACTTGATGGTTTTTTCCATAAATTCGGTTTACATGGAAAGTCGTTTATTCCTTTAGTAACGGGATTTGGATGTTCAGTACCTGCATATATGGCAGCTAGAACTTTAAAAAATGACAAGGATAGATTGCTTACATTATTTATAATTGGATTTATGTCTTGTGGGGCTAGACTTCCTATTTATGTACTATTTGTCGGAGCTTTTTTTAGTAAAGAAAATGCAGGTAATATATTATTTTTGATTTATATTTCTGGAGCTATTTTAGGATTAATAGCTGCAAAAGTATTAAAACTTGTAATCTTTAAAAATGAAGATGAGCCCTTTGTAATGGAAATGCCAAAATATAGAATGCCCTCATTTAAATTAATATGGCATACAGTTTCAAATCAAGCACTAATGTATCTAAAAAAAGCAGGTACTTTTATCTTAGCAGCAAGTATTTTAATATGGTTTGCATCAAATTATCCAAAGGATAAAGAGTTTGAAAATAAAATAAACTCTATGATGAAATTTGCTCAAAATGATATTCAAATACAAGCTTTACAAAATGAACTAGCTTTATATAATCTTGAAAACTCATATTTAGGGAAACTAGGTAAGGCTAGTGAGCCATTTTTTGAACCCTTAGGTTTTGATTGGAAAATGTCTGTTGCTTTAGAAACAGGACTCGCTGCAAAGGAAATTGTGGTTTCTACTTTGGGTATTTTATATGGTTTAGGTGATGAAGTTTTAGAGGACTCTAAGTCTTTATCTTCAAAAATCAAAGAAAACATTCCCCCTGCTTCTGCTATTTCATTTATAGTATTTGTAATGATTTATCTACCATGTTTAGCAGCATCTATGGTATTTGCTAAAGAAGCAGGTGGGTGGCGATATTTAGCTTATTTATTTGTTTTTACAACTTCTACTGCTTGGATTTTATCTTTTATAGCTTATAAAATTGCTTCTTTAATTTATTAAAATGATAATCACTATCATTTTAATAAATATTTAAGTTTTATTCTACTACTATTTTGATATCAATTATCATTACAAGGATAAAACATGAGTATATTAATCATTGGTGCAGATGAAATTTCTCCAATAAAAAAGATGCTGCAAGGATTTGGAGCAACAACAATTAATCACTGGGATGCAAGAAAAAAATCCTCTGCTCCTAGAAAAAAAATACCTCAAGATACAGATTTAATAGTTATGCTAACATCATTTCTAAATCATAATACTATGCATAGATATAAAACAGAAGCAAAGAAAAAAGATATTCCATTTATTTGTTCTAAAAGATCAGTATCGTGTGTATATGAAGAATATGTAAAAATCATGGGGATTAAAAACTGTGATGAATGTTATGCTGATTGTAAAAAGGCTAAAAAGTGAGAAATAACATTTTAGAATTTAATAAAATTGGTTTTATTAACGAAATAGAGTTTTTACCTAATTTCTTTGATCATTTTAACTCAAAACAAACGATGAGACAACTGTTTTTAAATCTAATAAACTGTATGATTCCAGACAACTGTAGATTTAATAAATATGAACAAAAGCACTTTGCAAAATATAATCTAAATATTGCATTTAAAAGTAAAGTTAAAAATTTAAGACCTATTTCTAATGTATTTATAACCAAACCTCCGCAAGCTAAGAGTTTTAAATTATGTAAAAACTCTACTTTAATAATAAATAGTTTTGACAGTAAGTTAGTATCAAGAAGTTTAGTATCTAACTCAAACTTAGTTCCAATAGCAAATTTTATTAACTTTAGTTTTAATAAAAATAAATTTGAACTTTTAATAGATAAAGACTTTTTATTCCATGAATTTATTATCAAAAAACTTAAAAAAATTCATCCTGATAAAATGATTATAGATGAAGGAAATTGTGTGAGTATTGTTAAAGATAAAAAAGTAGTTTTAAAACTATATAACTCTTGGAAAACAATAGATAAGAAAAAACCAAATATCAAAACAGAGTTAGATAATGCAATAAAAGATATAAATAAAAAACCTAAAAATGATATTTATTTAATATATCCAAAGAATAAAAATTTTGATAAACATATTGAACTTAAAGTAGAAGGAATTAAAGATAATAATTACAAAATCAAAATCATACCCTACTCATTAAGATCAATTTTAAGACAAACAATATAAAGGATAAAACAAATGGCAACAGGAATATTTTATACAACAAGTACAGGGAATGCAGGTGAAATAGCAAGAGCAATTAGTGAAAAGTTAGATGGATCTGAGGTGTTTGAATTAAATACTGATACAGTTACAGAAATGGCAAATTTTGATAAAGTTATTATTGGTGTTTCTACATGGGGAGATGGTGAACTTAATGATGACTTTGAAGATATCTGGGATGAATTTTGTAATGTGGATTTATCAAGTAAAACAATTGCATTATTTGGATTAGGTGATCAAGAAGGATATCCTGATGAGTTTTGTAGCGCTTTAGGAATTGTATATGAACAAGTTAAAAACGCAAATGTAATTGGGTCAACTTCAACTGATGGATATGAATTTGATTCATCAAAAGCTGTAGTTGATGGAAAATTTGTTGGGTTAGTTATTGATGAAGATAATCAAGATGACCTAACAGAAGATAGAATTTCAAACTGGTGCGAAGAAATAAAATCTGAGATATTATAAGTTTATAGCTACTACTTTAATTCAAAAGTAGTAGTATAAACCTCTTCATTTGAATTTACTTTAAAAGTCCAAGTTCCCTTAGCTCTATTTTTAATATATCTAAAGTCATAAATTGAAGAGTGACCAGCAGGAACTGTCATTTCTCTTGTTCTTGAAATTTTACCTTGAGGATTTATCCACTCTATTAAGATAGGTTCATCTATATTTTTTCTGATTGTTTGATATTTACATATGATAGAATCTTCATCTTTTAAAATTATACAATCAACATTTTTTTTTGGTTCTTCTTGGGCATTTAAAGCTAAAACAGCTATAAAAGTAATTAAAAGTTTTTTAATCATCTTTTTTGTCCTCATATTCATCTAAATTTACATATTTCAAAAGCATAACTTTTAATGGTGAATAAATCGTGGAAAGTGTTGCAACAGCTATAATTAACTGTAAAAACTTAAACAAACCACTATCTTCATCTAATAATAACGTACTCACATAAAAGCTAATTATGTAAGAAATTATAGCAGAAATAATTACTGAAATTATCACTATTAAATTATAACTCATATTATTCCTGCTCCCAGATAGGTTCTTCATCTAATTTTGGTCTGTTTTTAAGAACTTCAAAGGGTTTATATTTTTCTTTATATCCCATTGAAAAATGATCTTTTATCCAATATCCTAAATAAATATATGGAATTTTCATCTCTTTTGCAATTTTTATTTGGGCTAAAATAGAAAATTTACCAATTGATAAATCTTCATAATCATGGTCATAAAAACAGTAAATTGCTGACATTCCATTTGAAAGCATATCCACTAAAGCTACACCTATTAATTTGTTGTCTCTAACATATAAGAACTCTTTGGCATAATCTTTTTTACCTTCTACATATGACTTTAAATAATCATTTGGATCAATAGGAGAAAAACTCCAATCTTTTTTATCTTGCATATGTTCATGGTATTTATCATATAACTTCAAATGATCTACTGTCATAGAAGGTTCTCTAATATAAAGTTTAGTCTCTTTGTTTTTATTTATTACTCTTTTTTCAGATTTAGAAAATTTGTAATTTTTAACATCAATTCTCATAGAAATACATTTATTACAAGCTCTACATTCAGGGACAAAGTGCATTCTTCCAAATCTTCTCCACCCACGCTCAAGCATTTTACTGTATTGCTGTTCATTACAATTGTACATATATCTATATCTGATGTCTGATATTTCATTTGAAAAATAAGAACAATCTCTGTTCTCTTCTACAAATTCTATATCATTATTTAAAATATGCATAGCTAAACTACTCGTTTATTTTTTCTTTTATCTCTTTAGCTAATGATGTAATTTGTTTAATTTTTTCATCATTTGATAAGCTATCATCAATTAATTTCTTTACAAAAGCACTACCTACTATCACACCATCTACATTTTTAGATTTTTCTTTACAAGTCTTTTCATCAACTCCAAAACCTAAATAAATAGGAGTTTGAGTGTATTTTCTGATATTTGAAACAATGCTAGATAAATCTTCTTCTTGACCGCTTCCCGTAATACCAGCGTATGCAACCATATAAATAAACTTTTCAGACTGTGTTACTAGTTCTTGAATTCTTTGTTCACTATCAGTTGGTGCAACAAAAGTGATATTTGATTTATTGTATTTATCAAATAAACTTTTGTATGTTTTTGTCATTTCAAAAGGTAAATCAGGAATTATTGTTCCCTTTATACCAAACTCATCAGCTTTTTTAAGCATATTTTCAACACCATATGCAAAAAATGGATTCATATAACCCATCCACATCGTATCTATTTGTGGTGCAACAGCTTTAGAAACTTCAAATAAATCATTAAGTTTAAATCCATTATTTAAAGCTAATAAATTAGCTTTTTCTATCACTGGACCATCTGCAACTGGATCTGAAAAAGGAATACCTAATTCAACTGTATCTACACCCACTTCTTTTAAGTTTAATATCAAATCTATTGAAAAATTATTGCTTGGGTAAGAGCTTGTTATATATGCTACTAACTTCTTTGAATTGTCATTATTCATTAAAAAATCCTATAAAATATTAATGTTAATATTCTAACAAAATATACCAAAAATAAATCTAATTTTGATATAATCATAGATTAATGCATTAAATATAATTAGGATTTATTAAATGAGTATAATCAAAAATGATTTTGAAAAAATGAATATAACAAAAATTAAGAAATTTAAAAATAATAAAAAACTTACAATGATTACGGCTTATGACGCACTTTTTGCAAAATTATTTGAAGATATTGCTGATATTATTTTAGTTGGTGATAGTTTAAACATGAGTTTTGCAGGTAAACCTGACACTCTATCGGCAACTTTAGAGCAAATGATTTACCATACAAATGCAGTTTGTGCAGGAGCTAAAGATGCTTTTGTAGTTTTAGATATGCCTTTTGGGACATACACAAACAAAGATGAAGCGCTAACAAATGCTGTGAAAGTCTATGCTCAAACTAATGCAGCAGCTGTTAAAGTTGAAGGTGGAGAAGATAGAGCTGATATTATTAGACATTTAACTTCAAACTCAATAGCAGTTATGGGACATATTGGACTTATGCCTCAATATGTAAGAAGTGAAGGTGGATATAAAGTAAGAGGAAAATCAAAAGAAGATGAAGCTCAACTTATCAAAGATGCCTTAGCGGTTCAAGATGCAGGTGCGTTTTGTATTGTAGTTGAGGGTGTTATGAGTGATGTTGCTAAAAAAATTACACAAGCTGTTGATGTTCCTGTAATTGGTATTGGAGCTGGAAATGTAACAGATGGTCAAGTTTTAGTTTGGTCAGATATGTTAGGTTTCTTTGAAGAGTTTAAACCTAAATTTGTAAGACACTATTTAGATGGTGCAAATCTAGTAAAACAAGCTGTAAATCAATACAGAAGTGATGTTCAAGATGGAACTTTCCCTTCAAAAAATGAAGAGTATTAAAATATGGAAAGAGTAGTTGAAGTTGAACAAATTTCATTTGAAGAAGAGAGCAATGAAGTAAATCTTAGACCTTCATCATGGGATGATTATATAGGTCAAGAAAAAATTAAAAAAAATCTAAAGGTTTTTATTGAAGCTTCTAAAAAAAGACAAGAGGCATTAGATCATATACTATTTTACGGACCTCCAGGTCTTGGGAAAACTACAATTTCTTATCTTATATCAAATGAAATGAATTCAAATATTAAAGTTACAGCTGGTCCTATGATAGAAAAATCAGGGGATTTAGCAGCAATTTTAACAAACCTTGAAGAAGGTGATATTTTATTTATTGATGAAATACATAGACTAAGTCCTGCTGTTGAAGAGATTTTATATCCTGCTATGGAAGATTATAGACTTGATATTATAATTGGTTCAGGACCAGCTGCTCAAACTGTTAAAATTGATTTACCAAGATTTACTTTAATAGGTGCAACTACAAGGGCTGGAATGCTTTCAAATCCTCTAAGGGAGAGATTTGGAATGCACTTTAGAATGCAATTTTATACTCACGAAGAATTAGCAAAAATTATTCAAAAAGCCTCTTCAAAACTAGGTAAATATTGTGAAAATGATGCTGCAATGGAAATATCTAGAAGAAGCAGAGGAACTCCAAGGGTAGCACTTAGACTGTTAAGAAGAGTAAGAGATTTTTCAGAAGTTGAAAATGAAGATAAAGTATTTATTGAAAGATGTAAATATGCTTTAGATGAACTAGGAGTAAATGAAACTGGTTTTGATGAAATGGATATTAATCTTTTAGAATTATTAGTTTCTAATAGAGGAAAACCCATGGGTCTTTCAACAATGGCTGCTGCTTTAAGTGAGGATGAGGGAACAATTGAAGATGCAATAGAACCATACTTACTAGCAAATGGATATATAGAAAGAACAGCACGTGGTAGAGTTGCTAGTGTTAAAACATATGAAATGTTTAGACTTGCATACCCAGGAAGTGAAAAACTAGACGACGAAAGCACTCTGTTTTGAAAGCGGTCTACTTTTTAGTTGCAATAGCTTTAGTTACCATGTTTTTCATGGTAGAACTTTTTAGCCCATTTTTAAAATCACTTATTGTGGCTGCATTACTAACTATTGCTACAAGTTCTCAAACATTTTATTTTGAGACAAAACTAAGAAGTAGAATTGTAGCTTCAACTCTAATGACAATTATTATGGCAGGATTGTTCTTCTTGCCTCTTTTATATTGTATTTTTTCCTTTGCAAACTTTTTTAATGAACTAAA
>CAKZOX010000052.1 GCA_937138295.1 uncultured Campylobacteraceae bacterium
TTTATTACATCATTGATGTTTGTGGCAACTGTTGTGACATCAGCTATGTTGGTAGCGACTAAACCTATATCTGTAGCATCATTTGCTACTGCTGTAACATCAGAAGCTATGTTAGCAACATCTGTTACATCTGAACTTATACCTGCAACTGTAGTTATGTTAGGTAAGTTTGTAGATATGAATTGTTTGTTTACTGCATCAGTATTATCTACTGGGTCTGCAACATTTGTAATTCTTTTGTTTATTGCGTCCCATTGGTCTGTAGATGTAGAAATATTTAAAGTACCTTCTGTAATATCAATTGCTTCTTGTGCCATGAAGAAAGCTTGGTTTCCATCTTGGTCAAGTGAAGCTTCTGTAAGTGTAGATCCATCTTGATAATCTACAAGTCTAGCATTTCTATTTGAAGACCTAGTAATTTTAATTATAGAACTATTTGCAGGAGCCGACCCAAATGCAATAGTAGATGAGTTAGAAAAAGTATAATCTGTCGTTAATGTTTTTACAACACCATCTATAGTTACGACAACATCAGCAGTTGTAATGTATGGAAAGGTTACACTATAAGAAGTTGTGCTACCATTACCTGTATATGTATCTATTGCAAATGCCATATTTTATTTGTTTTCCATGTTTGTTAATATAGTTCTTGTTGACCTTTATCTGGTAAGCCAGAATGATCTCTTACAAAGTTTAAGAATTGGTTAACTCCATATAAGTTTTGATATGGAAATAATCTCATTATTCTATTTAAATCTTGTTTACTAAAGTTGTAGTCAGATCTTGTTGCTTTTAATCCAGATCCTGCAACTTTAAATATTTTACCTATTAAATCGTAAGTAGGATTACCTGTTATTAAATTCATTTCTTGACCAGATGATCTAGTATTAAATCTGTGATCTGGTGCAACCTGTCCCATAATCATATCTAAGAATGGAGGCATAACCGAAGACCAGCCTGCTCTTTGAAAAGAAGCAATTGCAATTTTATTGTAATCACCTTTTTCTCCAAGTTTCTTTTTTAAATATGCTTTCTTTTCACTTTTAGACATACCAATAGCATTGAAGTTAGCTTGAGCAACATAAGCTGCTCCTCCAATAAATGATGTATATAAAAACATATTTACTGTTGCTTGGTCTGCCATAGCTACGTTATGTAAAAACTGTTTGTTCCAAGCAGTCATAACGAATTGTCTAAACTGACCCATAGTTTTTCCCCAAGCATTGTCTGAGAAAAATCTACTTGTATCTCCAATAAAATTATATTGAACAGCTCGTTTGGTGTATCTGTTAACTGCTATTGCAAATCTTTTAACTAAAGCTTGATCTTTAAATTTTACAAAATCAAATGATAAAACTCTACGACCTAAAGAGTTACTTGTAGTAACTACATTAGGACTATTAAATTCTTTTGCTAAAGCTACAAGATCAGCGTCATCTAATCCTAAAACTCTGTATCTATTTAATCTACCTTTACTTATAGCATCTATAGTTTTTCCACCTTTAGAAACATCTATAAGATCTTCTGCTAGTTTATGAACAAATAATCTCATAGCAATCTTTCTTTGGTTGCTATCTATTTTAATTAAACCAGAAGTATATCCTGTTACTTTTTCAGCGGCATTAGTTAATGGTTTTGATACAAAACTAGCTTGGTTATCTAATTTAGAAATACCTCTGTCTAAAACATCATGTGCTTGGTATAATCTGTATAAATAATCATCTCCATTAGATGCACCAATAATAGCCATGTCGTTATAGAAAGTATCATCTATCTTACCCGCTTGGGCATCATCAACTAACTTTCTAAAGAAAGGTATTTCATTCAACATGGTTTTCATACCTTGTTGTGATACAGCTACACCATACTCAGGTAGCTGTGCTATACCTACTTGGTTTAGTACTCTTATAAAGTTAAACCTTCTTAAATCTCTTAATACTTTATTTGCACCAAATGATGGATCTCCTGTTTCAGTAGATCTTCCCATAATGTTATTAAAGAAACTATCTATTGTATCTTTTTCTTCTTGTGCAATAAACTTATTACCTAATGCTCTTTGTGCAGCATTTTTATTTTTAGCTACATTAGTTTTTGGATCATTGTAAACTTTATCAATATCGTTAAATAATTCGTTCTTTGTTTTTAACCATTGGTTTCTACTTTTAATACCCATTCTTTCGGATAATGAATACCAACCACTCATTTCATTTGTGTATGAGTGCCAAAGTAAATCTATATCATTTTCAAAAAGATCATCTACTCTAACATTAATATTATTAATTGTAGTTTCAAAGTTTTCGTTTAATCTAATTCTTTCTGAGAATCTTCCTGATGTTAAAAGACTTATATTATTTTTAAGACCATTAAATAAATCATCTCTTTGTAATTTTGTTAAATTAGAAAATACATCATCTATATATTCTCTTAATAATTCTGGGCTTTTAATTTTAATAAGTTGTTCAATATCAAAACCACCATGTCTACTATTATATTTAGCCGCCTGAACAATTGCTTTAGCCATAGCTCTAGCTTTAGTTATAGAAATTACTTCAGTTTTTTGTACTGTTGCTTCTGGGCTATCTATTAGTTTTTTTCTTTTTTCTTCTAATTTTTTAATTTTATCTAGTATTGGCTTTATCTTTTTATTAGATCTATCAGATAAAATCTGAGAAACTTTTCTATTTAGCTGTGCTTCGTCAAGATCGGGGTTTTCTTTTTGAAGTTTTTTCTTTAAAGGTTTTCTATCTATATCGTCTTGAGCTCTTGAATCTTTATAGACTTTTTTATTTTTTTCTTTTAATTCATCAATCTGTTTATTTAATTTATCAATCTTAGGGTTTGTTACATCAACTTTTTGTTTTGCTGTACCACCTGTTGAAATAGGATTGTCTAATCTATTAATTAAAGGTTGTTCACTCGAGATAGCTTTAACTAATAATTCTTCAATTCCATCTTCACCTATTTTTGCTTCTAGAGCCGCAAAGCTTTCAAAACTAATTTTTCTAGGTACGTAATATCTACCTGTGTTTGCCGCTAAATCCTCAGCACCTTCAACACCAGATTCTGCTAACTTCTTAGCCCATAGTTGAAAACCATTTGCATAGCCCTCAGCCGCTTTAACTACATTAGCATCTTTTAATAATTCTATATCAGCCGCACTTTTATCTTTTCTAGATAAAGCAATCATGGCTCTTTTAACTTTAACCATGAAATCTGTTTTATGTTTAAACTGAAAGAAACCTTTTAGTTTACCCAATGCTGAACCACCATAACCAAAAGATTTTAAGTAGCCTTCCATAGCTTCGTTTACAGTTGTGTAAACTGTATGGTGAGTTTCCATAGTAACTTGATCTCTTATAGCCTCAACTGTTTCTCGCTGTACTACAGCTTTACCATCTCCTTTAGTCCAACCAATAGGTTCTTCCATTGATTCAAAACCAAACTTTTTAGTTAGTTTAGAAAGACTTGTTCCTAAAGTTCCAGATCTTGTCATACTGAAACCAAAGAAAGGTATGTTTCTTAATTTTGGATAGAATAATTCTATTCCATCAATATCTGTTTCAGCTAAATCTTTCTCTAGCTTTTTGTTTTCTTTAGATATTTTAGTGTTTTTAAATTTTGTATTGTCTGCTTTAGGGGTTGTTTTTAATCCATTCTCCTCTATGTCAGCTCTTTCAATAGAAGTAGCTACATTATTAAGCCTTTTTGACATTATTGCGGAGATACCCCCTCCAAGAGTACCACCTAAAGCTGACGCTATTATTATGTCATTGATACCCATTGTTGGGTTATTAGCCGCTACAGGAGCATAAAGAGCTCCCTCCATAGATCCATAAACTAATCCTGATCTAACAAAGTTTTGTCTTCTTGATAACCCTGTAAGAAACTGAGTACCTTTCATTACTTTACTTAAAGCACCATAGCCCGTGATGTTAACGGGATCTAATATAAAAGCTCCCAACTGTAGAGCTGTGCCTGTCCAACCCATGTTAGATAAGATCTCAGCATTTTTTTGATGTCTACCTGCTTTTTGTCCTAAATATTCTAGATGACCTGCATTTACAGCACCTACAAGACTTTCTGCATATCTACTATTGAGGTTATATTTTTTAATTGTTTCTCTAAATTCTTCTAAATTATTTTCATAGCTAAACCCATCTTCCTGCACAAATGTAGGTGCAAAGAACATATCAAATCCGTTAGCTAGTATTGTATTTTCTCTTGTAGACGCTTTAAGACCTGCGGTAAATGTAGAACCTTCTTCTATATATTTTTGGTACTCACTATCATTGTATGCTGTATCTAGAAACAAACCTCTACTTACATTTGGTAACTCTGACCATAGATACTTTTGTTTAGTAGTATCTGTAGGTTTAAATTCATCTACTTCAACTGTTTGTTTAGTAGTGTTTGTAACTTCTACTTTAGGAGCTTCTAATTCTTTAAAAGTTTTTTTTTCGTTCTCTAATAAATCTGCTTCAAGATTTCTTCTAGTTGGGAAATCATCTCCAAAATTTCTTAAGTTAGCTAATGCACCGTCCCAATCCCCACTAGCAGCTTGTTTGATATAATTCATATCAGAACCATCTGTTCTAGTAAAAGAAGTACCGTGTTGAAAACCAACAGATACTAAAACTGTTTGTTGTGCTTGTGTTAATTCTTCAAATGGTTTTATAGGTTTATGTTTATTATAAGTTGCTATAACTTGATTTGTATACCAAGAGTGGCTAGCTTTATCTATTTCTTTAACCTGAGCATCATTTAATTGTAAATTAGGAGCTACTTCTTTTGCATCTGCTCCAGACATACCCATAAAATTAGATAACAAACCTGTAGTTTCTTCTGATACACCTAACTCATTAATTAAAAAATCAGGTGTCTTTTCTTTTAAATCAAAACCCGTTGCTATAGTAACACCAGAGTTATCATTAGGTACATAGCCTTGTGTTATACCTTCACCTTCTAAACTTGAGATAAAATCCCAATCAATATTTGTAGTCATAGTATTTAAAATTTAAATATTTCTCCTTGTCCTAATTGACCCGCACCTACTCCCATATCTTCTCTTTCTCTTTCTCGTTTTTGTTTAGCTTTTAGTTTTTTATCTTTAGCAATTCTTGCTTTCTCATCTAAAATATTTTGAGAAGCTTGTTTTTCTTCCATTCTATCTTTAACAATACTAATAGGAATTTCTAACCAAACAGTTTGACCGTCTTTGTATTCAACTGTTGCAGGTACATCGAGAGAGGTACTAAGATTTTCTTTAAACATAATAGTATCTCTTTCATTGTTAACTATTATTTCGTAATTGTTTAAATCTAAACCTCTGTTTTCATTTGGGGCAACTCCTGTAAAATCAGGATTAGTTTCATCGTAGTAAAAACCTACAAGTTCAGAATCTTCAATAATATCTTTTTCAGTATTTAATTTTTCTTTTAAAAGTTCAATTGCATTAATTTTAAATACATCATAGTTTTCTGGATTAACTCCAATCTTTTTGATTTTATAGTTACTAATTAAACGGCCATTAATATCAGTGTAGTGTTTATCAATAAACTCTCCTGTGGCTTTTATATAATTAGCACCTTCTGGCATAGTATTCTTAAAATACTCCCCAATCATTTGAGTTAATTCTTGGTTAGGTGCATAAGCTGAATTAACTGCGTAACCTTGTAGTTCCTTTCTATCTTCTGCATTTAAAGTTATAATTTCTGAAGTTCTATATTTTTTAGTTCCAATTTCTCTAATAACATCTCTATAATCCATTCCAGACTGAACCATTGCATTAGCAATGAATAAATCATATTTACTCTTATCGTTTTCTTTAAAATAAATACCTGTTAATCCTGATTGATCTAATCTTGCATAAACTTCTAAAGCTAATTTAGAATCTTCTGTAGTGTAGGGAGATAAAGGTTTTGATAATAAATCTTCTATTCTACCAATTGGCTCATTAAGTTTCATACCCATTTCTAAAGAAACAACAGTATTTAAAAATGCGTCAGCAGGCGTATCACCCGCAGATGTTCTAGCCGCTACTTCTTTATCAAACAGTTGGTTATCAAACTTTTTTCTATCTGTTTTAGAATAACCTGCAACATTACCTTGTGACCAATTAACAGCATAGTTAACTAAATTACTAGAATCTTTTAGACTACCTAATATCTCTCTTACTTGTGGTGCTAAATTTGGATTATTTAATGTTGATGGGGTTCCATCTGGTTTGTTTTGAGTTAAGAATTTAATATATGAATTAGCAAATCTACCATCTATTAAAGCATGAGTTTTAGCTTCTTGAATTAATATTTCATCAAAGTCAACATTATCTAACGCAGGGTTTTTATTATTCTTTACATCATAGTAAAGTTTTTCAAACATCTTTTCTGAATTCTCTGCAAAGTATTTTTGTTTTCTTACTGCGTAGTCTTTAACATTCATACTCATACCATCACCTTCCTCTAAGAGCTCATCTTCGTAGAAAGCTATTTCTAATTCTTC
>CAKZOX010000053.1 GCA_937138295.1 uncultured Campylobacteraceae bacterium
TTACAAGGGCTTTACGAGCAGATCCAAAACGTAAAGGTTTGTTATATGCTGGTACAGAAAGAGGAATGTATATTTCTTTTGATGATGGTAAAAACTGGCAAACATTTAAACAAAACTTACCTATTGTACCCATTACAGATTTGACAATTAAAAACGATAATTTAATTGCCACTACTCAAGGTCGTTCGCTTTGGATAATTGATGATTTAACGCCTATTCATCAGTTAACTCATGAAATCACAAAACAAAATTTGGTGCTTTACAAACCCAAAGACGCTTATAGAATGTCTGGTGGAAATGGAAGAACTTCTAAAAGACAGGGAACAAATCATTATGGTGGAGTAGCCATTAATTATTTTATCAAAGATATCCTTAGCAACCTGCTTAAACACAAACTCATCAAGAGAGTCATCTTCAGCAATCTTTTTTATAAAGTTTGAGTACTTAAATGCACGGCTATTATCTCCATATCCATGATACTTTGATGTTGCTTTTCTTAGAGCCTTTACGCTAATATGATTCCAATTACTTGCCATCTTTAAATAGTCATGATAGAACTCAAACATATATGCAATAGAACCTCTAGACTTAGTAAGATTACATGCTGCCATTATCTCTAACGCAACTGAAGTATCATCAATATCATTAGACTTAATCATCCCAAGTATATTTTGAAATTGACTAGCATCAATTACAATAGAATCCTCATTGCAAATTTCTAACATATTAGAATCAAGCACTAAGTTTTGAGAATTAAAAATATCCTCAATAAGATCTTTGTCTTTAATTGCAATAAAATCATGATCTTTTAAATTAGACAAAGAGCGGGTGCTTTTTGCATGCTTTATTGTTCTTATAGCATTATACATATTAGGGAAAGCACAATTATACATATATGGAACATTTATACTTACCCATTTATCTTTATCAATGTTATCTGCTACTTCTAACATCTTAGACCAAGCTGAATCTGTAAAATAACCTCTTAATGGGTTTAAATACTTCATTAAAGTGGTCTTATCATTAAATCCGTTTATTGAAGAATAAAATATATCTCCTAAACGTCTTACAGTATCATAGCTTACTACTTTAAAATCTGCAGCAGCTTTATTTCTTGTTACTGATATATTATACTTCTCCTTTAAAAGATCAACCTTATTTCTTGGTAATGATAGATTTGGATATCTATAAAAAGTTTTATCCTTTATAGTAGAACCTTTTATTTTTATAACCTTATCTGTTAAATCACCATAATCTTGATGATAACTTAACTTATCAGATATAGCAAGTACATCACGTACTTTTTTTGTTATAATATCTGGTGTTGTCACCATACTATTTCTTCCTGCCTGTATTTCTATAGTTGTTATCTTAAAAAATTTCATTTACTTAGTTTTAAATATTTTCTATATTCTTTTTTTACATTTACTTTAAATACATATAACTCCCTATTAGCTATGTGGATTTCTTGTCTACATATTTTTTCAAGGAACCTAAAAGATTCAGTCGTAAGCTTACCCTTTTGTTCAAGATCTAGTATTTTTTGTTCTGCACTCATGCAATAATTTTTATACATTTTGCTTGCATCTATATAATACTTAAGGTCTTTATTTCTCCCTACGTTCATTGTGCTATATATATTCTGTGAAAGCTTCCAAAACAAATGAGGATTTGTATCATAATCAACTGATACTATTAACTGATTAGCTATTTCTCTATCATCATTGTTATACGATAAATACAAATCTTCAATTTGTTTTACTATATCCAAAGTTAGGACTGTCCTGTTACTAGAACAGTGTAATGCTGAATCAGCACTAATAGTACTAACCTCACCTGACTCTATAAGAAATGCTAAGTTTACAGCCATTCCGGTTATAAACCTTTCATCATAGAGACTTTCTTCATTAGGTAAATTCCAACTACTGTATCCACAACTATCTTCCTGATATATATGGCGTTTACCATTATCTTCATAAGAAGAAAAGTTATCTAAACGAGCCATACAAAGAGTTGATTTAATCTTCTCACTGTTGCTTAATGTAGAGTAAAAATCATTATGCGTTATGATTACATCTGCTAATTCATAATCATTTGTAACAGTAATCTTATGTTCTTTTAAAGCACTCTTAAGTCTGTCCTGTGTAATAGGACAACCGGGTAGTATAAAAGCCTTTTTAAAACCACTTAGCTTCTTTACTTTAGGCTCTTGTAATATTTCTTTTATTTTATTATATGTTGTAACATCATCTGTTACTAATGTAGACCCATTGGGGAGATTGTAAGTCTCCCCTTCTAAGTCAAAATGTTTAATTGCTTCTGGATTATAATCCTGATACACCGATTTACTTGCCATATTATGCCATTGTCATTTTAATTATTTCAGGCTTCATCATTAGTTTATTAAACTTAGCCTTATTACCATTGAATATAGTTCTTACAATTAGATACTTAAGATCATTAGTAAAGTAATCCTTTGTACAAAGGGTCTCTAATCTGTCCGTGATCTTTTGACTAATTGTATTATCCTTTGAATATACTACAGCAAAGTTAGAAAGTCTTGTTGCAAGTATTGATGCAATATCAGCACGATAGCTATCATCTTTACCAATACAACCTTGCAGATCTTTTAGTACTGTATCATCCTTTGTTAGTAGATCTTTTGGAGTAACCAATTTGTCTAACTTATTATTAATAAAAGTTGTAAACATAGATGCAAACTCATCACCTACTGAACCTTCACCAATCATTTGAATCATTGGTAGGTTATCATCAAATCTATCAAAGCTTGATATTGCATTGAAGAAAGTAGTGATTGATCTTGCATTTGTTTCTTGACTTACAAGCTCTGGGTGCAATAACAAGAAGTTAATACAACGACCATCAATACCTGCGGTCTCAGCCCAACGAGCCCATACATCAACATCAAACTTTAGATTGGCTGTAATGTAACGAGTCTTTTGTGCAGAGTCAATAGAGTTTACCATGTAGTCTCCATTGTCAGGGTTTGCAGTTAGAATGATGTGCCAATCCTGTGGTAAAGACCAAGAGATATAAGTCTGACGGTCAACCAATTCCATAACAGCTTGAATGAATCTAACATCAGCACGATTCCAATCATCAAGTAAAAGGATACCACCTTTCTTTTTATCTGATATCCACTCAGGTGCACAGTAAGACATTCTATTCTTACCTGTTACCTTCCAACCTTGTCTAAGGTATTCCTCAACTGCTAACTCATCAACCCACTGACCAACTTTCTTCTTAACCGCTGGAGCGGCTGCTGTTGCATAGTTTAAGTCTGAAGTTTTCTGCTTAACTTCTTTTTCTTTATATAATTGGAATTGTCTTACAGGGAAGCCAACCAAGTCACCAAGCTCCTCAATCTGAGCAAGATTTAATTTTACAAAATCAAGATCCATATCATCAGCAATATCTTTTACTGTTGAAGTTTTACCAATACCTGACTCACCCAATACCTCAACAGATACAGGTAGTTTGCCAGACTCTTGAAGGAATCTATTGTTACTTACAATGTGGTTCATAAAACCTTTTAAATCATCAATGTTTAAATTTACTTCTGCCATTTTTTTTAGTTTAATTGTATTTTTAATCCAGGGAGTTCTTCATTTACACGAGACACACTGCTGTGAACCCAAAGAGTATTCTTTGGACAGTCATCTGGTGAACAAGCTTCCCCATCTGTTAGATATATTAGCGCTGTATAACGCCCGTATTTATTATAATGATCTACCACAGGTTGAAATGATGTACCACCTCTACCTTTAACTTCAAAATCCTTTGAAGGACTAAAGTCTTCTATACTATTTATTCTAGTATCACATTGAACAACAGTAATTTTATGTCCTGTTTTATGCATATGATGTAACTCATTGACAAACTCTTTGAGCTCCTCATTATTTACTGAACCTGATGTATCTATTCCAACACATATATGATTCTTAAACTTAATCTTAAGTCCGGGATTAGCAGCATATCTTTTGTTATACTTTCTCCTTAACTTCTTTGTATACACTACTGATGAATTACCAGCAAATCTTCTAAGATAACCACGCCAATCAAACTTAGCAGGCTCAACATGACGAAGTCTTCTAATAAGGTCAGATAGTTCTCCTGGAACATTACCGCTCTTCTTTTCAACCGCATCAGCAGTTTCTCTAACTTGATGTTCTATTTGCTTTTGAATAAGCTTCTTCTCAGCATCAGGTAAGTCTTCAAAATCATCCCATGTAGTATGTTCATAAGGAGAGCCACTCATATTATCAAGTAGAGAATCAAGACTTGGACATTTCCCAGTGCCTTTTACTTTACCCAATTCCTCATAGTAGTAATTAGTACCAGCTCTACTTTTTAACGTAAGCTCAGGAAAACTATCCATAGTTATACCACCTTCAGGTAGATATTCTATATTAATATACTGATTGATCTCCAAGTCAGCAGCTATATTAAATAACTCCTTGTCCTGATACCTATCACGACTTAAAAGATGACCAAAGGATATATGCAATAACTCATGCTTTAATAAACCAATCCTATGCTTATCAGGTAAATTGTTAAAAAATTCAGGATTAACAGTTAACTGTGCGTTTAATCCTTGTTTACTTACACCTGCTGTAGGTATGTCTTTACTGAAGGTTTTATTCAAACCCACTAAAAATAAACCATAAAATGGTTCGGAGAACAGCAATTTCTTACTGACTCTTGATAACAAATCTGCAATCATTATTTATGTATTTGGTTATTAACGTATGTAACTATCTCTTGAAGATCTTCAGATATACTTGATGGAATATCTGAATCATAAAAGGTAACCTTCTTATGATACCTCTTTGGTGCTATCCTATATATTAAATACAGAACTTCTTTAGATAGATATAGATTTTTTATATTGGAAAAGGCAAGATTAAAATCTTCGTCTTCTCCACAAAGCATTTGATGTATAGATTTAAACTCATCTAAGGACATTTATCTTTTTAAAATTTCAATTATTACTCCAGGTTTTTCTTTGTCATATTGATAAGGTTTGAAAACAGGAATTATATGTTCCATGTTATCATCTTCAATCCAACCATTTTTTACCATGTCATCCTGTACAGTTTGTGCAGGATTTATATAATCAAACTTATGTTTTGTTCCGCGTATAAAAGTGAAAGCTACTTTCAAAGGTAGTTTATGCTTCTTTGTTTTTTTCTTAAACTCAGATGCATATTTTTTATAGTAGGATGTAGTATCCTTTCTATATTTCATAACTGTTTTACTAGCTATGAAGTACTTGCCTGTCCAGCGTCTTCCGTTTTTACTTGAAGGTACATTGCCTGGTATAAACCATTTCATATTATTTGTGTATAGTCTTTTTTAACAGAGGTGAGAGTAAAGAGTGGACATAGTGAATACCATGATTCTTAACAGAGTCTGATATATCTTTGTCTTTGTCTAAACACAAGCCATCTAAATCATATACTGATTTATACTTGTCTACTGCTTTCTTTCCTGCCTCATCATTATCAAAGAGGGTTATTACTTTTTTGTATTTAACTTTTAAGTTTTCAATTACGTGTGGTTTTATTAATGAGTTCTCACTGTCTGGTGCTATCACTTCTATATTATATCCAAATGACTTTAGGCACATTGCATCTTTTAAGGATGAGCATATAACTAAATAAGGATTATTATATTCTAGTTGATCAAGACCTTGGACATATGAGTCTACTTTATGGAACTTATGTTTTATATTATAAGGTTGGTATATCTTATATATATCTCCATTCTTTGTGTAGTATCCATATAAATACTTAGCTTCTATCTTGATAGACTCATTATCTTTATTCATATTATAAGAAGATGTTGAATATCCAAATTTAATTGGATAAACATTTATATTTGTAAAATTCTTTATATATTCAAATACTTCCGACGTTTTTTCTTGTTTGCCGTCATTAATATTCAACATACATGTTAAAAACTCTAAAGGATGATATGTTCTAAGATGTCCTGTAGCGTATCCTATCATAGAGTATGGATCGGCATGATTTTTGCTAAATAAATATGAACTTGCATCGTGAATAACCTGTATGAAATCTTTAATAATCTTCTCAGAATCTTCCTTTTTCGTGCCGTAATCTTCTTTCATAGTTTTTATAAATCCAAGTTTTATTTTTGGTATATATTCTTCAGTACCAGTTTTCTTTGCAAAACCACGTC
>CAKZOX010000054.1 GCA_937138295.1 uncultured Campylobacteraceae bacterium
AATCTCTTAACTACTCTCCACTTATAAATACACCATTTTAAAATTAGAAAAATGGTGTATGATAAACCTTTCCTAATTCATAAATAATTTGTAATCACTCCATTTCCAAAGACATAAGAAACATATCCTCACCATCAATAACCACTGGCGGTTTACCACCTTTAGGGCTTGCAATATCTACCTTAAAACCGTTGGCAGGAAACACCCAGTAGGCTCTGGCAAGCTCGGTATGTTCGTAGCCAGTTGGTTTATCTTGCCCCATTTTGTCAGTGCTGGTTACAACTGCGAGGATTTTTCCGCGATAGGGCCCGGGGTTTTCTGTGATATAAGGTAGATCACTTACTTGTGTATTTTTTAGCGCCGTAAAGTGGGCTTTATCGGGCAGTAAGCTTTTAAGCCAAGTTTTGGTGCCGTAAAGTGAAGCAATACCAATCGCGGCTATGACAGCTATTGTAATGACTAATTTTTGTTTTTGTCCATGATGTATTTGGTAATAATTCAAATTGTTTAATACTATAATCATCTAAAGAAATATCAAATGTAATATCAATAGGGGCATCTTTAAATTTATCTCTTTCTTCTTTTGCTTTTCTTACTCTAGTTTTTTTGTCCCAATCTTTTTTTGAAAAGTCTAATCTTTTCTTTTTTATTTTTCCTTCTTTTTTAAAGAAAATCAAAAATTTTGTTCGATTTTCTTTTGCATATAAACTTGTATCAACTTGATCTTTATATCCTAACACTGAATTCCTTTTTGGTATACCAGTTGGTATACTTTTGTTAGAATTAGTATACCATCATAAGAATTAATATAAAAGAAATAAGTCTATAAATACCTTAAAATAGAATATTTGGAAGTTTTAAGAAAATAGTAACATTTGCCTCATAACCGAGTGGTCCGGAGTTCGAATCTCCGAGAACCCACCACTTTTTAAGCCCAATCTATAGACTCTTTGGAGTTTTTAGGTTGGGCTTTTTTCGTTTCTTTTAAATCCATTATATCAATAAAAAATCAAATTACTCATTTAAAAAACAAAATTGATATACTTTAACACCTATATTTACAACTTTTTATATATAATTAAACTATGAAGAAATTTATTAAAGACTTAAAAATATTATATATAGAAGATGATACAACAGCAAGACAATCATTAGTTAGGCTTCTTAGTATGTTTAATATAAAAAATATTGAGTATGTTGATAATTGTTTTAGTGGTCTTGTTAGGTTCAAAGCAAATGATTATGATTTAATTATTAGTGATATTCAAACACCAATTATTGATGGTATTGAACTTGCTGAAGAAATAAGAAAAGAAAATAAAGATATCCCAATAATCTTTACTACAGGTTTTAGCTGTGAACATTATAAAGAATCTGCTGAGAAACTTAATGCTACTTATCTAAGTAAACCTATAAAAATAGATACTTTGATAGAAAGAATAAGTTCTATAATTTAAATTAAAAAAGTTTAATATTTTTTATCAATTTTATATAAATCTAAGAAAAATCTGTTAATATTTCACTCAATGACCCGTTAGCTCAGCTGGTAGAGCATCTCCCTTTTAAGGAGGTGGCCGAAGGTTCGAATCCTTCACGGGTCACCAATAAAATTTATCTTCCAAAATTTAAAAATTAAAATCTATTTTTGTATAACCAAGCTAAAAGAAAGCAAAATGTCAAAAAAAACAACTAAAGTAAAATCTAAAAATAATTTTGATGATAAAATCTGTCCTGTGTGTCAAAAACCATTTTCATGGAGAAAAAAATGGGAAAAGAACTGGGAAAATGTAATTTATTGCTCTAAACTTTGCCAGAAAAATAAACACACAAAATCTTAAAATTCATTTCCTTCAATTGAATAGAAATTAAAACTTTCTATTTCATAATCTTTCACACTATATTCAATTTGTATTGGTCTACAGCAAACTTCACAATCATCTATTAATTCAACTTTCCCCTCAACACCTGTATCTAAAAGAGAAGATACATATTGTAAACAGTATGGACAAGTATAAAATTTTTCTTCCATATTATTAACCTTTATTATTTATTTATATATTATATTAACTTTCTATAAACTATTTGTAAAGAAACTGTTATTTGTATGGGAATATAATATTTTTATGAAACAAAGATAAAAGTTAATTCTCCTTACTTTTATTCTTTGTTCTTTGGACTCAAAGAGCGTGCGAACTAACGGCATAAATACTTCTTTTGAACTCCTTTTAAAACTTAGAAGTATTTAAATAATAGTAACCAGAAAGTTTTAAACTTTCTGGTTTTTTTTAACAAAAAATCAACAAAAACTTATTATAATCTACAAAAATCTTAAGGCTTTAGATGGATTTTAGATTTAATACACAAGAAGAATTAAAACAATTAAATATAATTGATGGAAATGAATATTTGATTCAATATAAAAATATAGACTATTTTAATGGTGAAGAGACTATTGAAAAAACAAATGCTAAAGCATTAATAAATGATGGGCAAATACTATTTGTAGTGCCAGATCCATATGGAATGGAAAGATTTATTTCTGAAGTAAAAGTGATTTCGTAAAATAAATATTTCATCTTGTAATATTTTTATGTTGTTCTTTTTTAATAGGATATTATTCTCAAAATTTAATTGAGGTTAATAAATGAAAAACAGCAGTTTCAATTCTGTTATGAATAAAGTTCAACTACATCTTACATCTAAGTACAATAAACAAATACTAGAAAATGATATTGCAGAATCTTTAGGTTTAAGTAATGAAGAATATTCAAACTCTAAAACTCAAAATCAAATACCAATAAATGCTTTAGTGAAATTTTGTGCAAAAGAAGATTTACTCATAAATCATATTTTATTTGAAGAATCTTTAGATTATATCAATAGTTCATCAAATAATTTAATTTCAGTAAAGTATTTTAGAAATGTAAATATAAGTGCAGGTGGGGGTGCACATAATGAAGAAGAAGAGTTTGAATATCTAGGATTAGATGAAGAAATAATATCTCAAATTGGCGGTCCTTCAAAATTAAAGTATATAGAAGCTGTCAATGTGAAAGGTGATTCTATGGAACCTGTCATTAAAGATGGAGATATTATTTTCATAGATAAATCTTCAAATAAACCAAGTCATGAAAAACATGACGTATATGTTGTTAATACTCCCAATGGAATGCTTGTTAAAGTTGTGACTTTTATCCCCCATTATCAAAAACTCCAATTACAATCATACAATACTCTTTATCCACCTGAAATTTATGATTTTGATGAAATACAAATCTTAGGAAAAGTTGTAGGTGTAAGTTGATTGATACAATAAATAAAATAATAAAGGAAAATAATAAATGGATGGGACTATAGTGGTAACATATAAAATAGTGTGTAAAAGTGATTTTAATTTAGAATTAACATTACAAAAACTTCTTGAAAATGAAAAAATCGCAAAAGCAATTAAAGGTGAGTTTGCTAAAGGAATTAGAAATATAGAACTTTTGACAAAAAATAATAATAGTAAAATAAGAATTGAAACAACAAAAGAACTTTATCAGTTTGAAGTAAATAAAAATGATTTTGCAGATTTAATATCTTTAGCAGAAGAAGATGCAACTTCAAGAAAACTAATGAAAAAAGATTGTTCTCATATAGAACTTGTAGATATTAAAACTTTAGATTAAAGATAAATTTATAACAAATTAATTTTTTTTAATGTAACATTAATTAGAAATAAATATAACAACTAGTTTTATTTCAAAAAAACTTTTTTACAAGGAAAAGTAAAAATTATTAGGAGATTAATGTTATGAGATTAATATTAGCAATTTTAATACCTTGGTTGAATTTTTTCACAATTGGAAGACCCATTGCAGGAATAATTTGCTTAATTTTACAACTTACACTTATTGGTTGGTTACCTGCTGCTATTTGGTCTGTATATTCTTTAAGTCAGTACAAAACGGATAAGAAAATTGATGCAGCTTTAAAAGGAAAAATATGAGAAATATAATTTACTCAAGTTTATTATCAGTATTTATATTACTTACAATTAGTGGATGCGCAAATAATGTATATTATGCTGGAATGGAAAAAGTAGGTTTCCATAAAAGAGATATTATGATCAACAGAGTTGAAAATGTTCAAGAGTCACAAAAAGATGCTCAAGAAGAATTTAAATCTGCATTAGATCAATTTGGAACTTTAGTTAATTTAGAGGATACAGATTTAAAAGCTACATATGAAAAATTTAATAATGAATATGAAGATGCTAAAGATGCTGCAAATGAATTAACAACAAATATTGATAAATTAGAGAATGTTTCATTAGCTTTGTTTGAAGAGTGGGAAGAAGAATTAGATTTATATAAAAATAAGAGTTTAAGAGCCCAAAGTGCTGAAAAACTTAAAATTACAAAATCAAAATATGATACTATGATGAAATCTATGAGAAAATCAGAAAAAAGTATGAATCCTATTTTAGAAACATTTCAAGATAATGTTTTAACTTTGAAACATTCATTAAATGCACAAGCTATAGGAACACTTCAAGGTGAATTTACTACATTAAAAAAAGAAATAAATATTTTAATTAAACAAATGAATTCTTCTATTAGTGAGTCAAATAAATTTATTAAAGAATCTCAACTTTAAAATAAATTTCAATCATACTCGTAATGGCAATTTAATATTAAATTTAGCGCCATTACTTGTGTTTTCTACAGATAAATCTCCATGTAAACTTTCAGTTACAATCTTTTTACTCATATACAATCCTAAGCCTGTTCCCTTATCAGAGCTTTTTGTAGAGAAGTATTCTTCAAATATATAAGGGATTATTTCTTCATTTATACCACCAGCATTATCTTCAATAGAAATTATAATGTCATTTGCCTTTTTTTGTATATCTACTTCAAGAAAACCAGAAATAATTTTATTTTCTACAATAGCATCTATGGCATTATTTACAATATTTATAATAACTTCAGTGAGTTCTGTTGGGATAGTTTTAATTTTAGTAGATGAATTAGCATCAAATAATTTTCTTAGTTCAACACCTTTATCTTTTAGTATTGAACCTGTTATGATTAGTGAATCATTCACTTTATCTTCTAAGATGATTTCTTTAAACTCTTTTTTCTCTTTTAAATAGTTTCTAAATGTTTCAGTAATCGTACTTAGTCTATCAATAGTTTCCATTATAACAAGTGTTTCTTCTTTGATTGTTTCACTATCAATTGAATCAAAATAATCAGCTTGATAATTTAAACCAGAAGCTTTCAAAGAAATAATACTTAAAGGTTGTTTCCATTGATGAATAATATTACCAATCATAGAACCCATAGCTGCAAGCTTTGCACTTTCAAATAATTGCAACTCAGTTTTCATACTTTTTTCAACTTCTATTTTTACTTTCTCTTCAAGATTAGAATTTATTTCTTTTAGTTTTTCTGCATATTCTAATAGTTTAAGGTCATTTTTTTTCTTTTCCGTAATATCTAAAATAGCTCCAATAAGTCCTAAAACTTCTCCATTATCATCTACAAGTGCTTTCTTGAAGAAAATTACATCATGATATTCTCCAGTAATTTTATTTTTTAATATATTTTCATAGCTTTGTTGAATTTTAGGATTTTTGTAGAGTTCAATATCTTTTTTTTCATACTCAGAAGCTACTTCTTTAGGTGCTACATCATGGACTGTTTTTCCAATCACTTCTCTAGAAGTAAATCCAAACATTTTTTTGAATTCTTTATTTACTCCCATGTATTTTCCATTTAAATCTTTGTGATAAATAGGAATTGGAGCATTTTCCATTAATGACTTTACAAATGTTTGTTGACTATTTAATTTTGCATTAATTTCTTGTAGTTCTTTCTTATTTCGATTAATAATATTCATTAATTTATCAATATAGGTAATTACTGTCATTGCAATAAGACCAAATAATACAAATGATAAAACTATAATATTATTTCTAAATTCATCTGTATCTTTTAAGGCTTCTTGTGTTTCAATTTCAGTAATCAAATACCAATTTAATTCATTTGGTAAATCTATTTTAGAATATACACTTAGAACTTCTTTTCCAATATAATTATTTGTAATTATCTGTGTATTTGTATAATCATTATTACTGATTTTCTCAGTAATTTCAGAATTGATTTCATAAATACCAATTGAAGTAGTTAAATCTTTAATAGAGCTATCAATTAATTTATCTATTGATCTTATGTCACTTCGCAACTTAAAATCTTCTCCGATTAAATAACTCTCTCCTGTTTTTCCTAATCCAACATCTTTATATTTATAATTATAATTCATAAGTTTATTAAGATGGGTAATAGAAGTTTGAAAAATAAAAACTCCAGAAAGTTTTTCATCAATAAAAATAGGTGTTGCTAAAAAGGAAGCAGATGTATTATAGCTAGGTTCATAAGGTCTAAAATCTTCAAAAACAATTTCAGATTTGTTTATTTTTAAAGCTTTTTTAAATGCATTTGCTAAACCACTATCTCTATACGGTCCTTCAAATAAGTTAGTTCCAAAATCTTTTTCTTTAAAGTTAGTGTAAATCAAGTTACCTTTTAAATCAACCATAAAAATATCATATAGGTTGTAAGCATTTAAATATTGACTATAAGAATCATGATATATGGAATGAACTTTTTGATACTCACTATAATAATTAAATCTATCTTTAGAACTTGAAAAATATAGATATTGAGCTATTAGTGCATTTTTGTCTTTAGGCAAATATTCATTTAAATCTTTTTTATCTGAAATATTTTGTAAGTTATAATTTACTTTTGCAAGATAATCATTTTCATAAATGTTATTAAGATTTTTAGTTATTGTTTCTTCGGGTATATTTATTTCGTTTGATATATTATAAAAGCTCTTTTCAAAATTTGTAAAAGCTTCTTTTGTTTCTCTGTTGTTTGATATTGATATTAATAGCTTCTCATAATTATTAAACCAATTTGTAACCTCTTGGATTTTATTTTGTTGTAAAGCAGATAAATGACTAAATGTACTATTAATTACATTTTTTGAAACTTGATTATATGAATATGTAGCTATAAAAACTACCAATGTAATAAATGCGATTACAACAATTACAATCAGTTGAAACTTATTATTTTTTTCGACATCAAACAAATAAACTCCTAATATTTATGTTATAAATATTCTATTATATTATAATTAAATCTCATCTGCATCCCATTGGGATTTTTAATATTTTTTCATATAGTTTAAAATCATAATTTTTACAGTGATATAGTGTATAAGCACAAACTAAAGAATCTAATTTATCTTCATAATGTTTAAGCTTTAGACCTCTTAGATTTTCTAAATCTTCTTTAAATTCGCCATTTAATTTTTCACTTAAATAGTTTTCTAAAATTTTAATTTGAGTTTTAATAAATGCTGTATCTCTTCCCTTTTTTCTCTTATAAGGAAGAACTTTACCATGAAAACAATTCATAATTGTTGCATGGGGATAAACTTCAAATAAATCTTTCCCCAATGTTTGAGAAATACTTGCATTTAATTTTTCTCCAGGTATGACCTCGTGATACTTAGTTAAAAGTTTTCTATTAACTGGATATACTCCGAGTTTTTTTGAAGAATAGTCTTTAAGAAATTCAATTTCAACCTTTCTATTACCATTTTCATTTTCTACTACTAAAGGAGCATCAACTCCAACGATAGCATTTGGATATTTTTTAAGTACATCAATAACTTTATCAATCCCTTCTACTACAAATGACTCTACAATCGTATTATTTTCTAAAATTGATATTCCAGAAATATTTATAGGACTCCAAGCAAGATCAACACCAATATATAATTCCTTATTCATGGGAATCTTTGTATATCTTGTGTATTCTAGTCAATTCTTCATAAGCTAATTCAAATGCTTCAACACATTTAGGATCAAAGTGAGAACCTTTACCATCTAATATAATTTTTTTAGAATCTTCATAGGTAAATTCATCTTTATAACATCTTTTAGAAACAAGTGCATCAAATACATCTGCAACAGCAACTATTCTTGCATAAAGTGGAATTTCATCTGCCTTTAAACCTTTAGGATAACCTTGTCCATTCCATTTTTCATGGTGATATAAAGATATTTCCCTTGCTTCTTTCATAATTTCAGAAGTAGGGTTATCTAAGAGTTTTGCTCCTAATTCAGAGTGTTTCATCATCTCTTTTCTTTCATCTAAAGTTAATTTTCCAGGTTTTAATAAAATTTTGTCATCAATTGCAAGTTTTCCTATATCGTGCATAGTACTTGCATGTTCTAGAATATAAAGCTGATCATCATTTAAACCTAAATGCTTACCAATTTCAACACAGTAAAGCCCAATTCTTTTTATATGACTTGCTGTATCAGTATCTTTGTATTCAGAAGCTAGGGCTAATCTAAACAATGTATCTGTATAGGCTTCTTTTAAACTCTCTTTCATAGTGTTTGTATGGTCAATTAAATCATTTATTTCAACATAAACTGTTTTTTCAATACAAGGAACATTTAAGTTCATAGATTTAAGTTCTTTAGTTGTTTCAATGACAGAAGTTAGTGGTTTAATTATTGATTTAGCAATGTAATACCCAATAAGCATAAATATCCCACCAAATATTATAGTTAAAATGATATTGAACTTTTGATTTTCTTTAATTGTTCCTAAATAATCATCTTGAGGTACATACATACCTACCGTCCAATTTATATTATTAATTCTAAAAGGTGAAAATAACGCATGATAAGTAACATTGTCTTTAGAATTAAAGGTCAAAAATACTTTCTTGTCTATAGTCTCAATATCACTATCAAGTAATTTATTGTATGCAGATAATACAATATCATCGCCAATTGAATTAATATCTTTTAGTTTAGTAGTTTGAGTTATATTATCAAATTCTATAGTATTCACATCAGGAAAAGCAATCATTTTTAGAGAATTGTCCATAATAAAGACTTTACTATTTTCACTTATTTTTAAATTAGTTATAAAATTGGATAATTCACTTATTTCTATATCTACACCAATTACACCATTTATTCCTCCATTATGATAAATAGGAGAAGCAGTTGTAATTCCAGGCTCTTGTGATGTAAAAAACACATAAGGATCAGTCCAAATAATACTTTTAGAGTTTAAAGCTTGTTTATACCACGGTCTATTTCTAGGATCAAAAATATCAGGACCTTCTAAGACATGTAAAACATTTTGCAATTTTTCATCATAATAAGTTCTTTTAGAATAGATAAGTTCATCTTTATTATATAGAACTTTAACCATATAACCATTCATGGTTTTTAATACCATTATAAAGTTACCATCTAAATCTGCATAATATATAGATGAAAATTGTTTATTAAGTCTTAACTGCTCATAAAAATATTTAATCATTAAATCTTTATTTTTACTAGTAACAACTTTTTTAGATTCTAATCTTTGTGTAAGGTCTGCAGCATCTCTAGCTGTTAATAAATACTGTTTAGACTTATTTAATGCAAACTCAGAAATTGTATTCATTATATTATTGGTATTTTTAGTCATTGCTCGTTTAGTTGAATAGTATGAAGAAAATGTAATAAGAGAAACTAATACTATTATACCAATAACAATTCCAAGACTAAGAAAATTTTTAATTGAAATTTTCATCTTTAAACCTTAGATTAATTTAGAAACAATTGCTTTAAAAGTTACTTATAAATAGTATCACAAAAGCTTTTAAATAATAAAAATATATTAAATAATAAATAAATGAGATAAACTAGACTCTAAAATAATAAAAACTTATAAAAAACACTAAATTTCAAAATTTATCAGAATTTAAGCAAAAACCCCTTGACAAAGGGGGAATATTTTTCTATAATTCCCGTCCAAA
>CAKZOX010000055.1 GCA_937138295.1 uncultured Campylobacteraceae bacterium
GCTGAGTATGTAGTTGACTTTTTACCAAAAATTAAAATTGAATTAATTGTTTCAGAAAATGATGTTGATTCAACTATCAATATTATCATTGAAGCAGCAAAAACAGGAAAAATCGGAGATGGTAAAATCTTCGTTTCACCAGTTGAAAAGATTGTTAGAATCAGAACTGGTGAAGAAGATGAGGAAGCTATATAATGAGCCAAATCACAACATTTGAGATAAATGAACCTTTAGATATGCACCTTCACCTAAGAGATGGTGAAATGCTAAAATTAGTAGGTCCATTAACTTCAAATACTTTTAGTGGAGCATTGATTATGCCTAATCTTGTTCCACCTGTTACTACTAAAGAAGCTATGCTTTCTTATAAAGAAAGAATAAAAGAAGCTTGTAGTGGTGATGATTTTGAACCTTATTTAACACTATTTTTTAAAGATGATTATTCTTATGAGTTTTTAGAAGATGTAAAAGACGACATTATAGCTATAAAATTATATCCAGCAGGAATTACAACAAACTCTGAAAATGGTGTATCTTCAATGAATATTGAAACACTAAGACCAACGTTAGAGTCTATGAGTAAACTTGGAATTCCTTTATGTATTCATGGTGAAACTAATGGTTTTGTTATGGATAGGGAAAAAGAATTTATGCCAATTTATGAATCAATTGCAAGTAATTTCCCTGATTTAAAAATAATCATGGAGCACATTACAACAAAAGATGCAGTTGAGTTACTAGATAAGCATGAAAATTTACATGCAACTGTAACTTTACATCATTTACTTATTACTTTAGATGATGTTGCAGGTGGTATGTTACAGCCTCATCTATTTTGTAAACCTATTGCAAAAAGAAATGAAGATAAAGAAGCATTATTAAATGCTGCTTTAAAAGCTCACCCAAAATTAATGTTTGGTAGTGATAGTGCTCCTCATCCTAAACACAAAAAAGAGTGTTGTGGATGTGCAGCTGGTGTATTTACTTCACCAATTATTTTACAAGTTCTTACAGAGTTATTTGAAGAAAATGGTGCTTTAGATAATTTAAATGCATTTGTATCTTTAAATGCTCAAAGAATTTATAATAAAAAACCAATTAAAAAAACTATTAAATTAGTAAAAAAAGATTTTATAGTTCCAGCTATTTACGAAGCTCATGGGGAAAATGTTGTACCTATGTATGCGGGAGAAAAATTAGCATGGAGTATTGAAAACTAATAATTATTTATAGTTTTAAAGTAAAGATTTAATCTTTACTTTATGCTTATTTTTCTTTTGTATTTGTTCTATCTTTTAAAAGTCTTTGAATATTTTCAGAAGATTCTTTTGCTCTTTGAAGTCTGTCTTCTCTCATTTTTCTTAACATTTCTAGAGTTTCTTGTTTTTCTTTGTCTACATTTGATCTTATTTGTATAGATTTTCTATTACTTGAAATACCTGATACACTTAAGAATTTCTCTTTTTTGTTAATATATACTTTTGCAGAAGATGAAGTTGCATTTTTATTAAATAAAATAATGTCATTTTCTTTAATGTCTAAAATCTCTTTAGCACTTAGTTGAGTCTCTGCAATAATAGCTTCAATATTCATTCTTGCACCAGAAATAAGTGTACCAATATCAGGTTTTCTACTAGATTTTCTATTTTTACCTTCACTAAATATTTTTTCAACAATCTTATTAAGCATTGATTCAATATATGCAATAGGATAACAAATAGATAAGAATCCAGATTCTTCATCAATTGTAATTTCTAATACAACTAATAAAACAATTTCATGATCAGATACAATTTGAATAGCATTTGCATTTGTATCCCTTGATTCTATTTTAAAATTTAAAGTATTAATCTCATCCCATGATTTGTATAAATTACTAATAAATAAATTATAAAAATGTTCAAGTATATTAATTTCTATTTCTGTTAATTCTCTATCTAAATTATCATTAGCATTTACAGCTCCTGAACCTAAAAGCTCTGCAATAATCTTATGAGATATACCAGGGTTACACTCTATTACAATTCGGCCTTCTAAGGGTTTTAATGAAAGCGTATTTAAAGATGTAATTTGAGGAATAGATAAAATAAACTCCCCATATGTCATTTGTTCTATTGAGTAAAGTTTTACATCAACAATTTTTCTAAGCATAGATGATAAATCATTTACAAAATCTCTTAGCATTTTGTCATGCATAGTTGAGAATGCTTTAAATTGATCAGTTGATATTCTATTTGGTTTTTTAAAATCATAAATAGAATAGTTTTTTTCTTTTGTTACTACTACTTCTTCAGGGGCTACATCATCAATATCCTCCCCTTGTTCAGCAATATCTAAAAGAGCATCAATTTCATCTTGACTTAAAAATTCAGCCATATTATCCTCTTATCTCAAATTCAACATCAATAGCACCCATATCTTTTATCATTTTAAGTGTATCGATTATTTCAGCCATCGTTAAATTCATAATTTTCATAGATCTAACTAAGTCTGATACAGTAGGCAATTCTTTCGTATTTATTAAAGCATTGTTAATATCAACTGTAGGTTTGTCTCCTATTTTAACATCATCGCCAATATCAACTCCAGGATTAAGTTGGGCATCTTGCCACATGTTATTTGGAACATTTTTTTGTTTTATTCTTAGGGTAAAATTATCCCTTGCTATTGTCACAGGAGAGATTTGAATATCTGCTCCTGCAATTATAGTTTCCCTATTCATATCAATTATGATTTTCTTTTTAAATGCATCATCTAAAGGAAGATTTTCAATTATTGAAATAAATTCAACAGTTGACATATTTGTAGGCTTTATAACATCAATAGTTCTTGTATCAATTGCCATTGCTAATTTGTCATTAAATCTATCATTGATTTTCTTTTGAATTAAAAAAGCGTGTTTTGCTGAGCTTCTTTCTAAGCTTAGAGTAATTGATTTTTCTTTAGCTAAATTGAAATCAACTTCATTTTCAACAGTTGCTCCATCATATATAAAACCACTTGTTTTGTTTTTTTCATTTGCAACAATTGTTCCTTGGGCAAGTGCATAAACTTTTCCATCAACACCTTTTAATTGAGTGATTAGAAGTTCCCCATAATCAATTGATTTAGCATCACCTATTGTAGATACTTTAACTTTGATTTTGTCACCTTGTCGTGAAAATGGAGGTAATTCAGCTGTTACCATAACAGCAGCTATATTTTTAGAATTAATAGAACCAGCAGGAATTTTTATATATGAATTTCTTAAAAGGTTTTGTAGTGATTGCATTGTGAACTTAGATTTGTCTCCAGTTCCTGCTAAACCAACAACCATACCATAGCCAATTAATTGGTTGTCTCTAATACCAATAATGTTAGCTATATCTTTCACAGTTTGAGAAAATAAAGATGAAGACAATAGTGCTATCAACAATATGAATTTCAAACGTAGGTCCTTTTATATGTAATGTTATAGATTTTATCAGAAATTTAATAAAACTAGGTATAATCAAACGGATAAATAAAATTATTTTAGGGCAAAACTTTGAATATATTCATCTATGGAAGTAAATCATTTAAAAAAGATATACATAGTGTATTAGACCATGCCAATATAAAATTCAAGCTTGATGCAGACTCTGTAATTCAAAATATAGAGGATTTAGATACTTTAAAATCTACTATAGAAAGCTCTCCCCATGATATTTATCTAATTGAAGAAGAAAAAATTATTAAAAAAAATTCTTTAAACTCAAAAGTGAAATTTTTAACACCAAAAGATGGTATTGAAGAAGATTTCTTACTTGAACACTCTATTCCTGATATTACAATTGATTCATTAGATGACTTGCCAAAGTATATTATAAAAAAACATGATGAATATCTAGAAGAAATGGAAAGTTATGAAGTTCAAAATGAAATAATTGATATTGTAGATGATGCTTATGCAAATGACAAAGAAGAAATTATTGATGATGAACTAAGTATGTTATTAGCAAAAGATGATGATGAAGATTCAACTAAAATAGATGATTTCTCAAATGATGGATTTGATGAACATAAATTTGATGAAAATATAGATAATACTAACACTAATCTAGATTTAGCAAGTGAAATTTCAAATGAAGATGAAAATTTAGTTGAAGAAATAATTCCTGAAATAAAAATTGAAGATGAAAATGAGCCTATAGATATAGTTGATTTTGAAAAAGAACTTGAAAATATAGATGATCTAATGGATACTGAAGCACCTGCATTAAAGTTAGAAGAAGCAGATAGTTTGAACTTAGATGAGCTAGAAGATATTATTGAAGAAACTTCTGATAATACTAGTGATAAAAATGAAACTTCTGAAAACTTAATTGAAGAAACTTCTAATAATACTATAGACACAGATGATTTAGATTTATTGGATGATTTAATAGAGACTTCTGAAAATGAAGATTTATCTGAAAATCTTGAAGATGATAATCTTGATGACTTATTGAGTGATTTAGATAATAATTTAGAAGACTCAATTAAAGAAGATAATGAAGAATTAAATTTAGATGAAATTCAAAACCAACTTGAAGAAAATGATGATAAAATAGAAGATATAAATGATTTTGAAGATCTATTAGAAACAAGTGAACCCACACAAGAAACAGGAGAAGACCTAATGAGTGATAATTTTTCAGAGTTAGATAATATAAGTGAAGCTGATTTATTGGAAGCTTTAAATGATGCATCTATTCCAAGTTCAAAAGCATCTACAGAAAAAAGACCACAAAATTCTATAAGTACAACTCCAAGCACAAGTGGTCAAACTATGGAAGTTTCAGGAAAAGACTTTGAAGAATTAGCAAAAGTGTTTTCTCAGTTATTAAATAACAAAACAATAGAGATTACTATTAAAATCAAAGACTAATATGGATTTAATTTCTATATCTGAAAATACTGTTAAGATAATTCTAATATTAGGATTACCATCTCTTATGGTTAGTTTAGTTATAGGTTTAATAATTTCAATTTTCCAAGCAGTTACACAAGTTAGTGATGCTTCTTTAGCCTTTGTTCCTAAAATTATATTTGTTTCTGTATTTATTTTGATAAGTTTACCTTGGATTGGTGATCATATTGAAACTTATACAAGAGATTTATGGGACATAATTTTAGTTTTTGGAAATTAAAAAATGTTTGATAAACTATATAATTTAAAAAAAGTTCAAACAGATAGAAAATTAATGGAAAAATCTCAAGTTGAAAATGAAATTGAAAGAATTGACTTAGAAATTACTTTAATTCAGCAAAAAATCAATACAACATCAGTTGATAAATTTGGGGCTATATCGGATTTTGCTATTTTGACCATGCACAAAGATAGTTTAAGATTAGATATAAAAAATCTTCAAGAACAAAAAAAGATGTATGAAGAAGATTTAGAAGAGATAAAAAAAGAGTTGCAAGAGGTTCAAAAAGAGCAGGAACAATTTAAGTATCTTTTAGAAGAAGAAAAAAAGTTGAAGATTCAAAAAGTTTTAAAAGATGAACAAGAACAAGCTGAAGAGTTTATTCAAAGTAAATATATAGGGAGTTGATTTGATTTTTAGAAGTTTATTAATATTATCTTTTTTTTATAGTTTTTCATTTTCTCAAGAAAGTGTTAGTGAATTTCAAAAACAAAAAGATGAAGTTATAAAATTAAAACAAGAGCTTACTATTTTTTATAATCAAAAAGAAAAAGAGTATCAAGAACAAAAAAAAGAACTCGAAACTCTTTTATCTAATATTGAAAAAACAAAAAGTGAAATAAGTAAAATTAAAGAAGATAATCTAAAATTGTTAAATTCTATAACAAAAGGTATTCAAAGTAAAACATCAAGTATTTTTAATAATATCAAACCTAAAATAGGGGCTTCAATTTTAAATCAAATGATTCTAGATGGAAAAATTGAAGATGTTTTGGATATAATAATGACACTTAATGAAAAGAAAGTTACTTCAATAATGAAATATATGAGTGTTGAAAACTCTGCTGAATTAACTTTAATGCTTAAAAACTATAGCAACAAAGCAAAATAGAGGAGATACAAATGGCTGAAGAAGAAAACAGTGTAGAAGAAAAACCCAAAAGTGGTGGAGGAAAAGGTCTTTTAATCGCTTTAATAGCATTAGTGGTACTTTTACTTATTGCTGTAGTTGGTGGTGGTTATTTCTTATATTCTCAAGGTGCATTTGGTGGTCAACAACAAGCGACTGAAGAAGTTCAAAAAGAAGCTAATCCCTCTGAAACATTTAAAACAGAAATTAATGATTTAGTACTTAATATTACTAATTCAAAAGGTAGAGAAAAGTTAATGAAACTATCTTTTGCTATTAAATCTAGTGACCCAATGATTCAAACACTTATTGATGAAAATAATGCTGAGGTTGTGGATTTAGTTATTGGATTAATTAGTGCTAGAAGTTCGGAAGAGTTATTAACTGTTGGAGGTAAAGCTTTACTTAAAGAGGAACTTAAAGAAGAAGTTAACTCTTTACTTAATAAACTTGCTGAAAATAATGAAGATATAGTTAAAGACTCTGTTCAAAACATATTATTTACAACATTCGTAATAAAATAAAATGATAGTTACAGTTAAAAAAAGTAGAAAAAGTAAGTTTATAAAACTTTTATCTCTTTTATTTGTAGTTGGGATGTTTGTTGCTTATTACTTTTATCAAAGCAACAAATTCCAAGAACAAGAATTAGCTGCTCAAAAAAAACTAGCTGCTCAGAAACTTGAAGATGAAAACAATAAGAAAAATGCTCAAATTGAAAAATATATAATTCTAGAAATAGAAAAAGCTGTTGATTTAATTGGTCAAGAAAATGTGACTTATGTAAAAATTATAGAAAATAAAGCAGTTATAGTTTGTAAAAAAGATGTTGATTTAGAGGCTTTAATGGTTAGATATGGAACATTGGCTTTAATCAAACAAACACTAAATGAAACAATAATTGCCCTTGATTTAGTTCAAATAGCAAACGGATTACTAAAAAATGAAAGCTAAGATTTTACTATTAATATCAATACCATTTTTATTTACAGCATGCGTAACTAAGCAAGCAAGTTCAGATATAGAGTTTAATACAAAACCTCCTGCTCAAATTCCAAAACAATATCCAGCACCAAAAGTTAACAAAGGCTCTCTTTATTCTATGCAAGGTGCTTCATTGTTTGCTGATAAAAAAGATCTACAAGTTGGAGATATTATTCAAGTTAACATAAGTGAAGAGTTAGATTCAAGTTCTGATAATAAAAGAGATCTTTCAAGCTCTAGTGATTCGACTTTAGGTGGAGCAATTGTAGCTCCATTAGCAGGAAATACTTTGGGTCAAACAGCAAGTAAAATAGCAGATAAATTTAACAGAAATTTAGGTGTTAGTTTATCAACAGGAAGTTCAAGTTCTGATAGTGGTGCTGCAAAAAGTTCTTTTTCTGAATCTTTTGAAACTACAGTTTCTGCAATTATTCAAGAAATTTATCAAAATGGCAATTATCTTATAAAAGGTACAAAAGAGATATTAATTGAAGGTCAAAAACAAGAAATCATTTTATCTGGTATAATTAGACCATACGATATATCATCTGAAAATGCTGTAACTTCAAATCAAATAGCTAATTTAAAGATTTTATACAATAAAGATGGTGAGGAAGCTGATGTACTTGAAACACCATGGGGAACGAAACTTATAAGAAAGATTTGGCCATTTTAATCTAATTTTAAGAAATGTAATGTAATAATCAATTAATATTGGAAAGGAGTATGCATGATTGGAGCACTAAATATAGCCCAAACGGGTCTGTCTGCATCAAAATATGCAGTAGAAAATGTTGCTAATAATATCACAAATGAAAACACTCCAGGATACAAAAAAAGAGTAGTTAATTTCTCAGAAATCAATAATCTATCACTTACAGCTGGTCAAGGAGTAGGTTATGATTTAGCGAGAGTTACTTCAGAATTTTTATATGGTAACTTAGTAACAGAGACTTCAAAGTTTTCTTATAATGAAGAAGTGTCTCAAATATTAGAAAATGTAGAAGCATTATTTGCTGAAACAGAAAATAGTGGTTTTTCAGCAAATTTAAACAGATATTATCAATCTGTTGAGAATTTAAGATCAGAACCAAATAATGAAATCTATCAAGCTGACTTAGCAAATAATGGTAAATTTTTAGTTGAATCTATACAAAAAATCTATGAAGGTATAGAAAGAATTCAACTAGTTAAAGAAGAAGAGTTAAAAGCTAATGTTGATAAGGTAAATAACATCTTAAATGATATTGGTAAAATAAATGAACGAATATCAGATTATGATGAAGTTTCAATAGATCTTTTAGATAAAAGAGATAATCTTGAAGCTGAATTATCAAAATATGTTGATATTGAAGTTACAAATTTTGATAATGAATATGAATTAAAAATTGCAGGACAAACTGCTGTTAGATACTCTACAAACATTAGAAGTATTTCAATTGATGAAGAAAAAACAACTCAAATTGATAGATTTTCATTAAAAGATTCTAACGGTATTGCTTATGATGGAATTAAAAATGATTTAGTTGTTGTGGGTGGAGTTGAAACAGCTGTACCAAAAACATTTGAAGATGGTGATGTAATCACGTATACATTCAATGCACAAGAGTCTGTAAGTGTAAAATTAGGGGAAGTAAACCTTGATGGAGATACTATTACTGAAGATAATTTAATTAGAAGTTTAGTTTTAGAAATAAATAATAACCCTGAAATAAGAACTAATATTACAGCGTATAATGGTAATCCTATTTATGATGCGAATAACAATTTAGTTGATTATGGTCAAGATGAATACTTAGTGATTATAGCTGATGATTCAGGTATAGAAGGTAAATTTGACTCAAGAGTTTCAATAGAATCAATAGATGAGATTACTAGTGAAGTTGAAAGAGAAAATATTTATAAAACTGAATTAACAAGTGAAGAAGCATCTGAATTTAATGTTTTAAATATATTTGGAAGTGAAGTAAATTTATCTTCAGGTATTATAAAAGCACAAATAGAGTATTCAGATTCAACATCACCTATTAATAAATTACAAGATTTTAAAGATCAATTAGATACTTTTGCAAATACTTTAACAGATTTAGGAAGTGCTTATTATAGAAATACAATAAGTGGTGAATATGTTTATGGTCAAAAATCAGCAGATGAATTAGCTCAATCAAATTTAGAACCTGCAAAAGCTACAATTGATATGTCAGCTTTAAATTTTGCAGATATCAATACTATTGAAATAGATTATGATGGAGTAGTAGTAACTTTAGATAGCCCTGCCATAGCAGCTGCAACTACTAGTGAAGAATTGGCTACGGCAATTCAAAATGAATTAAATACAGAGCAAGGTGCAAATGTAACTGTTGAAACTAAAATAAATGGTGATATTGTAATAAATGATCCTGAGTTTAAATTAATTGATAATACAGGATTTAAAGTTTTAGATGCTACTACACCAATTCCTAATACTTATTTTCCAAGTTTGGATATAGATTTAGAACCTAAATATGAGCAAAGTTTAAGTGAACTAAATTTATTTTCAGGTTCTGATGTTAAGAGTTTAAAATTTAATACAGAAGTAATAAATAGTTTAGATCAAAATGACTTAGATTATCTTGCAAGTATTCAATGGAAAGATGATGTATCATTCGATTTAAAAGCACAAGACCCAAATGATAATGATTCTGTTTCTTTTTCAGAGTTTTATCAAAGTATTAGAGTTAGTGTGTCATCTGAAAAAGAGAGTGCTGATTTTGTACTAAATACTCAAGCAGAAGTTAGACAATCTTTAGAAGCTACTTATGAAAGTATTGTAAGAGTTGATAAAGATGAAGAAATGACAGCATTAATTCA
>CAKZOX010000056.1 GCA_937138295.1 uncultured Campylobacteraceae bacterium
CTAAAATTGAAAATAAACAACAAAGCATGAACACTTCAATTTTTAAATCAATCCTATTCCTATTTGCTTTTACTTTTTTAGGTTTAGCGGGCAATGCTCAAAACATAGCAGGTGAATGGAATGGCGTTATTACTCAAGAAGAAGGCGGTTTATCCGATCAATATTATATTTCTTTTTATAGTTCTTACTATTTTTAGAATGAGAAGTCTTGCTTTTAGCATGAATTCCCTTTCTTTTAATTTTAGTCCTTTTTATTTGTTTTGCTATGCTTCGCATTTGTATCTCTTACTTTTTCAATTGATCTACCACCAAAGTATGCACCTATAACAGTTAACAAGGTGATTTCCAATAAGTTAATCCATCTCTCTTCAACCTTAAAATCAATTACACCAGCATCAATAAACACTAGTATCATTGTACAAACAACTAAGAACATTAGCACTAAAGGTCTAACATTCTTAGAAAGCCAAGAGTCAGAGTTCATATCTGACTTCCATCTTTCTGTAACATTCTCTTGTACAGTAGCCTCACTATCAAGTAGCATCTTCTGCATAGCATTTTTAAGGGTCAGCTTCTCCTCTTTAGAAGTGACTACCTCATCTATAATGCTGTCTGCCTTACCAAGAAGACCGCCAAATACTTTACCTACCCAAGCTGGCATTACCTTTTATTTGCTTTTGCTTTAGCGATATTAGCTTTAGCCATCGCAACATTCTGACCTGAATAGTAAGGTTTAGGATATCTAGCGCCCATCAAATATGCTTCCCTTTGATTTACATCCATCCTATCCCATTCATCCATCTTTTTATCATAACTAACTGTCTCAACTGTCGAGTCAGAGTTATCACCACCAGGAATACCAAACTGTCCTTTTGGAAGTTCTTTACCTTGTCTTGCAAAAGCTCTTCTTTCAGCTTGCTCTCTTAAATATCTCATTGGATCCATATCTTCTATTTTTTATTTTTACCTTTTACAGCATCAACTACATCTTCTAACTCTTCTTTTACATTATGTGCTCTACGTGCAGTTTCTTTAACTACAGCAATTGCTTTTTCATCAAAGCTAGTTTTTGACCAAAGCCAATGCCATCCTAAAATGGCCCATACACAAATGTTTTTTAATGAGATTGTCCAGACAATTTCTAGGACAACTTTTAAGATTTTTAATACTATATTCATAATAAGTGATTTATAGTATAATATACAAATAAAAAAGGAGAAGACAAAACCGAAATATAAGAAGATAACTATCCCATTTTCTTACTTACTGTTTATAGCATTAATAATTCTGATTTCCATTGCTTGCATTTCTGACTTAAGATCAGCTAGAGACTTATCATTCTTTTCTCTGTTTCTTTCTACTTGAGTCTTTAAATCATCAATTCTTTTATGTAATAGCTTTAGATTATCTTTTTTATCAGTTTTCATTTCATCTAAATCTTTTTCCAGGACATCTAAAGTCATTTGTTGGATTGTAACTTTTCCTTTTAATGAGTACCATACTCCCAACGCACCTGTTACTGAAACTAATAATGCTATTAATGCATCAAACCCTATTTGTAAACTTGAAACTTCCATCGTATTGCAATATATATATATAAAATCAGTGTAACTACTTATTATAATATACAAATAAAAACTATGAGATAAAAACAAAAAGAACAAAATTTAACCTTGTCAGTTAATAAAGATATATTACCTTGCGTGTAATTTTTATTTTTACTAAATTGATTATATAAAACAACTGGCTGTACATCTGTATGGCTTTTTTATTCTAATAATAAATTAATAAACTATGAACGGAAACATCTTTAAAAAGAGGGAGAATATTTTGCCCTATGAATACCCTGAACTATTAGATTACAAAGATGCAATCAGACATTCCTATTGGATTGATACTGAGTATAATTTTACAGAAGACATTTCTGATTTTAAAACAAAAGTCACTGATCAAGAAAGAGAAGTGATTAAACGTACAATGCTAGCAATTGCACAAATAGAAGTTAAAGTTAAAACCTTTTGGGGTGATTGCTTTAAGAGAATGCCTATAGCAGAGATTGGTGATGTAGGTATGACATTTGCAGAATCTGAAGTTAGGCATAAAGATGCTTACGCTAGACTATTAAGAATCTTAGGCCTAGAGAAAGAGTTTGAAAATGTAATTAACGTTCCTGCTATAAAAGGTCGGATGGATTATCTAAACAAGTATCTTGATGGTACTAGAAGTAAGGATAATAAAATGTATACCAAGTCTGTGCTGTTATTCTCACTGTTCATTGAGCATGTAAGTCTATTCAGTCAGTTTCTTATTATGATGAGTTTTAACAAAGAGAAGAATCTTTTCAAGGGGATCTCAAACGTTGTTGAAGCTACTAGTAAAGAAGAAGACATACACGGTAATTTTGGAGTTGAGTTGATCAACATTATAAAGAAAGAAAACCCGGAGTGGTTTGATGCAGAGTTTGAAGAATTAGTTTATTCTGCTTGTAAGAAAGCATACGCTGCAGAAACTGAAATCTTAAATTGGATATTTGAAAAAGGTGAGTTAGACTTTTTAACTAAAGAAACAATAAAAAACTTTATTGCAAATAGATTCAATAACTCTCTAAGTAAAATTGGTATGGACGAATTATTTAGCGTTCATCCAGATCTCTTAGAAAATACACGGTGGTTTGATGTAGAGTGCACTGCCACCAAAGAAGGAGACTTCTTTTACAAAAAACAAATTGATTACAACAAAAAAAGCAAGAGTATAACGCATGCAGATTTATTCTAATATGAAATACCCTAAATATTATTGGCTCAATGATGAGTCCCGCCTCTTTCTCTCAAGAGGATATATCAGTGAAACACCTGAACAAAGAATTAAAAGTATAGCAATAACAGCCCAGAAGTATCTAGGCATTGATGGATTTGCTGAGAAGTTTGAAGACTATATGGCCCGTGGCTTTTATAGTCTTTCAACTCCTGTTTGGATTAACTTTGGTAAGCAGAAAGGTTTACCAATTAGTTGCTATGGATCTAATGTAGACGATTCATTAGATAGCATATTAAATGCAGGCCGTGAGCTTGGAATGATGTCAAAGTATGGCGGTGGTACAAGTGTTTACTTAGGTAATATTAGACCCCGCGGTACAGAGATATCAACAGGAGGTCATGCTGATGGTCCAATACATTACGCAAAAATGTATGACACGGTTGTAGATGTTTGTAAACAATCAGAAGCAAGACGTGGAGCATGCGCTGTTTGGTTACCTGTAGAACATGCAGATATAATGGAGTTCTTAGACATTGGTTCTGAAGGTAATCCCATCCAAAACTTACAGTACGGTGTAACCGCAGGTGATGATTGGATGAAAGAGATGGAAGCTGGAGACCAGGAGAAGCGTAAAGTTTGGGCCAAAGTTATTCAAAGGCGTTCTGAGTTTGGATTCCCTTATCTTATGTTCCGGGACAATAGTAATGATAATACCTCTCCTTATAAAGAGTTGGGCATGAAGATTACCGCTAGCAATTTATGCTCGGAGATACAGCTGCCAACTGATAGCTACAATTCTTTTGTATGTTGTCTTGGATCGTTGAACCTCCTGCACTGGGATGAGATCGAAAGATGTGACGCAATTGAGACGTATGTTATGTTCTTGAATGCTGTGATGGATGAGTTTATTACCAAAGCTCGTACACTACCTGGAATGAAAAGAGCGTATAACTTTGCTAAAGAGCATAGGGCTATTGGTCTAGGCGTACTCGGATATCATAGTCTATTACAGTCTAAGTTGCTTGAGTTTGATTCGTTACAAACTAAAGGTTTGAATGAGCATATGTTCAAGCTAATAAAGACTAAAGCGGAAGCGGCCTCTGAATGGTTACATGATAACTTCGGTTATAAATCTATCCGTAAAGGTTATGCTAATACAACTCTATTAGCAGTAGCCCCAACTAAGTCTAGTTCTTTTATTCACGGTGCCGTGAGTATGGGTATAGAACCTATAAAGTCTAACTACTTTATTAAGGATCTTGCCAAGTCTAAGACTATATATCAGAATCCTTTCTTAAAGGAGGAGTTGCAAAAGTATGGTTTAGATACCCCGGAAACTTGGGATAGTATCTTAAAGAAGGATGGATCAGTTCAACATCTTGACTTCCCTACTAAAGCTGTATTTAAGTCCTTTGCGGAGATTACTCCAAAAGAACTTGTTCTACAAGCAGCTCAAAGACAGAAATATATTGACCAGTCTCAGTCATTAAATCTAATGATTGATCCTAGTATCCCCGCAAGAGATATAAACCAACTATATCTATATGCTTGGAAGGAAGGTGTAAAGACTTTGTACTATCAATTTAGTCAAAGTTCAGCACAAGCCTTTTCAAGAAACATTCTTGAATGCGCCTCTTGTGAGGGATAACCAGGTGTTACACTGGTTTAAGGTGGAGGACGTAAAGCTATACAGGTTGAAGCCCTGGACTCCACCTATTTTATAAAGAAGTCACTCTTATCTATGTAGTTCTCCCACTTCTTAATTGCGTATAATATTGGAACTGCATCTTTCCACTCCTTGTATACTTTTAACTCACCGGCTCTTTTGCCTCTTTGATAAACGAATTCAGAGTTATTCATGAAATCTTCTTCACTTTGTGCCCAGTATGCAACAGGTGTCCAAATAGATAATGATATTGCTTTTCCTAGTTCACCAAGTGTTCTAGTAGATGCAATTGGTGATTTTACCATTTGATATTGCTGTTCTAGACCTGCGGGTAATAAAGGTACAAATAATATTAATTCCTTATAGGTTCTATCTATTTGGTATGCTAGCAAGTTTCTAAGTCTTATAGCCGTTTCACTTTCAGGTGTAGTCTGTAGTGAATCATAAACCATTACATCATCTTCATCATCATCCATGCTCATGAATCCTTCAAGCATTGATCTTAAAGTTAATAATCCAATCATCATTGATGCTTCACCAAGAGTTCTATATATGTTGAATAGCTTATTAGTTGCTCTTTGATCCATTTGAATATTCTTACCTTCAGTATAACCATAGTCTTGAAGAAATTTTTTATTCCAGTTTTTAAAATCTGTGTCTACTTTTACAAGTCTTTCACCAAAAAACTTTAATCCTTTAATAAGACTTAAGTATCTACCTTCCATCCATCCTAGATTCTCATCATAGTATTCTCTTTGAAATCTGGCTCTCATTGCAGGTGCAACCCATTTATGGAATTGTGCTAATAGTCTACCCCAAGCATATGATTCAATAACCATTCTATCTTCTTTAGCATAGTTACCGTGAATTTGCT
>CAKZOX010000057.1 GCA_937138295.1 uncultured Campylobacteraceae bacterium
GTCACATCTATATTTCTATTTTCAAAAAATACATTTACACTAGGAGTTCTTGTTCTTGCTGTTATCTTCCAGTTTATATGTCTGATATCATCATCAATATTATATTCTCTAACTTCGTTGAACTCTAAACCGCTACCATTATAACGACTTATATGTTCTCCATGGTGATTAGTAAAAAAACCTCTTTTTGTTTTTAATATAATATTTTCAAGTTTATTATTCATTTTCTAAGGTGATGGAATTGCTTGAACAATTTTTTCTACTATGTCAAATGTTGTAATTTCATCAACATTTGCTTTGTAACTTAGTATTAATCTATGATCAATAACTTCATGTACAACTTGAATTACATCATATGGAGTTACAAAATCTTTGCCATTTAAAAATGCCCTAGCTTTACTAGCATTGTGTAAATCTATTGTGGCTCTTGGACTAACTCCATAAGAAATATATTCACTTATGTTTTCTAAACCATATTTACTAGGTTCCCTTGATGCAAAAATGATATTTAAAATATATTTAGAAATTTCATCATCTAAAAATACGTCTTTACATTTTTGTTTTATTTTTATTAATTCATCTGAGTCCAGTATCTTATTTATTTCACCAAAACCTGTTTTAGTAGCTCTTTTTGCTATTTCAAACTCTTCTTCATAACTATTGTATGAAACATTAACCTTTAGCATAAACCTATCTAAACTAGCCTCAGGTAATTCATAAGTACCATCTTGATCTATTGGATTTGATGTTGCTAAGACCATAAATGGTTTTTCAAGTGAAAATGTATCTTCACCTATTGTCACTTGTCTTTCTGCCATAGCTTCTAAAAGTGCAGATTGTACTTTAGCCCCTGCTCTATTAATCTCATCAGCTAATAAAAAATTTGTAAATATTGGACCATGTTTAATTGTAAATTCATTTTCTTTTAAATTTAGTATTTCATTTCCTGTGATATCAGATGGTAATAAATCAGGAGTAAATTGAACTCTTTTAAATTTTAATCCAACTGATTTTGCAAGGGAGTTTACAGCTGTAGTTTTAGCAATTCCAGGAACCCCTTCAAGTAAGATATGACCATCACTTAAAAGTGCTATTAACATACTATCTATTAAATTGTTCTGTCCAACTATAACTTTATTTATTTCATCTTTAACTTGTTGTAACATTAAAATTTTTCCTTAGTAAATATCGTATATTGAATTAAATCTAAAACCTTTTGTATTATAAAAATCCTTTGGTGATTTTTCAGTAAATCTTTTAAAAAATTTATAATAATGTGAATAATCACTAAACCACATCGGAAAATTCTGATGTTTTTTTGTTTTAAGAAAATTCAATTTTCTGATTTCAGATTGAAACCTAACTATATCAATATACTCTTTTGGAGTAATATTCATAGTCTTATTAAATCTTCTTTGTATTGTTCTTATATTAATTGAAAAGTTTTGCTCTATATTTTCTACTAATAGGTTACCTTGGTTGAAATTAATGAAGTCTATTATGTCTTTTTCAATCTTTAAATGTTTGATAAATTTATCATCTAAATTCTCAAATAAATAGTAGTTTATCATGGAAGCAATTTTAACAACAGATTTTGTATTAAATACTTCTGTCATTAATTGATTTAATGATTCTAAGTAATTTTTTTTATAAAATTCTAAAAAATGTAGTGTATAGGGTTTTAATCTAAGGAGTATTAATTCTTCTTTATCTATTGAAAATTTTTGTAAATTTAATGATTTTTTTATTACTCCATGGTAACCTAATGAACTATAAATAATATAATCACAGCCATCAGGGTATATGTTGATTTTTTTATTAGCATCTGTTGAAGATAAGAAAATTATAGAGTATAGATATCTATCAAGACTATTTCTAATCTTAAACTCTTTATAATCAATCAAGTTTTCCCTTTATGTCAATTTACGACATCATTATAGCTACTTAATCTAAAAAATTCAACTTTAACTGTGAATATGCGTCATATATTGAGTCTTCAAAAGAATTACTAGAATTTCCATTTATAGTATATGTATTTGTTAGTACTTTCTTATTTAGATAGTAAATACTAATATTTAAATCTAAATTTACTATATAAAAACCTCTAGGATTTTTATAATTAATTTTACTTAAAATTTCTATCTCGTAATTACTATTATTTTTGACTTTAAAACCCTTAGAATATAGATACTCTTTTATTTTATCATTTGCTATATTGTTATTTAAATTATTGTTTAAACTAAATGAAATACTATTTCTAAGATCTTCTAATTTTGCACTAATAGTATTTAATTTTTCATCAAAATCTTTATTATTGAATTTTGAATCTATACTTTTTAGAATCTTTGTTTTATTGATACTTTGTATAAATAAAGTTTGAATTTCTTTTAAAGTTAAATATTTAGTTAGAGGGTCTTTACTATGAGTTTTTACAAAATTAAAATTTTCATATTTTTTATAAATACTATTTAAATCATATTTTAAACTATTGATTAAATCTTCTTTTTTTACTCTAACTTGAACAATAAAATTATTATATCTATGTTTTTTGGAATTAATAATTTCATAATTTTGAAATGTTAAATTTTCTGTTTGTGAATTTATATTTTGAGAATATTCTTTAAATACATATTCACGATATTTTAATATAGACTCTTTTTTTAGGGTTTCACTTGTTTGTAGCTTTACAAAAATAGATGATGATAAATTTTTAAGGGCATTTTTACTTGCTTTATCTAAGTTCTCTGCTTCACCTATTCCATAAAAGTAAATATTATCTTTTGATATAGGATTTAGATACCATGAAGGATAAGTATTTTTTACTTCAATTTTTTCTTGAGAATTTGTACAAGCTGTAAATAAAATTGACATAAAAAACAATAATACAAAGAAATTAAATCTTAAATATTTCATATTATTTACTTATTTGTTCTTGTATAACTGCATCATCTTTGATTTGCTTATTTATTCTTAAAACAGCTTTATCTAGAGTTTTATTTGGTTCTAATACTAAACTATCAGCTAAATCATATAATTGTTTTGCAAATTTATACTCCCCTTGAACTTCTTTAACAACAGCTAAATTATATGCAGCTACATAACATTTATCATTTGTAGATGTTAATAGTTTAGCTAATAATTCTTCTGCTTTTTCAAGTCTTCCATTTTCAATATATTCTAAAGAATACTCTAATAATTGTTCTTGTTCATCATTATAATCTATCTCAGGTGAGTCTATAAGTTCAACTTCCATAAGCCTTTTATTTGGTGAAATTTTTGATATGAAATCTGAAATTATTTTATCACCTAAATTATCCATTACATATCCAAATGAAGGTAGTCCCCCTGAGTAATCTCTACAATGAGAATATGAATTTACTTTTGAAATAGAATCAGCATATATTATATCTCCATATTGAACATCCGTAATCTTCATACTAACTGTTAAATTATAGTTAGCCTTTGTACATGAAACATAATATACTCTTACTTCTTTACATTTTTTATCTAAGCATCTTGTTCTTGGTGATTTATAGTAACTTTTATTTACACTTGAGTCTACAACTTCACCAGATATTATTCCTTGAACACCTAATAATTGTCCTATTTTAACAGATGTATTTTTATCTACAAGCCCTGAATATTGTAACCTTTGTTCCTCTAATATTTCATCAATTTGATTTCTATTTAAAACTGTAAAATATGGTTTACCCATAATTTCTTTTTTTGATATTTGAGTCTCTAATTTAGAAGTAAAGCCTATATCATCTCTATAAAATCTTAAGACAGATATTTTCTTTACATCACTTGCTCTATCTACTTTAGCTGGTTCAAATGATGTAACAATTACTTTTTGAGAACATCCTGTAAAAAATAAAATACTAAATAAAAATAAATAAACAAGTTTCATAAATCTTTTAATGCCTCTTTAGAATTTTGTTGTTGTTCTTTATAATCAATAATCTTTTCTTCTTTATTAGTACATCCAATAAATATAGATAAAACAGTAAGGCTTATAAATATAGATTTAAACACTAAACTTCCTACTGCATATTATTTAAAGCATCTTCTGAATTTCTTATTTGAATTTCATTATCTACTATTTCTCTAACTTGAGCATCAATCTTATTATTAACACTATCTTTATTCATTGCAATTAAAATATAAATTGCATTATCATTTTTACTTTGCCAATAACTAATTTGTTTTGAATCTGAAATTGTCATATCTGTAGTTTGTTTACTTAATTGAGTAACAACTTTTTCTACCATTTCATTTTCTTCTAAACCTGTAGATCTCATATATGATTCAGCTTTAGTTTTAACCTGAAGTTGTATTTGATTTACTAAATTAGCTCTCCCATTTAAAATAGCTTCATTTCTAGAAAAATTATGACCTAACTTTGAATATGGAGCTGAACCAACAGCTGTATATCTAGTAGGATCATCATACGTACCACATACCCAAGATGGTGCTTCTTCACCTTGTATTGTACATTCACCTATAATTTTTTTTGGTTCCATGTTTTCTTCTTTTGAAGAACAAGCTGTAAAGTTTAAAACTACAAGTGCAGAAGTAATAGCTAGTAAAGTTTTTTTCATCAATAGTCCTTGATTATGTGAAGATTTGTTATTCTTATATGTTAGTAAAAAATTACTTCATATATTCTTTTTTTATAATAACAGAAGATTGTTAATAAATTGTGAAGTTAAAGGGTAATAGTGAGTGATTTTAAAAAAAGTAAAGAGAAATCTTTACTTTTTAGGCATAGCTTTACAAGGAACAATTTGAATATTTTGCATATCCCAAACTTTACCTGTATTATAAGGTTCATTTTCTAACCATTTATCAAACTCTTCTTCATTATCAAAATTAGTTACTACAGAAGATCCAACCATTTTATCATCTTCAATTAAAGCAACAGCAGAAATAATCTTACCTTCAGCCATTAATTTTTGTGTTCCTTCAACATGAGCAGGTCTTGCTTCCATTCTTTTATCAAGAGCATCATCATAATCATAAGCGATAACTAAATATTGCATTTAAATCCTTTTTATAAAAATATTTCCATTGCAAATAGAAATGTAATTGGATATATTATAACATTAAAATATCTAAATACTAGAGTCATTTTTATGTTTATAGGCATAATTTCCATAATATCAATTCCCTGTGATAGTTTTTTCATCATACTTAATTTAAATGCAATATCTAGAAATTTAATAATTATTATTGAACTCATCCAAAAACCAAAATTATTTAAAGTTATAGATAAATAAATACTATAATAAAACGACATATGACAAATAAAAAATAAAAAAATTGATTTTGAATATAGTTTAAAATTGTTTAAAATGACACCATGAAGTGTGTCAGCTTTTTGCCAGTTTGATTCAAAAAGTTCAAAGGCAATAAATAGAAAAAATAGAGTTAGTATTTCCATTTTGAGTTTAAGTATAACAAAGCCTATTAAGGCTTTGTTTTACTCTTGGTCTTCTGGATAAGAAAATTTAATTTTCTGATCTTTATATAAACCAGTTCCTACAGGAATTGTTCTACCAATTACAACATTCTCTTTTAAGTCTTCTAACATATCCATTTTAGCAGAAATAGCAGCTTCTGTTAAAACTTTTGTAGTTTCCTGGAATGATGCAGCTGAGATAATTGAATCTGATGTTACAGCTGCTCTTGTGATACCTAATAATAAAGGTTCAGCAATTGCAGGCTCTCCACCTAATTTAATTATTCTTTCGTTCTCAATCATGAATCTTTTCTTAGAGATCATATCTCCAACGATGAATTTAGTATCTCCACCATCAAGAATTGAAACTTGTCTTAACATTTGAGATAAAATAACCTCAATATGTTTATCAGCAATATTTACCCCTTGAGATCTATATACTTGCTGTACTTCTGAAACGATAAAGTAATGTAATGCTTTTTCACCTAAGATTTTTAATACATCATGAGGAGAAACTTGACCATCTGTTAATGCTTCACCAGCATGAACAAACTCACCTTCATGTACTAAGATTTGCTTAGATTTTTCAACTAACATTTCATCTTTA
>CAKZOX010000058.1 GCA_937138295.1 uncultured Campylobacteraceae bacterium
ATGCTAGGATTTCTGGTGATGCTAGTGTTTCTGGTGATGCTAGTGTTTCTGGTAATGCTAGGGTTTCTGGTAATGCTAGGATTTCTGGTGATGCTAGTGTTTCTGGTGATGCTAGTGTTTCTGGTAATGCTAGGGTTTCTGGTAATGCTTGGGTTTCTGGTAATGCTTGGGTTTTTGGTAATGCTTGGGTTTCTGGTAATGCTTGGGTTTTTGGTAATGCTAGATTAATGAGTAAACTTAAATATATAAAAGGCTGGTTTATTGGTTGAGATAATAGCTGAAAAATAACAGATATTACAGATAAAACTTGAACTGATTATTGGAAAAATCAATATGTATTATGAGATTATCAAATAGAAGAAATAGAAGAAATAGAAGAAGAAAATAAAACAGAACAAGAAACAATAATAATTTGAGAAAATACATATAGTAAAAAAGAATTTGAAGAAGCAGTAAAAAACTTAAAAACAATTAGTTAAGAGTAACTACTATAACATTACTAATTCATTACTAGTTAGTAATATAATAATTTAATAACTAAATAACTATATGGCAAACCTAGAAAAACTAATAGAGATTTTATATGAATTGAATTAGATGAAGAAATTTTTAAAATAACTAAAGAAAGAATTGAAAAAAACCTAACTTACTTTGTTACACTAATGTAACACTAATTAATAATAAAAGAAAATGAAAACATATAATTGAAATATAACAATAGATAAATCAAATGAAAAAGAAATGAATGAGTTACTTAAAGATATTACAGAAATAACTTGAAATTTATCTATCTATTCAGAAGCTAAACTAGAAGCTAATAATTTAAAAAGAGTATGATGATATTTATATATCAATTCAGAAGCTAAACTAGAAGCTAATAATTTAAAAAGTGTATGATGATATTTATATATCAATTCAAAAGCTAAACTAGAAGCTAATAATTTAAAAAGTGTATGATGAAATTTATCTATCTATTCAAAAGCTAAACTAGAAGCTAATAATTTAAAAAGTGTATGATGATATTTATCTATCAATTCAAAAGCTAAACTAGAAGCTAATAATTTAAAAAGTGTATGATGATATTTATATATCAATTCAGAAGCTAAACTAGATAATTTAAAAAGTGTATGATGATATTTATCTATCTATTCAGATATATGAGAAGAATTATCTAAACAATTATATAAATATAATAAAGCAAATACATATTACCTAACTAATAATTCTCCAGAATATTTATTAGAACAAAATTTAAATTGAGATTATAAAATAAAAGATGTAAGTTTTGAAAAAAAATTATTTGATAAAATTAGAAAAGATAAATTAACAGCTAAAGAAGTTTTTGAAATTAGAAATATAGAACAAAGAAGAATTGCTTATGAATTTATGGACAAGATTAAAATGAAAGAATTAGCTTGATTAAAAATACTTGAAGAAGAAATTGACAATCAAGGAAATGAAATGAAAATAATTACTTTCAATATAGATAATATGGAATTAAAATATTATAATTGTTTCTGCCCAAGTACAAAAAGAGAATACTTCTTAGAAACAGAAAGTGACACTTGTAAAGAAGCTAAAGCAATGAGCTTTTGAGATAGTGAAATAAAGTTTGATGAAGAATATTAATTAATAAAACTAACTATGAAAAATTACAGATGGTGAGATGTGGCTCTTATATCAATTACAGAACTACCAAAAGATTTTACAGCTACTAATACAAACTTAATAGCTAAAGGTAATAACTGACACGACCACACATTTAAAGGTTGAGTTGTATATATTACAAAAGATGAAAAGAATTTATGAGATGATTTTGTATTCTGATACTTAGAAGCAAAAGATACAATTCTTTATCACGAAGAACATTGAATAGATGTATGAAATAAACTAAGAGAAGTAAAGATTGAAGACTGAATATATGAATTAAGAGGGCAAAAAGAATATACAGCAGAATGAATGGTTGCTGTTATAGATTAATTAATAATTAAATAAAACACTATGAAAATAACTACCTTTAAAGACTTCCAAAAAGAAGCTAAAGATTGAATGGAAATTAAATGTGAAATAGAATGAACTCCTATTGAATGAAAAATTACAATAGAAGATTGAGATATTTATATATGTCAAGATGAAAAATATTGAGGCAATTGTAAAGATAAAAAATGATATAAATATTCTTGGGTAATAGATGATAATTATGATTTTGCAGAATTATTAGATGTAGAGTTATATAGAAAAGTATATGTATCAGATACAAGTATAGAAGATGCTTTAGAAAAGAAAAAAGATAGAATATTATTAGCTGAACTTCCTTGAAAAGCTGATTATAAATATATTGTAGTTCAATACTGAGATGAAGAAAAATTTTTAAAATGAAATAAATATAATACAAGTAAATATAATTATATTGCAGAAATACCAACAGAAGAAATAGAAGAAAAAGAAGAAGCTATTGAAATTAAAAGTTGAGATAAAACTTATAAACTTAATTTAGAAAAAGCTAAAGAGCTTTGATTAATAAAAGAAGAATGAAACTAGACTTATCAAATTCAGAAAGGCAAACAGCTAGAGATTTACTAACTATTGTAAGTGAAACAACATTCACTTCGCCTAGTATAAACAAACTAATAGAAGAAATAAAACAAAAAGCTAACGATAGATTATATATATTAGCTAAGAGTGAAGAAGATTTAAAACTTAAGAAATAGATATGAAAGAACATATAAAAGAAATATTTGAGAACAACGATACTCAAGCAATAGAACAAACTAGAAATGCTTTAAATAATAACATAGCTTATTATACAAAGCATATTCAAGAGAGAGTATTTGATATACACGAGGACTTAATAATAATGAGTTTAGAAAAAACAAAAGAAGCTAAGAAATTATTTGATAAGTTAGATAAACAAAATGACTAAAGAAGAATTTCAAACTCGTATGATAAACTGGACAGATAAAGACACAGACTTACTTAATTATTTAGATACACTATGACAGAAAAAGAATTAATAACACATATAAGATTACTTGATTTATATGATATAGATAAGAATCATAAACAATTCTTATCTCATTCTAAAGCTAACGATATTAATCATTGGATTGAATTATGAAAATGATTTATTGAAATGTATTCTAATTCAAGACAAAAAGAATATATAAAAAATAAAATGAAATGGTTGAAGAAAAGTAATAAAGAATTATATCTTAAAGCATATAAATGAAATACAAATGTAAAAATTGTAAAATAAAATGAGATCACTGAACTCAAAAAATCTACTGAATACATAGTTTTTGTTCCAATACTTGTATTGATACCTTTTTAGAAGAAAATAAGCCTAAAATGCAAAAAAGAGTGCCAATTAAGGCAATTTCTGATAAGAAAAAAAGAAGACTTAATGAATTTGGTTGAGAAATGGAATTATTCTATAAAAAAATAGATTCAGAAATTCAAGAAAAATGAGAAATTAGATGTCAAAATCCTTATTGTAATAGATTGCTAGATAAAAATAGTTTATGACCTGCAAGCTTTCCTCATCTTTTATCTAAATGAATGTATCCACAATATAGATACTTCTTAAATAATCTAACTATTGTTTGTAACGACTTGAATATGAATAGTTGTCATACTAAGATAGATGAAATTATATCTTGAAATAAATTACAAATAGAGAAAGATGTATTGGACTGAAAAAGAATAGATTTTAATAATTATAAAAAACTTGCAAATAATTAAAAAGTTCTTATAATGAAATTACTTTATAAATAACCAAGATATTATGTTTAAGAAAAATACACAAAAGTATATTGTTATGAAACATTTTCAAGATCATCATTCAGAATGATTTTTGATTAAAGATTTTGTAAAAGAATGAAGATTTTTTAGAAACGCACCATTTGTTTGATATTCAGCTACTACAATTATTCCAAAATTGAAAAAAGAATGATATTTAATGGTTGTATGATTTCAAAAGCCAATGAAAATATTTTCTTCTATACATAAACCTATGAGTGTTTACTCAATTACCCCTAAAGGACTTAATTTGAAATTATGAAAATAATAATAACTAAACATTTTGAAGAAAGAGTTAAAGAAAGATACCAAAGAGATTATGTAGATAAACTAGATTGTATAATTAAAAGATTTAAAGAAGCTCAAGAATCAATAAGAAAAAAGCAATTCTTTTTTAAGATTACTGAAAAAATCTGATGATTATGACATACTACATATAAAATATATGTCGAAGATCTAGCTTATGTATATTCTAAGAAAAATGGAGAATATACTTTAATTACATTATGAGTAAGAAATACAATAAAGAAATCTATATTTTCCGAAACTCTAAAAAACCCAAATTCTGAAAAAATCCAAGATTTGAAAAAAATACAAATCCAAAAAAAATCAAAAACCAAAAAAATATGAATTCCTAAAAGCTCAAAAAAATGTAAATTAAGATGATTGACTTCTAGGAGAATGAAAGACATTACTAACCCATAAAAAAATGAGAACAGCTTACAACCTATTATTTATTATACTTTCACTTCCTTTAATTATAAGTGCATTTCTATTAAGGTTTATATTCGCCACAATATGAACTATGTATGTATTAATTAATTGAGTTTTATTTATATTTAATCGTGAAGTGTGATATAAGGTAAATGATATATTAGCTTGATTATTTGCTTGAGAAGTTAGAAACTGAAAGATAAGCAATATTCAAGAATATAAAACTCCTAAACAAAGAGAATCAAAAGATTTGACATAAAAAATATATACTATATAATATAATAGACTAAATCTAATATATTATATAGGCAAAAAAGAGTTTTTAAGCTATTAGATTTAGTCGTCTATACAATATACTTAAAGACTCTTTTTTGCTGGAATAAAACAAAATGAAATATACAAGAAAATCAATTAAATGATATGAATGACTATATTCAGTAGATACTCAATGAAATATTTATATTGATAGAGTTCCCAAAAAAAATAAACAACAAAAACCCAAGAAAAGTAAAAACCCAGAATTTGAAAAAAATACAAATCCAAAAAAAATAAATCTCCAAAGTGAGAGAAAAATGAAAAATTGAAAAAACTGATGAGGTTATAATTTTGTATGATTTTCAAGAGAATGAAAATCTAAATATTTTTTGGTTCACAGATTAGTTGCCGATGCTTTTTTATATAATAAAGAAAATAAAACACAAATTAATCATATAAATTGAGTAAAAACTGATAATAGAGTTGAAAATTTAGAGTGGTGTACTTCAAGCGAGAATATAAAACACGCAATAAAGACCTGATTAATTAAGCATAAAAAATGAAAAGATAGTCCATTGTATTGAAGAACTCCAAAGAATATTCTCAAGTGAAAAGATCATCCATATTTTTGAAAGAGATGAAAAGAAATGCATAATGCTAGAAAGGTAGATCAATATGATTTAGATTGAAATTTTATAAAAACTTGGGATTCTATAATAGATATTAAAAGACATTGATTAACAAAGAGTAATAGACTGTCCGAATGTTGTAAATATAAAAATCAAACTTGTGCTGGTTTTTATTGGAGATACTTCTCGGAAAAATTTTAATTTCAGGATACAGGAAACTTCTCGGAAAAATACGATTTTCAGGATACAGAAGAAAGTACTTTTTAAACTATGTATCATTTTTTTTTATTTTATTTTTGTATATATTTTTATATATAAAAAGTATATCTAATTAATGGCTTAAAATAGCTAAAACTTATTTAATTGAGTTTTAAGCAATTTTAAAAAGTTTTATGATATAATATAGCTTAGAGTTTTTTAGTAAGTAAAAAAGAATTTACAAAAAAGTTTTGTAAAAAATAAAAAAGTCTTTATAATATATTTACTTATTTACTAACATTTTAAAAAATGAATATTGAAAAATTAGAAAAAAATATAATACAAAAAGAAAAAGAAAAAGAAAAAATTAATAAATTAATAGAATCGAATAATAAAAAATTAATAGAAAAAAAGAAAAAATAAATAAATTATATTAATATAATGAAATTTAGAATAAAAAAAGAAAAAGAAAAAATAGCTATTAAAAGCTAAAAACTAAAGAATTTAAAAGAAAAAATAAAAAAAGTAGTAAATTAATTTGCAATTTACAAAATAAATGATATAATTATTATGTACTTAACAAAAACAACTTTTAACTTTACAACTCGTATAAAATAAAGACTTGTTTAAATAAGTATAAAAATAATTTAATTTATAATATAAAATGTATATGCAAAATATAATACCAAAAAAGACTTTTAGAATAAATAAATATAAAAGGCTTTTAAATAAATACTTTAAAATATTTATAGATCTATTTTTACTAGCTAGCTTTTTAATTATTGGATTTACTAGCTTATATTTAACTTATTTACCTTATTAAAAAATGAGAAAAACCATAATATTAATGATCATAATTTTAAGTTTATTTATAACTTATAATGTAAGTGCTTGTGATACTGATTCAAATTGTTATGAATACTATTTACAAAATGACAATGATTTTTATTTTAATTATTATATTGACTTTTTAGACAATAATTATATAAATAAAGATTTTAAAATAATTGTACCAAAAAACATAAATACTTTTAAAAAATATGATTATATATATAAAAAATGATTATTAAATAATAAAAGTAAATATTATAATACGATTAGATTACATAATGAATTAAAAAAAAGAGGACTTGAAGGACTAATATATTAATAACTAAAAAACAAAAATGATAATAGTAGACTTTTATACTAGCAATAGTAATGATTTAAATAATCACGAGATGATTAGAGTAACTTGAAAAGATTTTACAGCTTGCGAACTTAAAGCGATGCAAGTAAATTTTAAATTATATGGCACTTATATACTACCTTGAGGTTGTAACTCAGGAACTGCAATAAAATACAGCAATGTAAAATATAATAGTAAATGAATTTATTATATTAATAAAAAAATAAAAGATTATTTATATAAAAAAATTTGATTTATAGATAAACTTATAAAAAGCGAGTGATTTTAATAATAACTAAAAACAAAAATGAAAAATTTAAAATTTATAAAAAAAAGCGAAAAAGGCTTTAAGATCTGAAAAGCTAACTATTCTGAAAAAAATATGCAACTTGCTATTTTAGAAACTAATTTAATACTTAATAATAAATAATAATATGAATAACAAAAAATTTGTAGCTTTTGAGGCTAAAAAAACAAAACAAATATACGGAGGTTATAAAGTAACTTTAAAAGTATATAGTATAAAACAAAATAAACTTTTGTTTTTATGATTAGTAAAATATTATACAGCATCAACTATGTGAGATAATAGCGAGGTTTATAATTTTTTAATAAATAATAAATATATACCAAAAAAGGCTTTTGATTATTCTATTAATTGAAACTCTTGAGGTTGATATTATTTACAATCGAACCCATATTGTAAAATACAAATAATAAGCGACTATATAGATTTTAATTAAAAACTAAATATGTTAGATATACTAAACTCGCCATATTTAATTAATGCTTTTAATTCGCAAGCTATATATAAAAAAATAAAGTCTTGTAGTAGTAAAACTCAAAAACAAGTTATTAAATTTATAATAAACAAAAATAAACTGGATGATATTATAAAACTATTATATAAATACAATACTAATTTTGATTATAGGCTTGAATTAATACAATTAATAAATAACGAGCGACTAAAAGAGTCTTACTTTAATAAAGTAATAGCAGAATTATAAAATATAAACTATACTAAATAAAAGTATAGTTTTTTATTGACTCTTTTTTGATTAAATATCTAATTGATTGCTTTTATTATATAATACTTATTAAAATATATTGTATTATACCTTGTTTTATAAACTCTCGTATAATCATTTTAATTATTGTATATAGATATAGCTTAGTAGTATATAGGATTGCTTAAAAGCTAAATAAATAAGGATTGTATAAAAAGCGATAAATGAGATTTATTAGATTACTTATATAGAATCTACGCCAAAGAATTATTTAACTACTACTTACACTACTATAACATATACGACTCTATACAATACTTATATAACAAACTATAACATAATCATATTATTTACTTATTATATTATATAGTAATGATAAGATATAAGATGACAATAGAATATAAATATAAAATAGCTTAGAATAGAATAGCAATATAGTAAATAAGATAATAAATAAGCTAAGAGATAAGCTAATAGATAAGAGAAGGAATAGAAAAGAAAAGAAAAGAAAAGAAAAGAAAAGAAAAGTTTTGGTTGAATTTTAAAACATAAAAGCAATTTTTTTTAAATTAATATATATACTTACTATACATATATGATATATACTTATTATGTAGCATATCTAGTTAACATATTAATCTTGTTTAATAGCTATTTAAAGCCATTATTTAAAGTATAAATACATCACATAACATATATAATGTTATTATATATTTAAATTGATTCTAAGAAGTTTTATAATCAATTAGCTATATTGATATATAATAAACTATATATAAGTATATGAGCTAGTTATATACGTAGTATTAGTATATTAGTATGATTAAATAGCTATATATAAACATATATTTAAAATAATCCAGCCCCTAACTTGCCCTTTAAAATACAAGACAAAGGTCGTAAATCCTCCCTCTAAAATTTTTCCAGATTTTTCCAACCTAAAATCCTAGTAGCTTACTACTAAACTACATATTTCAATATAATGTTATTGTAAGCATTTTAATACACACAAAATTGAGTAAAAATATTAATAATGTTAAGATGGAGTACAAAAAACATTTGGCGATTGTTAAAATATAGAGTATAAAAGTTTTTATAAAAACTTTTTGACATACTATTTTTTTTCAATAAACTATTTATGTAGCTTACATATAAACTACATAATAAAAATATTATTCTTGTAATGACTTAAAAAGAATGTGAAATAAGATATGAAAATGAATACCTTTAAGAGAACAGTTTAAAAAAACTTCTAGATTAGAATTTGGTTTATATATAACTTGAAATAAATCTGCAACTATTAGACAATGGTTTTGGAGAAATTGAAAAGATATTTTAAATAATGAACACTTTGACGAATATTTAAATAAATTTAAAAAAGATGAAAAATAAAGAAATATGGTTAGACATAAAATGATATGAAGAATTATATCAAGTTAGTGATTTATGAAGAATTAAATCTTTGAATTATAAAAATTCTTGAAAAGAACAAGTTTTAAAATTAAATACTAATTGATATTGATATATGATTATAAGTTTATATAAACAATGAAGTAGGGAGTCTTTTCTTGTGCATAGATTAGTTGCACAAGCATTTATGAGATTTTCTAGTATGGAAATAAATCATATAGACTGAAATAGATCAAATAATACATTGAGCAACTTAGAGTATTGCACTAGAAGTGAAAATTTAAAACATAGCTTTAGGGAATTATGAATAGTACAAAATAAGCCTATGTCTTGAAGAAGTTGAAAATTACACCCAAAATCAATTAAGATTTGAATGTATAGTGATTTTAGACTTATAAAAACTTTTGATTGAGTAAGAGAAGCAGCAAGAGCTTTAAATATTGCAGCTACTAATATTTCTAGGATTTTAAAATGAAAACAAAAAACAACTCAAGGCTTTACTTTTAAATATATATAAATATGAGAGAATTAATATTTAGACATAGAAAGGCTTGAAAATCAGTCTTCTATCAAATTATAATACTTAGAAGACTAATTCAAATATATTATTTATTTTGAACTAAAATTACATTTTATTATTTATTAAATAACATTAAATTATGAAAACAATAACAATTAATATAGAATCTACTGAATTTTCAAGAGTTGAGAATTGAGAAGTAATAACTAATTCAAAAATTAAATTAGATGATATTTTAAATTATATAAATACTTGACTTGAAAAGGGTTATGAGGAAAAAATTGATAAATTAAATAAAATTATAAATTCTGATTTTATTATAGAGAATTTTCTAGGTAGTACAAAATATTACAAAAAAGACACAAAAGATTGGATTGATGCAGTTTTTTGAAGCAAAGATAGAAAAATAGAAAAATTAGAAAAAGAAATTAAGAGATTAGAAACTTGAAATATGATATTATTCTACCTTTCTATTATTTCATTTGGAATAATATGATATACATATTTTTATGTTGTATAAAAGTCCTTATAAAAATCTTTTGACTTATAAAAGTTCTTACATATACTATTTGTGTATTTTAAAAATTAAATTACAATAAAATGCAAGAAAAAATAATTACTAGACATTGAAGAATACTCTTATGAGAAGTTAGAAAACAATGAATGAAAGAAACTTTTACTTTAAAAAGAGATATAACTTCAAATTTTAACGATTTAGTTACTAAACATTTTTCAGAAACAACTGACATTAAAGATTTTAGATGAAAGAATTACAGAGTAACAGTTGAAAAGCTACCAGATGACTTATTTAATTGACCTAGGGTAGATAATATAGCTTATTTATAAAAAACTAAAATGGAAGCAATTTTTACGCAAGAAGCGATAGATAAATTTAACCTACCTAAAACTTGAGAGGTTGTCGCATTAGAATCTGAACAAATGTCAGAAGATAATTTACATTACTCAATTAAAGTTCGTGTAGCAGTTGAAAATGAAATAGAAATAGATTACTATAATTTAGACTACATAGAAAACTCAAAAGATATCTTAGATTATTTTTACAAACAATTCACTCTTAGGAATTTATTGTGATCAATTATTCCGAAACAATGAAAAGATAATCTACAAGATTTTAAAGTTACAGATATAGGATTTAATAATTAATTATAAAAAATGGTAAAATTAAATTGAACAAAAATTTTTCTTAATTGAGAAGAAATTACTAAAAAAATAGAAAAGATAAGTATTTATAAACCAGAAATTTGATATACTTGAAAAGCTATTGAATATAAAACAAAATGAGTATATTTGGTTTCAAATAATGATAGACTAGATATAATAAAAGAAATCCAAGAACCTACTTTTAGAGTTTGAGATTATGCAGTTTATGAAGATGTTGTAGGAAATTGTAAAACTTTTTATAAAATTCATACAATTAATGTAGAAAATTGAAAAATATACTATAATCCAGTAATTGTAGATTGAGAAATCGAATCTTCTTTATCAGCTCCTAATCTTAGAAAAGCAACAGAAGAAGAACTAAAACAATATTTTAGATAAATTGAAATGAAAAGAGATAAAAAACCAGAGTACACAAGAGCTCAAAGAGAAAAAGCTAAAAAAGCCTACCAAGATTGAGAAAATATAACAAATATATGTAAAATAGCAGGAATTACTAGAATAGTGTGTGAATATATGATAAATAACATATCTACTTTTAGAATAAGAACTCTTGCGAATTGAGAAGTAGAAAAAAAGTGCTTGTGATGTTGTGCTTGGAAAAATAAAGAAGAAAATTACAATAAATCAGGCTTTACTCCTACTTGAACTCAATTATATAAATCTATATGTAAATACTGTACTTCAATTACAATTCATAACGATAGAGTGTTATGAAAAATAGATTATGAAAAGGCTTATGTTAGAAATAAGAAACGGAGAGATACTAATTGAAAATGATATTTTGCAAAAAGAAAAGCTAGATTAATAGCTGAATGAAAGCGGGAAAAATATCTATCAGGACAAAGGATTTCTCAAAAGAGATTAAGAAAAAAGAGAAAAGAGAAAAGAAGCTAGATAAAATATTTAATTAATAAATAAAAACTATGAAAACAATATTAATAAATTGGTTAATTGTACAATTAATTATGATATGAATTGCTTATTGAGATTGATTTTATCAATTAAGTAATAAAACGGTTAATTGTAATGAAATATGACAATGAGATAAAAAAGATTATATGATTTTATGAGCAATGTTTCCATTATTAGCATTCAACACTATGGATTCACAACTAATACAATATTGTAATAATAAAAAATAAATAAATTATGCTCCTAAAAGACCTAAAAGGCATATCTGATGAGCAAAAAATAGAGTATTTTGATGATTTATTAGAATATGCAAATGAATTATTGCAAAAAAATGCAGAATTTTTAATATTAAAACATAGATTAAAAGCAGAAAATGCTAAATACCTTAAAGAGCAAGAAAAATTACTTGAAAGAGAAATAGATAAAAAAGTAACAGCTAAAATGCAGACTTGGAAAAGACAAAAAGTCAAGGAATTAGACAAGGAAGAATGAAGAGCTATGTATCTAAAAACTCAAAAAGAAATATCTAAGGCTAGATGGGACTTTGAAAATGAAAAAGCTGCATACAGAAATTCTATTGTTCAAGAAATGGCTGAAGCTCAAAAAGAAAAACACCCTATGTTAAAATTATCTTCTAGGCAATGGAAGAGTAGAACTAAAATTTATCCACAAATAATGACTAATCCAGAAAAAACAAATAAATCGATAGCTCTTGACTTGAAAACAAGTGAATTGACAGTTGAACAAGCTAGAAATGAACTTATTGCATCTTGAGAGATATTAAATAATAAAATATGACTTGTTAAAAGAATAGTTACTCGTGCAGCTATGTCTACTGAAAAAGCACAAGAAGTTTTATTAGATAGATTAATTAATGCTCCAGATACGATTGCAAATAAGGACTTAATATCTGCCATCAAGAATAATGCAGCTTTATATAGCTTATTTGTATGAGCAGCAACTGATTCAAATTGATGAGTTATTAAAAAAGAAGATCAGAAAATATTAGATGAAGTTTTATGAAATCATTTAGAGTAATTTATTTTACTCTTTTTATTTGACTTATTTTAAAAATCCTTATAATAACTTATAGACAATCTATCCTCCTAAAAATGTCTAACTAAACTCCTAATAGTATAAATATATGGAGAGAAAAACTAAGAGCCATTATTTTAATGACCCTTAGTTTTTTATGTTTAAGACAGAAAGAGAGAGAATAAATTATTTATTAAGTAAAAAAGAAACTAGAGTTGCCTTATGTGAAGAAAGATTAGATTTGTTTGCATTTTATTATTTTAGGCAATTTTTTACACACAAAACTAAAGATTTTCATTTTGAATGGTATAAAGATGCTTTAGAAGATAAAAATATACTAAATATATGATTCAGGGACTCTTGAAAGACAGCGATTCTATGACTTATATATATTATTTATTGTATTTGTTATTCTAAGTATTATTTTATAGTATTCTATGCTTTTGAAAAAGATAAAGCAAAAGCTAAGACTTTAAATATAGTAAACTTACTAAAATCAAATAAATTTATAAAAGAAGATTTTTGATATTTATTTAAAGATAATAAAGTTGATACTACTAGAAAAGATAATGACTCTATGCAAGAGCAAAAAACAATAGAGGAATTTATTACAACAAATTGAATAAAAGTAAAGGCTATGTCAATGAATATGTCGCCTAGATGAGAACAATTTGTAAATAAAAAATGAGAAGTAGTAAGACCTGAATTATTAGTTTTAGATGATATAGATATTAATAAATCAGTTAGAAATATAGAAGTAATAGACAATAACTATGCTTTTGTTACTTGAGAAATAATGTGATGAGTGTGAGTATGATGAAAAATTATATTCTTATGAAATATTATTTGAGAAGATTGAGTAATTCCTAGATTATTAAAATATCAAAAAGATAATGACTCTTGGATTGTTAGAGAAACTACTCTTATAGATGAAAATGAAAGCATTAGATGGCCTGAAAAATTTGTATGGACTGATGAAGAAGCTAATAGAATTAATGAAGAAATTACAGATAAAAGATACTATGTAGTTTCACTTGAATCTAAAATGAAAGACCAATGATTAAATGCATTTAATTCAAATTATAGAAATCAACCATATCAAATAATTTGAGATCCAGTATTTACACAAGAAAATGTAAATAAATTAAAAGAAATATCTCCTATATCTTGATTTAATATTACAGTTAATTGAATTACAACAAGACTTCAAATTTATAATAATTGTTATAAAGATGAGCCACTTATTGTTTGAATTGATGTGTGATGAGGTATTTGAAAGGATTTTACTGAATTTACTTTCAAAAATTCTAAAAAGGACTTAGTAGCAACTTGGAGTTCAAATAAAATAAAGCCTTGATTTATATGAGAAGTTTTAACTGATATTAATGATAGAATATGATTTGACTTTTATAGAAATGCTATCGTAATAGAAAACAATAACCACTGACACGTTGTTATTGATAGATTAAGAACTGATAATCCATATTTATACAGATTATTATTCAAAAAGAATACAGATTGAAGTGCTAAGTTTAAATCAAGTGTTACATTAGGTTGGACTACTTCTTGACCTAGTAAAGAAATTCTTATTTGAGATTTAATAGTAGATATTGATAATTTAGAAACAGTTGTTACTAAAGATATAAAATCACAAATGAAAACATATATCATTGATGAAGATTGAAAATATAATGCTCAATATGGTGCTTTTGATGATAAAATCATCTCTTATGCACTTGCAGATCAATGAACTAGATATTTTAGAAATTAAAAAAAATATAAAGTGCAAACTAATCAAGGTAAAATAGATGTATTAAATCAAGCATTTGCTGTATTAAAAATTTATTTTAGAAATGCTCCTAAAATAAAAGATGTTAATTATAAAACATCTATGAAAATGCCTGATTTTTTGTTTGAATTATTTTTACAAGAGATTAATAAAATTGAAGTTCAAATAAGAGTTGATTGAATTTGTTGAAAATTATGAGTAAAAGAAAGTGAAATTAAAAGAATGATGAAAGATTATACTTTAAAGGAATTAGAAACTGCTTATATGAGAAATTGAAAGATAGTAGTAAGAAATTCTTTAAAATATGTTCCTGAATATGAAGATTAAGTTTTACTCTTTTTGAAGTTCTTTTATCTTTATTTTATCTATAATTAATTAAATAAAAAATGGCTAAAACAGGTATTTCATTCAATATACAGCAAGAACTAGCTAATATTAATAAAAACAAACTATTACTTGATTGACATTATCTAAATAAATTAGATAATGAAAATTTTAAGGAAATAGTAGAACATCTATACCCTTGACAAGTTCAAAGAGCAAAATTACTTAATCCTTGAAGTTACATCGGAAATGTTATTTGAGATAAATTCAAAAACTTTGTATGAGAAGCTAAAACGGATTATGATATTAATTTTGATACTTTAATAGAATCAATTTTAACTAGATGAGAAATTTTACTTAAATATGTAAATGCCTGAACTTGAAGATGGGAATTAAAGGCTGTAAGATGAGAAACTTATTGGCAAGACTGATGAGTTGAAAAAATAGCTAAAATTTACCCAGTTTATCCAGAAGAATGAAGTTCATATAGTCCTACATATTATTTATATGTACAGACTTATAATTGAAGCACTTTAACTAATTCTTTATACAAACTTTTTAGTTTAGATAATCTACAAGATTGAGAATTAGTTGACCTTGATACAATTTATGAATTATCTACACTTAAACCAGTTCAAACTATTGCCTGACTTCCTAGATTAGTTGAAACTCTTGAAGTATCAGATAGACCTATGATGGATACTATTAGAAGTATAATTTATTCAATAGATAGGAAATTAGCAGAAGCTGAAAAGCATTTTAACGATTATTCTGAACAATTTAAGTTGTTTCAAAATATAGAAATCCCACACTATGCCTTTACTCCATCTCCTGATTGAAAATGAAGAATTATTAATTGGGATAAATTATGAAAAATAGTTAGAACTCAAGAAGATTTTAATACTTGAGATATTAAGATTATTAAAAATGGTAATGAGTTATTAGATAAGGCTTTAGAGCAAGTTGACAAGCAAATATCTCAAATTTCTGCTATTACAGATATTCCTCTTGAATATTTTGGGTTTCAAACAGTTAGAGATAGTTGAGCTTGAAAAGAAGTATGAAATGCTCATTTATTTAAAAGAGTTCAAAAATATAGAGATAAAATAGAAACACTACTAAATAAATGTTTTAGTTTCCTATGAGGATTTACAAAAGTTGATAAAAAAATCATCTGGCCACCAGTTATTAGAATGTCTGAAAATGATATTTTAAATAAGCAGGTAATAATGGTACAAAATAATCTTACATCTCTTAAAAGAGCTATTATGGAAGTTCATAATACAGATGAACAACAAGCTGAAGAATTAATAGCTGAAATTCAAAAAGATCAAACTAATTGATTACTTGTTTCATTAAAAATGTCTAATTCTAATGCAGATGCACTAGCTAAGACAAATGCTGTATTAAATTAATAAAAAACTATGAAAAAATTTATTTGAATTAGTGAGCCAAAAATGGAAGCATTTAAATATAGAGCAAAAGTCTTTTTAGATAAAGATTATGTTTCTTTATTTATAAAAGCTAATATATTATTGTACTTTATATATTATGTTGAAAAAATCTTAGGAAAATATCTCTAAGGTTTTTTTATTTGACTCTTTTGTATTTTTAGATAAAGTGCAAATCGTGAGGTACTCGAGCTTCCTAATTGCTCGTTAAATATTATTTTGTAATTAAAACACACTATGGAAATTTCTGATAACAGATACCAAGAACTATTAGCAGCAGAATCTGATGTAAAAAGATTAAAATCTGATGCTGAAAATACTGCAACTGCTCTTAAAGTTGGTAGAGAAGAAAAACAAGCATTAAAAGACCAAATAGCTGCATTTGAAACAGAAAAGAAAGACTTAGAAGCTAAAATTGCTGAAAAAGACACTACTTTAACTGAAAAAGAAACAGAATTAACTTCTGCTAAAGAAATTGCAGACAAATGGGAACAATCTCAACAAGCTGAAAAACAAGCTAAATTAGATGCCATTGAAAAAATGAAAACTGATTTATGAGATAAATTTGATGATAATGTTAAAAACTTTATAGATGGACTGCCTGAAGATAAAGTTGAATCTTATTTAAAAGGACTACTTCCTAGTGATCAAAATCCACCAGTTACAACTGATGGTAATAAAGGAGATAATCCTTGATGAAAAGACCCAAGTGCATTTGATGCTGCATTAAAATCTTGAAATATTAATGATGCATTATCTGCTTTGGATAATATTTAATAATTAACTAAGTAAAAATGACTTATTTAGATTCTGGTGCTTTAGATAAAAAAAGACAAGTTCTTGCTTTAACTGAAACAATCGCTCAAGAAAAAGGTATGCTTTCTGCTGTTGCATTAGCAAATGGTGCAAGAATTGCAAGAGCTAAAAATACTACTGTTGAGAAAAAAATTCAAAAAGAAGGTAGAATTAAAACTACTGTTACTACTTTAGCTGCTTCTGGTTATTTTGATGAAACTGCAAAAGATTTAGTATTAGGTTCTACTACAAATTTATTAGTATGAGATGTTTTAGAATTTAGAACTTCTGCTAATAAAGTTATTTCTAATTTAACTGTTGGGGTTGATTCTATTACTAATGGAACTACTGTAAAAGCTATTAAATTAGGTGGTACTGATGCTGCAATTCCTGCTGGAGCAATTTGTATCTTAAAAACTTCTGCTAACGAAGAAGCATCTAAATCTGCAAAAAGACCAATGCATTTACCAACTACAATCTTTAATATGACACAAATTATTAGAGAAGCTAGAGGTGTTACAGGTACAGCTATGGTTGTTAATAACTATGATACTGCATCTGCTAAAGCTGAAGCAAGAAGACAAGTTCTTGAATACTTTGCTAGACAATTAGATGCAATTTGTACTTCTTCTGTTAGACTATTAACTACTTTAGGTGGTGTAGAAAGAAGAATTGCAGGTTGATTACCATTCTTTTGTGATAATAAATTTGATACTTCTGGTGCTATTGTTGCAGGTACTCCTGATAATGTTGTAGATAAAGCTGGTGCAGAATTAACTCAAGATATGATCGATGATGGTTTTCAATATGTTATTGAAAATGGTGGTAGATTAAATACTATGTTACTTTCTCCAGCTAAAGCTAGAGTTGTATCTGGATTTGATTCAGGTAAAATCGTAATTAATTACGAAGCATTAGCTACTGCTACAACTAGAGGTGGTGCTGTTCAAGTATTAAAATCTCCTATTGAAATCAATGGTAACATTATTGATAAAATGTATGTTTCTACTGAAGTTGCAAAAAATCAAGTTAGATTATTTGATAGAAGTAAAATGTACTTACTTCCAATGGAAGAAAGAAGTTATATTGAAAAAGTTACTGAATATGCTAACTCTGACTCTGCTGAAGATGCGTTAACTGTTGCAATGACTTGAGAATGGACATTCTTCTTTGAAAATGCTGATATTTATTCTTATACAATTAATAATCTTGCATAATCATTAAAAAGACTAGACTAATAATCTAGTCTTTTTTTACTCTTTAATTTTTATATGTATTATTTATTTAATAATTATTAATATGAATAAATGGCTAATATATTTGATACAATACCTGTATATATAACATTAAGTAATCTAAGAGATAGTACAACTAATCCTGATTTAAAAGATGATTGAATAGTATCAGATACTAATGTTCAAGCATTAATTTCAAAAGCTCAAAATATTATAGATGATATTATATCTGATTATTGAGTTCCAAATATAGAAAATCAAGAAACAATTTTCCCAGTTAAAAATGATGACTGATCTGATAATGAAACTATTCCTTTATCTATTCAAAAAGCTACATTACTTTTAGTGGAAAATTTGTATGTATGATGAGCTTTAGACTGAAATGCTTATGAAGTTTGATTTAACTGAAAAGTAAAATCTGAAACTTCAAGATGACATACTGTTTCTTATTATAATTCTGCACAAAATTTCAATCAATTCACAAATGAAGAAATTTTAATGTATTTAAGACCTTATTTACTTAATTTATCTGCACAATGGTACAAGTAACAAGATTTGCAAAAGATATTATTACTATAAAAAGGTATGATAAAAATTATACTGAATCTATAATTTATAGTAATATAAAAGCTGATGTTCAACTAAGGGCATATAACATCAAGGATTTTTCTTCAGAATCAATAGAAATTGAGCCTACTGAAAAATATTACATATTAGTAGATAAAAATAAAACTAACATAAGAGCTTGAGATGAAATAATTTGGACTTCTCCTATGTGAGAAAATAAAATCCTATTAATAACTTCGGTTTCACTTGAAAGATTTTTAAGTAGAACTAATTTAATTGAAATAAGAGCTAAGGATTATGCAAAGCAATAAGATTGTTTTCGACTATTGAATAATTGATAGTATTGCAGCTAAAGAATTAGAGGCAATAACAAAAGAAGCAAGAGAAAGAATAAAGGAGAGAACTCCTGTTAAGACTTGAAAATTATTAAAAAACATTAAAGTTTGAAATACAACAAAAACATCTTTTTGATATTCTAAAGAAGTTTATACTGACTTAACTGATGTTGAGTATGCTTGAATTGTAGAATATTGAGTAAAATGAAAAGAATATAATTACAATACCTGAAAAGGTGTAAAAAGATCAGTATGAGCTAAAATGTATGAAGAAGTTTATTATATTTATCAAATAATTTTATGAACAATATAAATGTACTAAAAATAAGAGATTGGCTAATATCTCAAAACATAGAAAATATATGAGAGGAAATATATAATATAAAAAAAAGATGAGTAGATGCTAATAATTATATTATTATGTCTTCTGAAACTATTCAATTCTGAAAAAAAGAACAATTAGATCTTCTAACTTTAGAAATTTTTTGAGTAGAAAGTAGATGACCTAATGTAGTTGAGCAAATAGCTGACAATATATTAGATATTTTCCCTTGAGAAGATTTAATTTTTGATTGATTTAAGGTGTATCAAATACTTCCTACTTGAAAGACCCCAACATTTACTTTACAAAATCAATTTAAAGTAACTTTATTTTTCCAAGTTAGATATTTAATATAATTTGACTCTTTTATAAAAATAAATATGTTAGCAACATACTTTACTAATTAATAAACATATAATATGTCTAGTAAAAAGAACAAAGTTGCTAAAGTTGAAGAAACTGAAGTAATTGAAACTCCAACTCCTGAAGTTGAAGAAACTGCAAATGAAGCAGAAGAAGTAATTGAAACTCCAACTCCTGAAGTTGAAGAAACTGCAAATGAAGCAGAAGAAGTAATTGAAGCTCCAACTCTTGAAGTTGAAGAAACTATTACTTGAGAAACTACTAAAATAACTTTTCTTGAAGATGTGTTATTTCTTAATGGTTTACAAAAAAAAGGTACATCTATTGAAGTATCTAGTGATGAATTAGTTAATTTACCTAAAAAATGGTATAAATAATTCATTTTTTCCTCGATATTATCTTTTCACTACCTCACAATAGAAAAAATAATATAGTTGTAAATTTTACTTATATTAGACTTATAAAATGGCTAAATTTAATTGACAAACTTTAAGTTGAGCAAAGAATGAATATAATGTATCTACTGAAGTAGGTGTAGCATTTATTAGAAAGTCTTGAACTGATGGGGAATATGTAGAAATTCCATCTACTTCGAATGTTAATATTAACTTCGACCCAACTAATATCGTTGAGATAAAATCAGAATCAAGAGGGACACTTAAAAAAGTAAAACAAGACCAAGCTAATGTTACATTTGACTTAGCTGAAAATGCTTGATTAACTTTTATGTCTGACATTCTTTGAATAACAAAAACATCTACTGCTGCTTGAGCTAAAACTATCACTGATAGAGCTATGACTTTTGCAGATTGAGTTATAGAATTTAAAGAAATTTCTAATGACTGACTAGGTGTAACTTCTATTTTAGTTAAACATTCAGTAGGTGGTACTGCTTATGAATTAGGCACTGACTATGAAATTGAATTAATAGGAAATATTACTAGAATTAAAAAACTAGGTGCAGGTATTCCTGTATGAGCTACTGTTTATGTTTCAGGTTCAGTAAATCTTAATGCTCAAGAATCAGCTCAATTTGTTGCAGATTATGCTACATTATCAGAATTTGATTTAAGAGTTGCATTTGAAAAAATTGTAGATTGAGCTCCTAAATATAGAATCTATGATTTAGATCCAGTTACATTAAATTCTACTTATGTATTACCTTTCTTAAATGCTGTTGAAGCTGGAGGTGCTCAAAACACATCACTTCAATTTGATTTAAATGAATGAGGAACTATTGATATCATAAATGAATTAATATAATTTACTCTTTTAAAAAACTATCTAATATATTTTTAGATAGTTTTTTATTGTATTAAAAATGAAGTACAGCTTACTAGAACAAGAATATAAGGTAAAAATAAAAGATAAAGAAATTAATGTAAAAAGTCCAACTATTCGGAATTTTTTAATAATTGAATCAAAAATCAATTCTTGAGATTTATTAGAAATATTAAAGGCTATTGATTTATTAATTCCAGAATCTTGATTCACTAAGGCATTTAAAGTAATTAATGCAGAAGAAATTATAGAAAAGGTATTTGGTGCTATTTTTCAAAGTAACAATAGCTGAAAAAGTAAAGAGGAATGATTTTTTCCATCTACAATAGATTTTCTATGTCCTGATAGTTCAAGACAAATAGAATATATGAAAAACACTACAATTAATCAAATGATTACTCAATCTGCTGCAAAAGAGTGGAATATGAACTTACAAAATGGGAAACCAGAAAATAATAGAAAAATTCTAAATAGACAAATCTCTAAAGAAGTTATAGAGGCTGCAAAAGATAGAATTAGATTAAAACTTAATATGAAAAAAGATGGCTAATAAAGTATGAATAGAGTTTCAAGCTAGACTTGATAAGGCTAGGGCTAGTATAAAGTCTTTTTTTACGTGAGTTCAAACACAAAAAGATAATATAGAAAATATAACTTTTAAAACAAATTCTGAAAAATTACTTGATGTCAAAAAGAAGATAAATTCTTTGACTTGAGATATTGCAATTTTAAAAGGGCAAATAAAAGAAGTCAATCTTGAAGCATTAACTAATCCATCATCTTTATCTAAAATTCCTGAATTAACTAATAAATTAACTAAAGCTAAAAATGAATTAGCTGAATTTAGAATTGAATCAAAAAAACTTCAAGATCAAGATATGCCTTGATACTTCAATAAATTATGAACTAATATAGGTAATACAATTAAAAGAATTGGTTTATTTACACTTGCATTTACTGCTATTAATCAAACTAAGAATTTAATAGCAAGTTCTGTGAATAATGCTATTGAATTTGAAAGTGCATTGGCTTGAGTAAATAAGACTTTAGATATTACGGCTAGTGAATTAAAGTGATTAGATACTGAATTAAAAAAATTAAGTACACAAATTCCTTTAACTTATGTAGAATTAGCTAAAATTGCTGAAATAGGTTGACAATTATGAGTTCCAAAAGAGCAAATTATTCAGTTTACTGAAACAATGGCTCAATTACAAGCCACAACTAACTTAACTTCAGAAGAAGCTATTATTAATTTTGCAAAATTTAATAATGTTTTATGAATTACTTGAGATGAAATTTGAAAAGTAGGTTCTGTGCTAGTAGAATTAGGTAATAATTCAGCTACAACAGAAAGTCAAATATTAACTTTTGGTAGAAGAATTGCTGCAAGTTGAAAACTTGCTTGATTATCTGCTTGAGAAGTATTAGCTATTGGTGCTGCTTTTTCTTCAGCTTGAATTGAAGCAGAATCAGGTTGAACTGCTGTACAAAAAGTATTATTAAGTATAACACAAGCTGTAAAAGAGTGATGAAAAAATCTTGACTTATATGCTGCTGTTTCTTGAAAAACATCTAGTGAGTTTGCTGAATATTGGAAAAATGATGCCTGAAATGCTTTTGCAGACTTTGTAACTTGACTAAAGAATGCTTGAGATGATTCATTTGATATTCTAGCTCAATTATGAGAAGATAATGTAAGAACAGTTAGAGCTTTTCTTGCGACTGCAAACTCTTGACAAGAATTAAAAACAGCTATACAACTAGCAAATAATGAATTCGCTAATTGAGATGCCTTATTAGTAGAGTTTAATAAAAGAGCTGAAACAACTGCTAGTAAACTAGCTATGCAAAAAAATGAATGGAAATTACTGTGAGCAGAAATAGCAAATTGAACATTGCCTATACTTGTAGATACTCAATGAGTTTTAATCAATGTAACAAAAGAAGTTGTTTGATTATTTTCAAATTTAAAAACTCTTATATCAGACATAGTTACAACAACTAAAGAATCTGAATTACTTAAAACTTGATTTGTATTATTATTATCTGCAATTGCTGTATTAGCTTGACCTATATGAATTTTTATTCTATCATTAGGTGCAATAGCAACAGCTATGATAAAAACTGAAAATTGAACAAAAACACTAACTACTTTTATTAAGGCTTTATGAATTTCATTATTAGCTTTACTTTGACCTATATGAGTAGCAACTTGAGCTATATTAGCATTAGCTAGTGCCTATGCTTCATTAAAAGCAAATAAAGAACTATATGAGCAATGATTTGTCAATACAAACAAACAGCAAGAAGCTGTATCTAAATCAATTACAGAAAGTGCTGATAAATTAAAAAAAATAAATGAAGACTCATTAGAATTAAGTAAAAGTAATACAAAAGAATCACAAAAACAAATAATACTTAATGATAAATTAGCTCAAATAGAAGCAGCTAAAATATCTGCATTAAAAATATCAAGAGATTTAGCTTGATGAGATAAAACACAAGAACAAGTAGCTAAATTAAATCAAGAATTTCAAAACCAAAAATGAATTATAGACTCTCTTAAATGAGAATATAATGAATTAGCTTGAGTTAAAGCAGAAATAATCACAACAAATAGTGAGATAGTAGAATCAGATAAAGAGTTATACAAAGATTTAATTTGATGAGCCTGATGATCAGCTGGTAAAATAAAAGACATAGAAGATGAATTATCTAAACAAATTGAAAAAGATTTAGAAAAAAGATTATCTATTAAAGAGAAATATTGACAACAAGATTTAAAAACTTCTACTGATTTTACTTTACAAGAATATAAAGATTTATTAAAAATAAATGAAGCTAGATTAAAAGAAGAATTGTCGCAATTAGATAATTATTCGTGAGATGAACTAGAAATTCGTGAAAAAATAATTCAAAGATTATCTGACGATATTAAAGACTATTCTAGTCTAATTAATAAAGAAACTAAGAAACAAGAAGATGATATCACAGATCTATATAAGACTATATGAGATGAAGCTGATAATGCAGCAGATTCAGTACAAGGATTATACGATGATATAAAAAGGATTAATGACTTATGAAAAGACAAGGAAACTAAATTAGCTGAAGCTAGAGTAGAAGCTGAAAAAGAAATTACTGATTTAAAAGCTGAACAATTAAGGTTAGAAGAAAAATTTAGATGAATAGAAAATCTAAAATGAATTACAATTACTTGAAATGCAGAAGATAATGATTTTGGCTGATGAATAAAATGAAGTGACATTAAAGAATATCAAGAGTTATTGGAAAAAATAGCTGAACAAAATAAAATAGTAGCTGAAACAGAATGACTTATAAGTGAGTGAATATTAACAAAAGTTACTAATTATGAAAATGCTACTAAGGTTTGAAAAATCTTGCTAGATAATAATGAAAAAGAAAGTGAATTGCTAGAAAAATTAAATGAGCAATATGAAACTAATTATGAAACAATTTCAGAATTATCTGATTGACTAACAACTAAGTTATGAGAAGAAGAAACTGAATTAAATAGAATTAGAAAAGCTCAAGAATTACTAGAAATTCAATATACTTGAATTTTATGAGAACAATATAAGACTAGGGAGGAATATATACAATCATTAATTATCAAGACTAGAGATTTAATTAATGCTCAAAGAGAATTAAATGCCTTATCTTGAACAGCAAATCCTGATTTAAGTTCAGTGGTTCCAGCAAGTAGCGAACAAACAATTAATTATAATATCATAATTAATGAATCAAATAATTCTAAAGATACTGCAAGAGCTGTTGTAAATGCCACAAATATAGCGAACAAGAAATCAACACCTAGTTCTAATTCTTAATAAATAAAAAATGTACAATAATTTATATTGATATTCTACTTATGCAGATGCTTGACTTACACCTTGAACAAGTGTAGGTTCCGCTATTGTAGAAACTGCAAATATATGAAGTGAGATAAATTCTCCAAAATATGTCTTTATTCAAAAAAAATGAGATGATGTAATTAGTAAAATTAATCTAACAGACTTTTTTAATAGAACAGATTGAGTTTGAATACATTTTCTATCTGATAATATTAGAGATTTACCAGATAAAGAAATTTCTACTTATGTTAGACCATATTGAAATTGATGAAGAATACTTCAAGAAAGACTAACAAGTAAAACAATAGATATTGAAGTTAGAATAAAAGCAAAAACTCACGAAGCATTAGAAGATACATTACTTTGACTTAAATCAAGACTTAATTATGGTTGACAACTTCAAATAAACGAAAATTGATACCTAAAATATATAGATGTTGTCTTAGATAATTTTAAAGTGAAAAATGATTGATGAATATGAAATAAGTGTGATGTTTCAATTTCTTTTCTTTCTATGCAACCTATTAAAAAATCTTGAACTCAAACATTCTCTAAAAGTGGTTTAATTTGAGATAAGAGCCTTGCAATTTCAATTACGACAAGTAATGAGGCAATCGTTCCTAGATTTAAAATAATCGCAAATAATGTTAGTTCTGAAAGCATATCTAGTATATCTTTAGTTTATGATAATTATACTATTAAATATACTTGAAATATTACAACTTGAGATTATATTGATTTTGATTGAGAAAAATGAATATGTTTATTTAATTGAGTTGAATCTGATTTTGATTGAGTTATAAAAGAAATAGAAATTTTCCAACAAACTCCTATTGATATAACTTTTGAATGAGATTGAACAATAGAATATACTTTCTATATGTTATATAATAACCTAAGTTTATAATGCTACAATACAAGATTACATTATATGATTCAAATGGAAACTTTAAGAAAAATCTAGTAAATATACTTCAAAATGTAGTGGATTTTTGAGAAACTATAAACACTTGACAATGAGAGTGTTTTTTAAGGTTAGAAGAAGATTTTGCAACTACATTTTATACTAAATGAGATATAGTTGAAATTTCTATTTATTCTGAAAAGTATCCAAATTGACTTCCTAGATACACTTGATTAGTTAGATGACTAAGAAGATATATGAACTCAAATTGACAATATATAGAGCTTAAAATAGCTTGAATATTTGACTTTTTAAATGATATCAATGTAACTAAAACATATTCTTGACCTTTAAATGAAGTAATAGATGAGATTATAGTTGATATGTGATCTGAAAATCTAATTACAAATGCTACTAAGATTTTATGAGGCATAAAATTAAAAAATTTAGTATCTGATACTACTTCTGTCAACTACACTGCTTCTGATGAAAATTTAATATCTATTCTTATAAATATTTTTGAAAGTATAAATAAAACTTTCTTTATAAATATGAAATGAGAAATAATAGAAGAACAATCTGAAAAAATACTAATTCCAGCTTGAAGAAAATGAATTGAGCTTGAAATAGATGAAGATTGAGAAATAAATGTAGTTTTAGATAATTCTGTCTTCTTGAATAATTATCAAGTAAATTATCCTATTAAAATACTAAATATTGAATCAAATCTTAATTTAGATTGACAAATAATTCAACAAATAGACTTTAATGACTTTAAGACCACTTTGAGATTATGACAAGCCTTAATTTTTAAAATATAAGAGTAATTTATTTACTCTTTTTTAAATTAAGATAAATTCTTATTAACTTATTAATTAAACTTATAAAAATGTCTTTAAATGCAGAAAATTGAGCTTTTGCAAAGTTAGCAGCTAATTGTTTAGCTGATGATACAACTGCATTAGTTGAAAGTTCATCTTTATTACCAGCTACTGCACCATTCAAAATGAAAATCAAAAAACTTGATTCATTAAATAAGATTGTGCAACAAGAAATAGTAAATGTTATAAATGTAGCTTGAACCGTACTTACTATTGAAAGAGCTGCTGAAAAAATACCATATTCAGAAACTGCTACAACTCATACACAAGCTCCTTTAGATTTTCATACTTGAGATATTCTTGAGTTAGTTTTTACTGCTCAAACTTGAAAAGATTTAGATGCTAAAATTGATACAAAACTAGACACAGCAACTTACGATGCTGAAAAAGTACAAAAAGGAACTTCTGCAACTTGAACTGATAGTTATCAAGCTACAATTTCTTGAGTAACTTCTTATGTTCCTTGACAAAGATATCAAATACTTTGTGATGTTTCAAATACTTCAAGTGCAACTCTTGAAATTAATGCTTTATGAGCCGTACCAATTAAAGTATGAGAAAATGGAAGTCTAGTTGATATTCCAACAAATACAATAACTGCTAATACTTATGCTTATTTTACATATTTAACAAGTAATGAGTTTCAATTTACAAGTAATGAATGAAATGTAAATGTAGTTGCTGTTGAAGCTACTCAAAAACTAATGACATATTGAGAAGACATAACAGCTTCTGATATTACTAATTGATATACAGCACTTTATGTAGATAGTGCAGACTGAAAAGTTTATAAAACTGATGCTTCAAATTCATCTAAAATAAATTTTATATGATTTGCAACTGAAGAATGATTAGCTGATACACAACATTTAATTAATACAAGTTGAGTAAGTTGATGATTTAGTGGATTAAGTATATGAGATGTTTATCTACAAGATTGATTTATTACTAATACAGATAATAGTAATTTAGTAAATAGTAACCCAAATAATGAAAATCAATATTGTTGATATAGAATATATGTAAATAATGATTGTACTTTAACCGAAGTAAAGCAAGCAGTTTATACAAATGCTTTAAATGCTAGATTATTAAATGATGCCTGAACACAATTATCTAATGTATCTGTTAGTTGATGAATAGCTACATTTAATTATAATTTAATAGCTTGAAATTATTATAGAGTTGAAATGTATAATAATAGTGCAAGTTTTACAGCTAGAAAAACAAGTGAAACTTTTCCAATTAATCAAACAAACATTAATTATGTATGATGAAGTTATAATTGATGAAATACTACAAACGCATATAATATAGAATATATTAATACAACTATTCCTTGAGTTGAATGAAGTATATGAAATACCTATTGAGCTAATGTAATTAAAGTATGAAAAGCTATTAGTGCAACTGAAGTTGAAATAGATACTTTTAATAATGATAATCTAAATTGAACTTCATCTACTACTGCAACTGCTTGATGATTAACTCCACCAAACATTACAGAATATATTACAATAAAAGTAAATTGAGTTGATAGAAAAATAGCAGTTTATGCAGTTTAATATTTAATTAAAATAAAATGGCTACTTATGCAATCAAAGGAGAAGATAAAATTCTCGTAACAGAACAAAATAGAAATTCTCTTGAATGATATAAATTCATTCAAGCAGAACTTTCTGAAAAAGATTTAGTTGAACAAGAATTCCAAAATTCAATTAAACAACTTACTGAATGATTTTCACAAGCTGAAATAGATAGTTTTGATAAAAAAGTAAGTGAAGCTCAAAAAGTATTAAATGGAGAAACTTCGGTTTTTCTAAATACTTTATGTGTTGAATGAGAAAAGGTTGAAGATTTAGCTAATTTAATTTTAGCTAGAAATGATGCTTTTGAATTAGCTTATGCACAAGCTGAACAAATTAAAAGAACTAAGTTAAAAGAATTAAGCTAGATTAACTTCTAGCTTTTATATAATTAAAACTAACAAATGCCTGATAAAGCTATATTAACAACTAAAATGACTGCTGCAACAACTTGAAGTTTGAGCTTTAGTACGATTTTTGCAATTACTCACGAATTACAATCAGCGATCACAATTTTATGAGTTATGATTATGATTGACTTCTTTACTTGATTTATTAAGTCTTGGGTAATGAGAGAAACTTCTAGTAATTGAATAGCTAGAGGCTTTATGAGAAAAGCGACATTAATACTTATTCCTTTGACTCTAATTATAGCTTGAAGATGAGTTAATGTTGATTTAACAGAATTATCTACTTGGATTGTGTCTGCTCTTGTTTTTTCAGAACTATACTCAATTATAGCGAATGTCTATACAATTAACACTTGAAAAAAAGCAAAAGAATATGATGTAATGACTATGATAATTAAAAGACTTTGAAATTTTATAGATTTTGTATTAATTTGAAAAAAAGATAATGATTAGTTATTAAATAAATAAAAATGATATTACTAAGACCACTTTGAAAAAGTCCCTGAGGATGATGAACAGGTGCTACTGACATAAACTGATTAAGTGATTGATATACTTCTTCTAATTCATTATGACTATGAACTAATGCATTACTTAATAATATATGAGATTATAATATTTGAATATGACAAAGCTCCTTACAGTCTAATACAAGTTGATTTGATAATCTATCGATTGGGTTTCAATCTTCATATAATGTAACAAGTTGATATTATAATCTAGCATTATGAAGTCAGTCTTTCAAATCTAGTACAACTTGATTTAATAATACAGCCTTCTGAGCATATTCATTAAATAGATTAATATCTTGAAATTGAAATGTAGCAATAGGTTCAACATCAATGCAATGAGCAGAAGGTAGTTCTTGAACATTTTCTTCAAATGTAGCTATATGAGTTTGAGCAATGAGTCGTATAGGTAATGCTTGAGATAATATTGCAATATGAAATTCAGCTTTACAATGAACATCATTAAATCCATTTAACTGATATTATAATATTGCTATATGAAGTTTAGCTTGAAAAAATGTAACAACTGGATTATTTAATATTTTCCTATGAAGAAGTGCTTGAAATTCAAATACATCTGCTAGTAATAATATTGGTATGTGATATGCTTCATTATCTAAAACAGTAACAGCTAGTAATAATATCTGATTAGGTTCATATACATTACAATACAATACTTCTTGAACTAATAATGTTTGAATGGGGTATGCTTCATTACAAAATAATACTATATGAAATAGCAATACATCTTTATGATGAAATAGTTTACAAGATAATATTAATTGAAATTTCAATTTAGCTTTAGGTTGAAGTTCATTAAGAAAAAATCAAAGTTGAAGTTATAATATTGCATTAGGTTCTGAGTCACTTTATAGCAATACAACTTGACAAAGGAATTTAGCAGTATGATTTTACTCTATGAGAGCTAATACAACTTGACAAGAAAATACAGCTATATGAGTTGAAAGTATGTCAGCTTCTATCGATTGAAGATTTTCAGTTGCAATAGGTAAAGATGCTTTAAAATTACATAATTCTCCACAAAGTAATATTGCTATTTGAGCAAGGTCTATGTATTGAAATACTTGAAATGCTAATACAGCTATATGAGAAAGTGTTATGTATTCTTGAACTTGATGAAGTAATGTATGAATTGGTTATAGTGTTATGAATGCTAGTAATTGAAGTTATAATGTTTGAATTTGAAGAAGTGTAATGACTAATATTAGTTGAGGTAGTAACACTTGAATTGGTTGATTTACAATGGAAAGAATGACAACTTGACAAAGTAATACTTGAATATGATATGCTTCTTTAAAATATAGTACAATTTGAACGTACAATACAGCAATTTGAAGAGAAGCTTGAGAACAAAATATTGACTGACATTATAATACAGCAATTTGAAATTCAGCATTAAGATATGCAACTAGTTCAACTTGAAATGTAGCATTATGAAACTGGGCTTTATTAAATGCTAATACTTGAAATTATAATGTTGCAGTTTGATATATAGCTTGATATAGTTGTGCTTGAGAATTAAATGTATTCTTATGAAATAGAGCAGGACAAAGTGAAACTTGAAGTAATAAATTATATATTTCTAATTCAAGTACAGTTGACCCTTTAATTTATTGAGAGTTTGATAATAAACTAGTTAAAATAAATTGAAGACTAAGAGTAACTGATAATACAGATATTGCTGTTGCTTGAGATATTAGATTTAATAGCACTACTAGTAAACACGAGGGCTTCGATTGAACAATTTGGAATTCGCTTTACTAAAAGGGAAATACAGATATAATAAGAATATTAATTAATAAAAAACCAATTATGAAAATTGAAAACTTAAAAGTTATGTTAGAACTACTAGCAAGAGTAGATTTAAAAGGAGCAGAAGTTCCAGCTTTTAATGAAGTTGTGAAAGATATAAATAATGAAATTGAAACTTTAAATACTAAGAAAAAATAATATGTATATTAAAAAAGACTATGAATTAGCAACTTGAATAACTGCTAACACTTGGATTATAAAAAATACAAACTATGTAAATAATCCACAATGAGAAGACACTATTTCTTGAAGCTTATGTTTATATAAAGATATAACAGCTTTCAGAGAATGAAAATCAGAACTTTGTTCAGCTTCTTTTAGTTATGCAATTACTGATGAAGAATTAACTCAAAATCTATTATTATTATTAATGACTAGATTACACGATAGTATGTTAGATGAAAATTTAGTAGAAACTAATTTACTAAGAATTATGGAAAACAATTGAGAAGATAAACAAATTGGATTTCAAACAGCAGAAATTATTTCTTAATAAAATAAAATGTACATAACAGCTTATTTTTCAAATGAATGAACTCCAGCAGATTGACTTTCTCCATCTGTAACTATTAAAGATGTAACTACAAACGCTGTTGTTGCATCTTGAACTATGACTTGAATATGAGTTTGATTATATAAATATAACTTCACTTGATATACTATCGATAAAGAATATATAATCTATGCTGATTGATGAGCTACATTATCTGATGCTGATAGATACCAAGTATGAAATAATATTACTGAAACTCCTATTGCAGAAAGTGTAAATGCAGTGATACCAACTACTTTAGATAATTATACAAATAAAGATAATTGGAAAGCTGATGTTTCAAATATACCTATAAATCCTTTATTAGATAATGATATAAGACTAAATCATTTAGATGCTGACATATCTAGTAGAAGTACTTTTGATAATACAATTGATACAGTGGAGGCTAATAATATGAGAGGTACAGACAACGCAAATACAATAGCTCCTGACAATACATCTATACTAGAAATTAAAAGTAAAGTAAATACATTAGAGAATTTTGATAGTACAAATATTGATAATAAACTAATACTATTAGAAAGACTTACAAAATCATCGGTTAAAATAGTTTGAACAGAATTAATTATGTATGATGAATTATGAGAATTGCAAAAATGGGATTTACAAGATGAAAATAATTCTCCGAATAATGAAAATGTGTATTTTAGAATTAAAAAATAAACTATGGTGTTCGATATAACTTTTTGACTCTGAAAAAAAATAAATTATAATAATCTATATTACAGGAATATAGATACAATTGTAAAAACAGATACAACATTAAATGTTGAAAGCAATACTATTATTATCAATAATACTAATAATAGTATAAAATTAAATACAGATACTATCAATATACAAACTGATAATAAAGTAAATATTTCACTAAATTTAAAGGCAAATGGAAGCAATTAGAATTAAGCAATGATTTCAAACTGATTTTTCTGCAACAGTTAAAGTTAATGGTAAGATATTAGATTTAACTTGATATACAGCAGAATTTATTATGATCAACAATAATTCTGTTATAAAAACTCAAAAAGCTGTAGCAATAGATAATCCTACATCTTGAATTATAACATATATTCCTGATGCTAATGATGTTGATGAAATATGACTATTTAAAGCATATTTTGCAATATCAAAAAATTGAGTGAAAAAACTATCAGCACCTACTGATTTTTTTCAAGTAGAAATTATAAAAGATGTATAATGAAAGTTAAAATCCTTAAAAATTGAATGCTACAAAAAGTAATCTGAACTAAATATTTTATAGTTACAGATTATTTTCTGTTTTTAGTTATAATTTGAAAGAATAAATATAATATAAAAGTTCCTAATTGATTTATTACTGATTTTGGAAGTATTCCATCTCCTTTTTTCTTTTTTGATAAAACTAAATATGTAAGTTATATTTTGCACGATTATCTTTATTCTCTTATTTGAGAAATTACAAATATAGAATGATACTTAGAATATAATCAAGCATTATCAGATGAAATTTTATATCATTGACTTGAAGAAGAATGAATGAATAATATTTGAAGAATACTTGTTTTAATTTGACTTGATATTTGATGAAGATATAATTATAAAAAATACAATAAAGAAATTTCAGATTTGAAAAAGATTTTACAATCTAATAAGTAATTATGAAAAATACTAGACATCATTTATACCCTAGGCATTTATGAGGTTGTAATACTTGAAATAACTTAATTTTTTTAAAAGAAAATGTACATCAAGCATTGCATCTTATTTTAGATAAAGACCACAAAGCACAAGCACCTAGAGAACAGATAATAACTTTATTTAATATATTATCTCCTGCTTTAACTTCTGAATTTAAGAGTGATGTTTATAAGATATTATTAGAAACTGATAATAAATATTATTATAAAGACTGAATTTATTTACCTAAATAAAAACTATGAATAAATTATTCCAATGGTATAAATAATTTGTTATTATATAAAAATTAAGTATAATCTAAAAGCATAGAATTAAATGATTTGCTATTATAGCTTTTAGTTGAGTAGGTTTCTATGCAAATCAGCCTATTCTACTAAGAGCTTTAATTTTTATAATATGGAAATATGGAAAGATATAACTTGATATGAGTGATTATATCAAATCAGCAATTTTTGAAGAGTTAAAAGTTTAGAAAGATATATCATTAATTCATTATGAAGAAAATGCTTTATTAAAGAAAGAATATTGAGAATAACAATTAATAAATGATACGAATGTATTAATTTTACTATTAATAATAAAACTCATAGTAAAAAAATACATAGATTAGTTGCTAAATCTTTTATTATTAATCCTGAAAATAAGTCAGATGTAAATCATATAAACTGAATAAAGACAGATAATAGAGTTGAAAATTTAGAGTGGGTTACAAAATCAGAAAATGAATTACATAAATATAATATTTTGTGATATAAAAATTTTTTTCAAACTAATCACCCTTTTAAAGGTAAGTTTTGAAAAGATAATCATTTAAGTAAAAAAGTATGATTATATAAAAATTGAAAATTAATACATATATATTATTGAATTAGGGAAGCTGTTAGAGAAAGTAACTTTTGTGAGAATTCTATAATAAAAAGTTTAAAAAAATGAATTTTAATTAAAGGTTGCAAATGGAATTATTTATAATATTTATTAAATAAAAACTATGAATTTTAAGTGGTACAATCAAAATTTAGAAAGATATAGTAGGTCGGGTTGTTCAGTCTATACCTTATTTAATATTATACAGCTACAATGGGGTATTAAATATACTAATGATTTTATTATAGAAACTTTAAAAATAGCAGAAAAAGATAAAGCTTTTTTTGAAACTTGGTGAGCTTACTTTGATATAATATATAATTGGTTTTCTACTAAAATATTTGAATACACTTGACTAAAAACTAAAATAAGAGTTGTTAATATCAATAATGATGACTTTGAAGATTTACTTGAAAAAGGTTACTACTTCTGATTATGATTATTAAATGCTTGACTATGGTATAGAAAAGCAAGAGAAGATTGAATAATAGATGAAAAAGATTTTATTATTGATAAAGGTTCTACATTCTGACATAATCATACATATTGAAAACTAGGTAATAAATATGCTATATTTGATAGCCTATGAAGTGTTTGAGCTAAACCTATCTATATGGATTTAAAAACTCTTAGAGAGCTAGTTAATAAGTGAATTTACTATGCTAATGCAAGAACAATAGTATTAGAAGACCAAAGATTAGATAATCGGTTAAGATTTTTTAAGACTTGATGAGTAGTAAAAGATATTACTAAAGAAAATAAAGTAAATCAAAAAGCTATTGAAAGAGCTTTGAAATTAAGAGTATTCCATAAATAACTTGCAATAATAATTAAAAGTTATATAATAGATAGAGCTAAAGGAATTAAATATCTCGCTCTCAATTTAAAACTCATATTTATCGGTTTCCTTTAGCGAGATAGCCGATAAATATGAGTTTTTTAATAATATAATTATGAAAAAATTAATTATCAGACAATGAGAAATATATAATATGGTTAAAATTATTAATGAAGTTGAACCTAAATGAAGCCAAAGAATATTTCAGTGTCAATGTGAATGTTGAAATATAAAAAATATACAATTATGAAATTTAAGAAATTGAAAAACTAAAAGTTGTGGATGTTTTCAGTGAAAAACACACGGTATGGAATCAAGCAGAATTTATTACATTTGGCATAGTATGAAACAAAGATGTAAAAATATTAATAATATTGGTTATAGTAATTATGGTTGAAGATGAATTACTTATGATAAAAAATGGGAAAATTTTGTATGATTTTATGAAGATATGAAAGACTGATATGAAGAACATTTAACAATAGATAGGATAGATAGCAACTGAAATTATTCTAAAGAAAATTGTAAATGGGCAACAAGTAAAGAACAAAATAGAAATAAAAGAAATAATATATTATTTAAATGAAAATGTTTATCTGAATGGAGAGAATTTTTATGAATAACAAAGGGAAGATTTGATTATTTAAGATATAATAGAAAATTATCTCTAGAAGAAATTTTCTATATTTAAAAACTTAGAACTTTTAAAAAATAGTATGAAGTGTATAAATCAAAATGAGAATTATTCTCATAATAAATTCAATAAATCTGATTATATTATCTGATATAAAGAATTTCAGCAAAATGGAGATATAGAAAAAGACTAGATTTTATTCTAGTCTTTTTATTACATTTTATTGTAAAAATATAATACATTATCTAACCAAATTTGACTTCTGTCGTTTCAAGTCCAAGTGATAGCTTTATTTTTATTAGGCAATTCTCAATACCACTTAGTCCAAATTATTTTAAATGCTTCATAACTTTCTTCTGGGGTATCAAATTTACACATAGCCATTTTAGGCACTCATAAACAAGGTACTGTATTTCAATGTTTTATTCAAAAACAATTATTATGAGTTTTTCAATATCATTCTGTACAATTTTTAGTTTCTTGCATAGCTACTGCATAAGCTAATTTATTTAAATCAAACTCATTTAAATCGTTTTTGAGTGATTGTTTTTCATCTTGCTTAACATTTGTAGTAAAAACTTTTACTTCTTCTTTAATGACTATTTTTTGGTTAGTTTCAACTCTTTTCGGAGCAACTATTTTTCCAATCCTAGCATTTCATTTCTTTTTTGTCTAATTTTTTCTTCAATTTCAGGTTTTTGTAATTCTAATGATTCGATTTCTTTACTTGTTTCTAAAATTAATTCTCTTTTTAGATTTAATTGATTTTCTGTTGCTCTCCAATTAGATTCTAATTCGAATAATTCTTTTTGTTGTATTTCAACTTTACTTGGTTTCTTTGCTTCTATTAATTCTTTTTGTGTATTTTCTAGTGTATAGGCATTTACAATATAATTATATCAAATAAAAATAGTAAGTAATATAATTCATATTTGTAATGTTTTTTGTTTATCAAATTTTAATTTCATAGGTTTTTAATTAGTAATTAATATATCTTTTATTTATTTCTTCATATCATTTTGAGAAATTCATAAGATGTTTATATTCTATATTTTCAGATTTTATGATTTTTCAATCTATTTTAGCTATTAGTATTTTATTTTCGTTTATTTTAGTCATTTTCAACTGTTATATATATATTATGGTATCTATAAGTTCAAATTTTTTGTTTTTCTCAAGTAATATGAGCTTTTTTATTTCTTCAAATAATTCTTCTGTTTGGTGTAATGCTTCCCTTCAGTTAGTTGTATTTAAAAATTCCATTTATTATTTATTAAAATATAAAGATGCTCTATTATAAAGATTTGTGTTTTTTATATGCAACTCTGTCCAGAATTTATTGTATTCTTCAGATTTAATTGCTTTTAAAAAACCTTCTTCTGACATTTTCTTTTCAATTCTAAATTGTTCAAATCATTTTCTACAAACTTCTTTATACATTTTAGATCATATATCATTTATTCCTTCTTTTGTATAAGTTAATTGCTTCATTCTTTGAATTTGAATATCAGCTTGCCTTACTAATTTTTGCAGAACATTTAATAACTCTTTTTCGTGAGTATAAATCTGCCTACTTCTTTGTCTTATATTCATTTTTCTCTTGGTTAAAAATATAATGTATTATCATTATAAGAACTTTTCTAATAAATGCAAATATTTTGTATAAAAAAATGTAATAAAAATTAATTTATTACATTTTTTGTTTATTTTAAGCTATATAGTAACCTTGTAACCTTTGAATATCTGCTCAATTTTTAAATAACATATCTCATTTACCTAATAATTTTTCAGCTCAATCTACATCTATCATAACTCTACTATCAACTGAACTTCAAGTTTTTAATGCAATTCTTGTAGTTATGTTATTTTTAAGTCTTCAAGATAATGTTTTTGTGTCAAATCTTTGACTTGCTAAAACTAAATGTATTCAAGCACTTCTTCATATATTAGATATTTTTTCTAATAATTTTTCAATTTCTTTTCAAAAATCACTTAATCTTAAATCTGCAACTTCATCTATTATTATAACTTTATGATATAGTTTATCCTTTTTAGATACTTTTTGATTATAAGATTCAATATCGTTTATAGTTTTATCTCATTTTGCTTTTGAAAATGCCTTAATAGTATTATTTCTCATTTTTATATCAAAATACTCTCTTTGAAGCATTATAAATACATCTTCTTCATCTGTTATATATTCTCAATCATCTTCATCAAATTCAGTAGTTTTTGGATCTACAATTATGAGATTAGCTTTTCATTTTAAACTCTCTATTACTACTCTTAGCATTTCAGTTTTTCAACTTCAAGTAGTTCAAGATATTAATAGATGTGGAAAATTTGAATCAGTTAAATTTATTTCAATAGTTTCTCCATTTAATGTTTTTCAAACAGGAACTTTTAATCATCTAACTTTTTTCTTGTATTCTTTTAAATCTAAAAATATTCTTTCTTTTCTAGGAACTTCTATTCATAAATATCAAGTTCATCATACAACTCATACGACTCTTATATTTTCAGTCTTAGTTGCTATTGATAGTTCTTGTTCCTTATTTTTAATATCATTTATCTTAACTCATCTTCATAATTCAAATAACATTTGATTAAAAGCATATCATTCAATAGTTTTTACGAATTTTACATCTATTCAAAATTCTCTTAATTTACTTCTTACTTTATCTTCTATTGTAATAATTTCTGCAATTTCTCATTTTTCTAACTTTTGTCCTTTATCTAACAAATTAAAGTTATGTCAAGAAATATTATTTCAAGAAACCTTGCTTCTGTTAGAAACTGACATCTTTGTTTTTAATTGTCCTACTTCAACTGATTGATAGAAAGCTAATTGTTTTTTCCAGTTTTTAGTTCAAGATATAAAATCGAAAACATTATAAATTACATCTGATTCTTGTAAAAATTCTATATATTTAAATGCTCACATAAGATATCTCCAAAAGAATGTTTTATTAACTTCAAAGTCTTCTCAAGAAAATAAAAATGTAATCACTTGGTGTTGTGAACTTCAATCTCTATTTTTTGTAGTCTTAATTTCTCTAAAATTCATAAAAGCTGGTGCTTCGCCAAATTCTTTTTGTAAACAATAAAAATTAAACATAGCTTGAAAGAAATATTGAGGATTATCAAAATTCATATCAGAATATTTTTCCTTAAATTTATAATCTTCTACATATAAACTTCAAGCAGGTATAGTTAAAACTTCTTTATCAGCTGTTATTATTTGTCTATCTTCAGTTAACCTACAAACTACATCTGAAATTGCTTTAAAAGGCACTGGACTTTCAAATTTATAATCAAGTATTTGTTCTGTAATATCGTGAGTCATACTAATTTCAACTCATTCTACATTTCAGTAGTTAATCTTTTCAGATAAATATCACTCAATAGCTCATTTTAATCATTTTAAAAGTGCTTCTTTACTTCAAGATTTACCAAAATCTACTAATTTTGTTCAAAAATTTTGTAATATTTCTAATTCAGTAGATTGATTAAGTGGTTTTTCTAATCTATCTGGATTAATTATATATGTTTCTCAATTATAATCCCATATACAATCATAAGTAGTATTTGTTGCATAAGTTTCATCTCATCAACTTCTAAGTAGATTTTCACAAAATCTATGTGCCAAACTTCATATAGCAGCAGATTGAGGCATAGTATTTTCATATTCATTAAATAAATATTGATTTTGCCAACTACCTCAATCTCTAATTAAAGTTCCTAATTGACTAACAGAAATGTTTTTCGTAAATAAATTCATAGTTTTTTATTATTAATTATTAATTCTATCTTTTGCAATTTTAAAATAGTTTTCATCAATTTCTATTCATATGAAATCTCTGTTTAGATTTTTACAGGCTACTCAACAACTTCAAGTTCACATAAAAGGATCTAAGATTACATCTCATTTACTTGAACTATTATTTATTAATTGCTCCAATAAGCTAACTGGTTTTTCAGTTGGGTGCGTTTTATTTCATAAAATATTTTTATGTTTTAATATTTGTCAATCACTAGAATTTATTTTTTTAGCTTTTCACTTTCTTAAAAATACTATATATTCTATGTTTTTCATATACCATCTATTTGGTGTCTTGTTGTTTTTCTCCCATATTAACAAATTATGTAATTTAAAACCTGCTTTTTTAGATTCTGCTAATAAATTTTCTAAATTTATTAAATTGATCATTATATAACAATGAGTTCATTCTTTTAGTATTCTATATAATTCTGAAATATAATCTGAAATATTTATATTATTATGTTCAAAGATTTTTCAGTCATTTTTTAATAAAATTCATCAAGGTTGTCATTTATGTTTAGGTTTTCATCAACTAATTACTTTATAAGGAGGATCTGTAATAATTAAATCAATGCTATTAGTTTTTATTTTAGATAATTCTTCAAGTGTATCTCAATATATTAAGATCATATTATATTTTAGTTAAAATTATTCAGTTTCAGCTTCTATAATTTCAGCTTCTTCTTTTTTATTTCACATTAATTCTTGTTCTCTTTTTTCAATCGCACTTAATGTAGTTTCTTTATTTACATCATTTGAGTTTGCGATTTGTGTAGAATCCATAACTTTTTCCATTTCTTCCATTCAATATAAACCATCTAATCATAATGCTTGCCTAAGAAGTACACTTATGGCTGTTTTTTCAATCATTGCTGATGATTGATTATCCCAAGGTGTCGCAAAACTTTTTTTAACATAATATTCGTCCCAATTTACCCATTTTACTTGTGGTTCTTTTCACTCCATTTCTAATCTAGCATAGGCTCATAATGGTTTTTTTCAACTTCTAATAGCTGGATTTATTTTATGAGATACTATTCAGCTACCTGTGTCTAATGAAAAGTCTTCATCTGGATATACGCTATGAGCAGAAATAGATATGAATCACTTTTGAGAACGAGCAATTTTCATAAATCAAGCAGCAGATGCTATACAAACCATATTTCATCTATTATCTTTCCAAGCAAACATTTGCTTCATAGCAGGATCTAAATTGTATTTAGCAGCTAATTGAAACGCTACAACTGCTTCTTCAACACTTTCAAGAGTGGGAAAACTTGTTTTAATTAAAGTATTAATCATTCAAGCAGAGTATTTTCATTCAGTAGACTTAGATATTAAATCTAAATTATCTTTTGTTATAGTTAATGTTTTCGTCATTTTTATTTAAATTATTTAATAAATTTATTAAACCATTCTTTAAAATTAGGTTTATTTGTATATTCTTTTAGTTGGGTATATGTAAGTATCTTTTTCTCTACTCAATCCATAGATTTTTCAAATTCTTCTAAACTAGGTTTTATATCATCTTGTTTAGAAAATTCAAAAGTTTCCATATTTTGCCTTATTGAATTTTTATAATCTTCAGGCAATTTACTATAAATCCAGCTTCATATAGGTTTATTTGTAGACTTTGATTTAAAATATCAGTCTGTAAATCAATCGTCTATTGCTCTTTCTACAAAACATTTAAATCATTCTCAAAAAGTAAATCATTCACGAAGCCTAACTTCAATATCAAATCAACGAACTTCAAAAAGTTTCATCATATATGTATTTATTAAAATATAAAGTAATGTTATTATAAGAACTTATTTTGTTTAATCAAATCTTTTTTATATTTTGTATTTGACTTATGATTTAAAATCTATATATTGAACTTACTCTTGGTTTAGCCTCTCTTTTTTGAGAGGTTTTTCTTGCTTTATTTTTATTTATATTTATAGTAAATATACTAATATTCACATAGAGATTTATCTGACTTGTGAATTTTTTTTTGACTTATTTTTATAAATATATATAATGTATTTGCTATTATTTCTATTCACACCAAAAAGGTCCATAAGGGCTTTTTTGGTTTTTCTTATTTTATTTTTATATGAATTTATAAAAAAGTTTTGACATTATCTTTTTTTTAAATAAGATTTAATCAAATAAAACTTGTATTAAGGCTACAAGATAACTGGAAATATAAGTTTTTCCCCCTATCTAGCCTTAATAGATAGGGGGTTTTATTTTAATGAATGAACGTAATATATAATAATTGCAATGATATAATTGCTGAAAAGGTTAAACTGATTATATGTTGCGTCTATTTATTAAAATAGTAGCTACTAGGTATAAACTAGAGGGTATACTCCAAATAACTTACACTGAGGAGATTAAATATACTGACAAGTGCTAATTCAAGTCGCAGGAGTGTAAGGCTAGTCAACGATAAGACATACGAAATGTTTATTAAATCTAGTTAAGTATTGATGTTTTATAGAGATATAAACAAGCAATAAGTTATTTAAGATAACTGAGTGGTAATGGCTAATTTATAGTTTCCTAGCTTAGAGTTGTTTCTTATAGAGGTTTGTTATTCTAGGCAGGATTTAACTATATCACTCTAGAAACCGAAAGTATTTTATAAATTACTATAACTATGTATAAAAATTACTTACAATCTAGTAAATGGAAAGATAAAAGAGAGCTAGTATTTGAATCTAAATGAAAGTGTTGTGAAAAATGCTGAATTGATAAATACTTAAATATACATCATTGAAGCTATAAAAAGAAATATAAAGAACCCATAACACACTTATTTATTTTATGTTACTGATGTCATAAAGACTTTCATACTAAATATAAGATGTGAAAGAGTATGTTAAATAAAACACTAAACTTTATACATTGAAAATGATGGAGGAAAATAAAACCAGACTTATCATTATTATATCCTATTTAGAGGGAATGCAGTAGGTAAGATATAAAACTTGAACTGAAAGTAAATATACATAAAAAAATAAAATTAATTAACAATTATTTTAATATGAAAAAACAAAGTAAAGAGAATTGAGTGAAAAATAATAATTGGGAAACTCCTGAATATTTATTGAATTATATAAAAAGGGAATTTTTTAATGGATTTGATTATTTTGATCCTTGTCCATATAATCCTAATTTTGAAATAGATTGAACTAAAATTGATTGGGGGAAATATACTTTTGTAAATCCACCATATACAGAAAAAGATAAAGCAGCTTTTGTTAAGAAAAGTTATGAAGAATATTTAAAATGAAATGTTGTCGCATTATTAATTCCTGCTGCAACTGAAACTCAAATATTTTTTAAATATATATATCCTTATGCTAGAGTATTTTTACTTGAAAAAAGAATAAAATTTAAGTGAATAAATACTAAATGAGAATATGTTACAAATAAAACGGGTCAAAGTTGAAGTGCCTTATGTATTTTTGATAAAAATTATAAACCTTTTATTAAATGATTAAGATATGATGAGTATAAATAATTTGCAAATCATACAAAAATCCTTATAATAACATATATTACTTATTAAAAGATAAAAAAATGAAAATAAGAACTACTTATAGAATTATGAAATGGTTTGATGAATTTCAATGAGATCAAGATGAAACTAAAATGCTTGAATTATATCTAAAATTAATAGAAGAAGAAGTTGATGAACTAGATGAAGCTATTAAAAATAAAGATTTAGTTGAAATATTAGATGCTATTTGAGATATAGTATTTGTCGCAAATTGATATATGTTTTTTGGTTGAGAATGAAGAAAATGAATGGAAACTGTGCAATTCGCATTTAATACATTATCTTTAACTAATTTAGAACAAAATAAATATGCTGACTTTTTAGATGAACTTATGAATGTAATTTGTGATTCTAATTTTACAAAAACTAAAGATAAGCAAACTGAATGAGAAAAAGTTGGTAAAATTATTAAATGAAATAATTTTCAAGAACCAAAAATAGTAGAATTAATTGAAAAATATTCTTTAAAATTAAATGATGAATAAAATAATTTTTCTCGATATTGATTGAGTATTAATTACATCTGAACAAGATATGCAAGAGTGAATTTTTAATCAAAACTCTTGCAATAATCTTATGTATATATTAGAAAAAACTTGAGCAAAATTAGTTATTTCATCATCTTGGAGGCATAATTTAGAAAAATTAAAAATAGCTTGGGAAAATAATTGATTAGATTGGAATTTAATTATATGAGTTGCTCCAAGTAAAACTGGCTGATGAAGAGATGAAGAAATATTACAATGGTTAAGGTGGAATGAAATATATCAGCCATATAAACGGCTTGCAATAGATGATTGTTATTTTAAAATGAATCAAATAGATATGTTGTGATCATTAGTTAGAACTAATTTTTCTGAATGAATAACTAGAATTGTTGCAGAATACGCTATACAAAAATTAAATACTTCTTATTAGGAGTATTTTTTTATTGACAAAAAAGTAAATAACCTTATAATGACTTTACTTTAATACTAACGAAATAAAAATATGGTAATAAATAGAAAATCTGTAAGGATTTCTATGGAGGATAAGATAAAAACAATTTTAGATAAATGAGAAACATTGTCATTTTGAAAAACTGAAATGGGAACTAGAACAAATCAATATGTAATTGAAATTAAATGACAAAAACATTTTTGAAGAATGCTAGCTAGACTTATGTGAAATGTTTATAATAAACATAAATAAAAAAATATGATAGAATACTACTTTGTAGATAAAAATACAGTATCTTGAACTGCAAAAGATATAATAATAAAAGCAGGAACTAAAGACTGGATTTTTACTTGAGAAATAATGTGAGAATTAGTTTTTTATAAAAAAGTTTCTAAAAGTATTCCTAGATCAGAAGTCTTAAAAGCAAAAGAACAAGATTGGTATAATAAATGAAAGGTATTCTGATTATGTAAATATGCTTTTGATAAAGACTTTGAAGAAAAATACCTTGAATGGAGAGAAGAAAGAAAACTGAATCCAAAAGCTAAGATATTTTCTGAAAATTCTGAAAGACTACTTTTTTGAAAATTTAGTAAACACACGAAAGTAGTAGCTATGGCTATGCTAGATAATGCTATTGAAATGAAATACTTATCTGTTTATGAATTACAGGAATCTGAAAAAACAAAACTATTAGATATAGAAAGGAAAAGAAAGAAAGCTGAAGAAGAAAGGTTGCAATGATTAAAAAATGAAGAAGAATTAATGAAAGCGAAAGCTGAAAAAATAAAAATAGAGAAAATTTTAGCAAAATATCCAGAAATTAAAGAACAGGCTATATTGGAAGTTGAAAAAAGTACACCTAATGTAAAATGATGATTTAAAGAGGCTTTAATAAATGCTAAAATGAAAGTTATAGCAAAAAATAATCCAAAATATTATGGCGAATAATTTAGAAGATCTTTTACTTAAAAAAAGACAAAAATTAATACAAAAAAATAAATTAATAAAAGGTATTGAAATATTGAATAGAGAAATATATTCACTAAATAAGACTTTTTATTATAAAGATTCTGATATATTGAATGATTTATTGGATATATCTTTAAAAGTATTGAATATAAATAAAGCAGATTTGATTTTAAGTTCTAAAAAACAAGAAATAGTTGAATTAAAAATGATACTGTCTTTAATATTAAAAGATGTATTCAATTATACATTTGATAGAATTAAGGTTTTCTTGTTTGCTACTAATCATTCTTCTATTTTATACTTAGTTAACAAATGAAGAAAAAGATTAAAAGAAGACAATTTATTTTTTAATAAATACAATACTATTTTAGCTGAATATAAAATAAAATATGACATATCTTAATATTGAAAAAGATTTTAATTTAATTGATTACTTACAATTTGATAATGTTAGAAAACAATATAAAAGAAGTTCTAATAATTCCAATGGAATGAATATGAGCCAAAAGAAGTACAAGATGAGGTAGGTTTAACGATACAGCTGAAAAGTACCATAACTCTATGAATCAATTAAGGTTACTTGTAGGCTCAAATAAAGATAGAATAATAGAAGCTTTAATTAATTGAAAGTACCAAATAAACTTTTTTTATAAAATGCCTGAAAGTTGGAGTTTAAAGAAAAAGAAAAAGTATGCTTTGACTTTTAAATCTACAAAACCTGATATAGATAATTCTTTTAAATTTTTTACAGATACATTATTTTATAAAACAAAATATAATGATTCTGCAATTTTTAGATGTAATTGCTTAAAATGGTATGCAGATGTTTGAGAAAAATCATTTATAGAATTTATATTTTTAAAAGAATTAAAGTAATATGAAACTAATAAATTGAGATTGTTTAGAAGAAATGAAAAATATAAAAGATAAAAGTATAGATATGATTTTGTGTGATTTACCATATTGAACTACTCAAAACAAAGCAGACATAGTTTTGCCTTTTGATTTATTATGGGAACAATATGAAAGAATAATAAAAGATAATTGAGCTATAGTTTTATTTTGACAATGATTATTTTTTATAGATTTAGTAAATTCTAATAGAAAGTTATTTAGATATGATTTAGTATGGAATAAAGAACTTACTACTTGATTTTTAAATGCTAAGAGAATGCAATTAAGACAACACGAGCAGATAGCTATTTTTTATAAAAAACTTCCTACATATAACCCACAATTTAAGCAAGGTAAACCATTGCATTGAAGATGAAATAGTTATTTAAAAAAAGAAAATGTAAATAATAATTATTGAGAATTTAAACAATTAGAAGATAATAGAAAATGAACTACTGAAAAATATCCAACTTCTATATTATCCTATAAAAAACCACACCCTAGTATAGCTTTGCATAGAACTGAAAAACCAGTTGAATTATTAGAAGAATTAATACTAACTTATACTAATAAATGAGATTTAATATTAGATAATTGTATGTGAGCTTGAAGTTGTGGGGTTGCTTGTAAAAACCTAAACAGAGATTTTATCTGAATAGAATTAGACAAAGAATATTTTAATATAGCTAAAAATAGACTAAAATAAAAAACTTTTAAAATAAATTTGCAATCTATTAAAAAGTTCTTATAATAACTTTATATTAGTAATTAACCAATTAAAAATGAATGATAAACATTATATATCTGGTTCAATAAAAGAAATTGAATCAAATGGAGGAAAATTTTACTCAATGAGCTTAAAATTAGATGATTTAGCTTCTTGTGAAGTAAATGATAAATGATATATTAGATTAAATATGTCTAAAAGAAAAGAAGTAGACCAATATTGAAATAGTCATTATTTAGTAGAAAATGATTGGAAACCTACCTGAAATAATAATCAATCAAAACAAGAAATAAAAAAAGAAGACGAAATTTCGGTAGAAGATATACCCTTTTAAGGACTTTTCTAACTACTTAATTGTAGTTTCTAGTATATAATAAACTTTAAAAAATATAAAAACACTTTATATGCTAGAATTTATAATTAATTAAACTAATAACAGAAAGCTGACAAGTAATAGAAATAGAAGAAGCTAAACTTATTGAGCTTTGATTTAATATTTTATAATAATATAGAAATATGAAAAATGATAAATATGAACTTACAAAAGTAAGTATAGATTTTATGTGAAAAAAATTATTTCAAATTAAAGCTTTAAAAAGTTTTTGAAATGTAAATAAATGAGATTTAGGTGGGTATATAGAGAAAGAAGAAAATCTTAGTGTTTCTGGTGATGCTAGTGTTTCTTGTAATGCTTGGGTTTCTGGTAATGCTTGGGTTTCTGGTAATGCTAGGGTTTCTGGTAATGCTAGGGTTTCTGGTAATGCTAGGATTTCTGGTGATGCTAGTGTTTCTGGTGATGCTAGTGTTTCTGGTAATGCTAGGGTTTCTGGTAATGCTAGGATTTCTGGTGATGCTAGTGTTTCTGGTGATGCTAGGATTTCTGGTGATGCTAGTGTTTCTGGTGATGCTAGTGTTTCTGGTAATGCTAGGGTTTCTGGTAATGCT
>CAKZOX010000059.1 GCA_937138295.1 uncultured Campylobacteraceae bacterium
AATTTACCTTCAGTTCCTGCTAATGGAGAATCATTTACTGCAAATGTTACAGATAATGTAGGCTCTTCAATATGCATAGGATCAAGTGGCATTGGATTAGCTGGGTCACATAAAGAATCTCCAACATCAACAGTTTCAAATCCTGCAACAGCACAAATATCACCAGCACCTGCAGTTTTAATTTCAATTCTATCTAAACCTTTAAATCCAATAAGTTTAGTAACTCTTCCTTTTAATTGCTCACCATCTGCTTTAACTAAAGTTACAGTTTCACCTTGAGAAATAGTACCATTAAAAATTCTTGCAATACCAATTTTACCAATAAAGTTATCGTAATCTAATGTAAATACTTGAAGTTGTAATCCATTTTCTTCACTACCATCAGGTTTTGGAACTTCTTTTAAGATAGTTTCAAATAATGGTTTTAAATCCATATTTCCATCTTCAGCATCATATCTTGCATAACCATCTCTAGCTGCTGCATAAATTACAGGGAATTCAAGTTGCTCTTCATTTGCACCCATATCTGCAAATAGGTCAAATACCTCATCAACAACTCTTTCAGGCTCACCTGCTGGTTTATCAATTTTATTAACAACAACGATTGGTCTATGACCTAATTGTAAAGCTTTTTTAACAACGAATTTTGTTTGAGGCATAACACCTTCTTGTGCATCAACAAGAAGTAAAACAGAGTCAACCATTTTTAAAACCCTCTCTACTTCTCCACCAAAGTCGGCGTGACCTGGAGTGTCAATAATGTTAATTCTCACACCTTCGTAATCAATAGCAGTATTTTTAGAAAGAATTGTAATTCCTCTTTCTTTTTCAATATCATTACTATCCATAACTCTATCATTAACCTCTTGGTGCGCTGAAAAAGTTCCCGATTGTTTTAATAACTCATCTACAAGTGTAGTTTTACCGTGGTCAACGTGTGCGATAACGGCAATATTTCTAATGTCTCTCATTTATTCTCTTTAGTTAAAATTTTCGCGATTATACTAAATTTTAGCTTAAACTTACGGGTTTAGGAAATATGAACAAATTTTCATAATTCTTTCATAATGTATTCATAATTATTATCTAAACTTTCTATAATTAAAATAATTAGGAAAATATCTATGAACCATGCTTTAAAAGCATTAAAAGCAAACAAGTTAAAAACTATACTAATATATACAAGCCTTGTATTAGCTATAACATCTATTTTTTTAATCACATCTATATCAAATGGAGTTATTTCTATGTACTCATCACTACTTAAAAGTGACGGTGATATCATAATAACTCAAGCAAAAATCTCAGATACATTTTTTTCAAATGTTGATACTAAAATAATTGAAAAAATAAATAAAATAAAGGATATCACTAAAACTTCAGCACTAATAGTAGGAGCTAGTCCCGTTGAAGACTTACCAATTGTAGCTGTTTATGGAGTTAGTAAAAATAGAATTACAAATTATAAATTAACATCAGGTACTTATCCAAAAAATAAAGAAGTATTAATTGGTCTTTCAGTTTACAATTCATTAAAAAATAAAAATCAAGTAAAAATAGGAAATGAAATATTTAGTATAAGTGGTGTCTACAAAAGTAAAATCGGATTTGAAAATGGTGGAGTTGTTTTAAACTTAAAAGATGCAAGTAAAATATTTAATAAAAGCTCCTCAATGATTTTAGTAAATACTAAATTAAACAGTAATATTGAAAATATTGTAAATCAAATAGCAAAACTTTCAAATGAAATTGAAGTTAAATCAACACAAAACTTTGTAGATAACTATAATCAATTTAAAATAATAAAAACGACTTCAAATGTTATTGCATTAATTGCTTTTTGCATGGGATTATTAGGGATAGTATCTATGATGAGTATAACTATAAATCAAAGAAAAAGCGAATTTGGTATCAAAAGAGCTTTAGGTATTTCTATGAAAAATATTATAAATCAAATTTTACTAGAAAGTTCTATTCTAGGTTTTGTTGCTTTTATTTCTTCATTTTTTCTTGCTAATTTAATTTTATACATTATTAAAAATCTTCCATCTTTACATGGTTATGTAAGTGGAGAAATAACAACTATTTTATCAATTCAAGTTTTTACAGCATCAATTTTAATGGCGATAATTGGTTCAATAATACCTGCATTAAATGCTTCAAAAACAGATCCAGTTAACCTAATATCAGGAAATAGAATATGAGTTCAAATATACTAAAAACAAAAAATATAAATCATTTTTATGGGAAAGATCAAGCATTAAATAATATAAATATCGAAATTAAAAAAGGAGAATTCATAGCTATTACAGGTGAAAGTGGAAGTGGTAAAACAACTTTACTATCAATTTTATCAACTCTTTTGAAACCGACTAATGGTGAAGTTTATTTTGATAATGAAAACTTTATAGATATTAAAAACTTAGATGACTTTAGACAAAAGAATATTGGATTTATTTTCCAATTTCATTATTTAATAAACTATTTAAATATTTTTGAAAACATAACTATTTCACAAAAAGAGAATTCTAACATTAAAGTAAATGAACTACTAAAAAGTTTAGATATTTCTAATCTTAGAAATAGATACCCCGATGAAATTTCAGGTGGTCAAAAACAAAGAGTAGCCGTAGCAAGAGCTTTAATAAATGAACCCAAGATAGTTTTTGCAGATGAACCTACTGGTAATCTTGATTCTAAAAACTCTAAAAATGTATTTGAAATATTTAAAAAACTTTCACAAAATGGAACTACAATCATAGTTGCTACTCATGATAAAGAGTTAGCTCAAATGGCTAGTAGAATTATTGAAGTTAAAGATGGAAGGGTAAATTAAAATGAATTATTTTGATGACTTTATAAATAAAAACTTTAAAATCTCTCTTATTTTTTTATATTTAGGAATGTTCTTTGGAATAATCTATTCTATAAATCTATTAGGATATTCATTTGATTCAAATATATTAATGCCTACAAATATACGTTCATTGCATATTTCACTTATGCTTTATGGTTTTATTCCATTAATGCTTTCATATCTT
>CAKZOX010000060.1 GCA_937138295.1 uncultured Campylobacteraceae bacterium
TACATTTGAGTTTACAACTATACTTGAAAAATTATTGTGTAAAATTGAAGTTTCAGTTTTGATAGATGTTTTTTCATCAATATTTAAAGTTAAGATATTTATCGCTTCGTCAGTTTTAGAACCTAAGTTTTTAAGAGAATTATTTATGTTCGTAATTTTTATTTTGTAATTTTTTTCTTTTAATTCTTTTGTAAAATTAATTGTTGCATTTCTTAAATCAAATTTTGAAATTAAAAAATCAATATTTGTATTTTGTGTTGATTCATTTTTAGTTTGATTTTTTTCAACTACATTTTCTTTTGATTTTACTAAATTTAATAGATTGATTTCATTATTGATGTTTTCTTTGATATTTAAAACTAAATTATCCACTAAAATATCATTTGCTAAGATAGTTTTTGAAGATATTGAGTTAATTAAATCTACATCTAGAATTACTTTTTTTGTATTTAAAATTGTTTGATTATCTAAATCATTTATATTAAAGTTTTTTATTTTTATTTTGAAAATAAAAGGATTAAATTCTATTCTTTCTACAGAAGATTTAACTCTCAAGTTTTCATCGATATTTTTAACTATTTGTGTTTCTAAAATATAAGAGATAAGTTTAAATCCAATAAGACTATAAAGAATAAAAAAAGCTAAAAGATACCAAAAAGTTTTTTCTATAGTTTTCATAATAAAATCCTTTTTTCTGTTATATTTTATTATAACAAATTATAAATCATATTTTTGTTACAATTCAAGAATTAAAGGATGAATATATTATGACAATTATAGAATTATTTCAAAAATTATTAAGATTTAAATCAGTAACTCCTGATGATGATGGAGCATTTGACTTTATAGAAGAGTATTTAGGTGAGACTTGGGAATGTATAAGTGTTGATATGGAAGGTGTTAAAAATAGATTTTATTACAAGAAATTCAATGACAACCCTCAGCACTTATGTTTTGCTGGACATATTGATGTAGTACCTCCAGGTAAAAATTGGGATATTGATCCATTTGCTGCTGAAGTTATAGATGGAGTGATTACAGCACGTGGAACTCAAGATATGAAAAGTGGTGATGCTGCTTTTTTATATGCATGTAAACATGCTCAAAACTTTGATGGAACACTAAGTATTTTAATGACAAGTGATGAAGAGGGTGAAGGAACTTATGGAACTATTAAGATGCTTGAGCATTTAAAGCAGATTGACTTTTTACCAAAATATGCAGTTGTTGCAGAACCTACTTGTGAAGACGTCTTTGGTGATGCTATCAAAGTTGGAAGAAGGGGAAGTATTAATGGATATATTACAATAAAAGGTAAGCAAGGACATGCAGCATATCCTGAAAAATGTATAAATCCAGTACATAATTTTGCCCATGTTTTACCACAAATTGCTAGTCATGATTTAGATAATGGTGATGAGTATTTTGCTCCTTCTAAAATGGTAATTACTGATATTAGAGGTGGAATGGAAGTTACAAATGTAACTCCAAATGAATTAAAATTAATGTTTAATGTTAGAAATTCTACAAATACAACTAGAGAGTCTGTTGAAGAATTTATTCATACTAAACTTAAAGGTTTGGAATATGACTTTAGAACAACTCAAGGGTCATTTCCATTTGTTACGAACAAAGAATCAAAAGTTGTAAAAGCTATGGAAGATTCAATTTTAAAAATAACTGGTATTAAGACTAAACATTCAACTGCAGGTGGAACTAGTGATGCTAGATATTTTGGAAGCTTTGGTATTGAAGCTATTGAGTTTGGAGTTAAAAATGACACAATTCATAGTGTTGGTGAAAGAACTACTGTTAAAGAAGTTGAAGATTTAACAAAAGTTTATCAAGACATTATTGAAAATTTCTAGTAGATATATATGAGAAAAGAAAAAATTATTCCAAATATGATTTATGGAACAGCTTGGAAAAAAGAAAAAACAAACAGCCTTGTAAAAGAAGCTATAACATGTGGATTTAGAGCTATTGATACAGCATGTCAACCAAAACATTACAGTGAAGAATTAGTAGGTTTAGGACTACAAGAAGCATTAAGTGAATTAAATTTATCAAGAAATGATATTTTCTTACAAACAAAATTTACACCCATAAATGGTCAAGATTTAAATAATATGCCATATAATCAAAATGATGATGTTGTAGTCGCTTTAGAAAAATCTTTTGAAACATCATTAATAAACCTAAGAACAGATTATATTGATTCATATCTAATTCATTCACCATTTGGACCCGCTGAAGATTTTGTTAGGGTTTATCAAAAAATGGAAGAGTATGTAAATAAGGGTTTAATAGGGCAAATAGGAATATCAAACTGTTATGAGATGCCTTTATTAGAGTTTATTTATAATAATGCAAAAATTAAGCCAAAAGTTGTTCAAAATAGATTTTATAAAGATAGTGGTTATGATCAAGAGATTAGAAACTACTGTAATTTAAAAGAAATTACTTATCAGTCATTTTGGTCTTTAACAGCTAATCCACATTTATTGTCATCTATGCATATTATATCAATGGCTAATAAATATGGAAAAACTATACCTCAAGTTTTCTATAGATTTTTAAATCAAATTAATATCACTCCATTAAATGGAACAACAAAAAAAGAACATATGTTAGAAGACTTAGATTTTTTAAGTTTTAAATTAACAAATGAAGAAATACAAACTATAAATAATCTTCTAACTAGTAAAACTAAAACTACTTAGGAAATCTTAAAATGAAAATGGCACCATTTGTGCTGTTTTCAACATCTAGTTCACCATTACAGTTTGTTTCAATAATTCTTTTAGCAAAATATAATCCAAGACCTGTTCCATTTTTTTCTCTTTTTGTCGAAAAATAAGGATCAAATATTTTATTTATAATTTCAGTATCTATTCCACCAGCATTATCTTCAATAGTTATATAAGTTTTATTATCTTTATCATAAGTATTTATATAAATCGTAGGATTTGTGATTTTTTTACTTAATAATACTTCTTCTGCATTTTGTAAAATACTAAGTATTACTTGAGTAACTTCATGTTCAAATGTTTGTATCTCTATTTTAGATTCAAGGCTTTTTTGTACTGTAATATTTTTGTAGCTTAATGAATCTTCAATGATATTTAAAGATTTTTTTACAATATTATTCATACAAGTTAATGACATTTCTTTATCTTCTTTATAAAAATCTCTAAAGTCATTAATTGTTTTACTTAAGTGTAAAGTATAATGATATACTTCATTCATAGCCTCTATAAAATCATCTTTGTCATATTGATTAAGCATAGCTCTTAATTTCATATTTTCACTAGTAGCACTAATTGATGTTAGTGGTTGTCTCCATTGATGTGCTATCATATTAAGTAGCTCTCCCATTTGAGCTAGTTTTGATTGTTCTTGAATAAACTTATCTCTTACTTTGATTTGAGTTAAATCAACAATTGTTAGAATAAATATATATTTATAATCTTTTATTGTTCTTTTACCAGCTATTAAAACTGGTAATTCTTTATTTTCAGAAGTTTTAATTCTTGTTTCATAGGGTATAAAATCAACTTCAGTTGCTTTTATTTTAAAGTGACTTAAGTCATCTTTTAATAAAAAATCATTAATTTTGTAGTTTTTATTTTCGTAATTTTCATCAAGTTTTAAGATATTTACACCTGATTCATTAATTCTAATTAATTGTAATTTATCATCAAATATTGCAATAGCTTCAATTGCAGTATCAATTAAATCCATAAAGTTTTGGTTTGAACTTATTAATTGCTTGTTTTGTTTTTTATACTCTTTAGTCTTCGCTTTTACTTCTTTTTCTAGTTTTTTATTATAGTTAGTTAATAATCTTTGTCTATAAAATATTGCAATTAATATAATTAGCACTATAGGTATTGTTTTTTGTATAATTGAGTAGTTAAGTTCTAGTTTTATTTTGTCTAAATCTTCTTGTGTATGAAAAAGATAATTATCAATTACTTCAACTTTTTCTTCATCACTAAAATCTTTACTAGATAATACTTCCATTTGTTTATATAAAAACATTCTATCAACAGAACCTATATTATACATTTTAGGCATGATTAATCTTTGAGTAAAAATTGCTTCATTTTCTAAAAATTCTTTTGTTAAATTTTGAGTATTATATTTTTTTAAAATTATTTCAATTATTTCATCACTATTTTCAAGTGCATATTCCCATCCTTTATCACTAGCTCTTTTAAATCTTTCCACTAAATTTCTATTTTCTAAAACAAAACTTTTATTTGTAAAAAGTTCAAGTTGTAAATTAAATATTCCAAAATCACTTGGGTTGATTATATTATAAGGAACACCTAATTTATCTAATTTAAAGGGCTGATCTGAAATAAATGCCGTCATAGCATCTACTTTACCATCTGCGAAATCATTTACATCAAATGAATGCGGAACAAGATTTAATTTTGATGTATTTATATCTTGTAATGAAAAAATATAATCAAAGTTTAGGTTAAAATCATCTAAACCTGCAGCCATTATTTTTTTATCAATTAAATCACTTGGATATTTTATTTCAGGTTTAGTAATAAGAACTAAGGCAGACCTTTTAAAATACGATGATACAAGTTTAAGTGGTTTGTTGTTTAAGTTCTCTAATAAAATATTAGAGTTGTATATACCAAATTCAGAATTTCCTGATAATACCTCTTTTATAATATCTTGACCAAATTCATACTCTTTTAGATTTACATCTAATCCTTCTTCTTTGTAAAAACCTTTTTCAAGTGCTGCTATAAAACCTGCAAATTCAAATTGATATTTCCAATGAAGTTGTAAAGATACTTTTTCTAAATCTTTAGTGTTTGAAAATAATATAGAAGTAAAAAGAAGAAAGGTAATAATAATTTTTGTCATGTATTGTATATCCATTAAAGTAGTGTTGAAATAATATCAAAAATGTTATAATAAAACAAAAAATTTTGGGAAAATAATGAAAAAAATTTACATTGCAGGTTTTGATGTGTTTTTACAAAATGCAGTACAAGACTTAAATCATAAAAAACAATTGTGTGAAAAATATGGATTTAAAGGAATGATACCCTTTGATGGAGAGGTAGATTTTACACAATCAAATAAAAAAATTAGATTTGATATTTATCATGAAAATATCAAAATGATAGATGAATGTGATATTATAATTGCAAATATGAATAATTTTAGACACAATGAAGCTGATAGTGGTACTGTATTTGAAATTGGATATGGCGTTGCACTTAAAAAAGATATTTATATATATTCAAGTGACAATAGAACAGTTGTAGAAAAAACATTAGAGTGTGATGATAAAGCCTATGAAAAAGATGGTATGTATTATGATAAAAATGATATGTTAATTGAAGGTTTTGACGCAAAATTTAATATTATGATAAATGAATCATCAGAATTTATATGTGGTGATTTTGAAGATGTTTTGAAGGTATTAGTAAAATAGATAAAAATCTATTTTACTTGAATACCATAATTAGCCAATAATTCTGTCCAAGAAACAGCATTTCCTTCTTTATCGAATAATGCAGGTGTACCTTGTACTCCTAATTGAATACCTAATTTCATTTGTTCATCTATTGATGCATATAATTCATTTAATTTTTCAGTTGGAATTTCTCTATTTTTGAAATCCTCACTATCTTTTGTAGTATTTAACATAGCTTCAATTTTAGCTTCATTTGTATCTTTACTCATAACATATGCTGAGATATCTTTTGCATTTTTATGGAAATCTAATGGGAAGAAGAATACTTTGATTTTTACTTTGTCTTCAATTTGTTTAAAATAAGACTCGAATTTCTTACAATAAGGACATTCAGGGTCTGTAAATAAAACTAATTCATTTGAACCAGTACCAAAAGTTAAAGCTTCTTTACCATCTTCTAAAATTGATAAATCAACAGGTGCTACAAGTTTTTTACCGCTTGCTGTGTTTATTACATCACCAGAAATTAAATACTTTTTATCTTTTGTTAAATAAACTGTATTTGGATTACCTTGAACTTTAATTGTTAAGTAATATAAACTTCCTAAATCATGACCATTTACGATATCGATATTAACTCTTTTAAATAATTCTAACTCTTTAAAATTATTGATTGTTTCTTGATTTAATTGAGTAGAAGATGCATTTAAAAACATTGCCATTGCACTTACTGTTAATAAAGATTTACTTAAAATTTTTAACATTTTTTTCCTTAGTTTCATAAAAATATATTTAATTTTAAAGTAACTTAATTAATAAATAATTAACTAATTAAATTAAACACTATAAATGTTGTTATAAATGATATCAAAATACCATAACCTACGATAGCTGAACTTAGTCTTGGTGCAAGCCCTGCCATTGAAGCAATGGCACCTGCTGTTATCATAGGAGCCATTGCAGCTTCCATTATTGAGACTTTTGAAGCTAAGTTATCCCATCCAAAAATAAAACAAATTATAAAAGCAATAATAGGTGCAATTATTAATTTTATAATTAAAGCAACACTAAAAGGTTTTATATCTTCTTTTGGTAATTTAAATTGAAGTTGTAATCCAACAGCAACTAAAGCTATAGGAACAATCGTAGATGCAAAAGTTGCTAAAACTTTAGATAATGTATCGTTGAATTCTACACCTATTAAAAACAATGAAACTATTAAAGCTATAAAAGGAGGAAAAGTTAATACTTTTAAGGTAATTATTTTAAAAGATATATCACTTTTATTAGAATAATATGAAGCAATAAAAGTACCATAAGTCGCTAACGCAATAAAAGTTCCTAATTGATCATATACTAACACGTATGGTAGGGCAGTTTCTCCAATGTAAGCATTTAAAATAGGAATACCCATAAAAGATGAATTAGTTAATATTGAAACTAATAAAAGTGAACCTGTGATTTCCCTTGAAAAATTAAGTAATTTTGAAACACCTAAAACTATAAAAACACTAATAGTCATAACAAGCCAAGAAATTACAATAGGAATGATAGCATCAACAGAAAAACTTAACTTTGGAATTTGTAATAAAATCATAGCAGGTAGTGAAATATAAATCACAAATTGATTTAAAATAGTAGGTGCATCACTAGAAAATAATTTTAATCTCCTAATTACATAACCAATTAATATCGCCAAAAGTATCAGTATAAAGTTTTCCATTAACAACCTTCAAAATTTAAAGCAAAAATTATAACAGAATAAGTTTATTAAATATATAATCTAATCTGAATATTTAAAGATTTTATATGGAGAAATACATGGAAAAAACTTTTATGGAAGCAATGGATTACAGACACGCTTGTAAACTATTTGATGAAACAAAAAAAATTAGTGATGAAGATTTAAATTTTATTCTAGAAGCTGGTAGAAAATCACCATCTTCATTTGGAATGGAACCTTGGAAGTTTTTAGTTATTACTAATGACGAATTAAGAGAAAAAATCAGACCATTATGTTGGAATCAGCCACAAATTACAACGTCATCTCACCTTGTAATTGTTTTAGCAGCAATTGAAGATGTAAAACCTGAATCAGGTACACCTTTAAGAAAATTTGGTAGAAGAGAAATGCCAAAAGAGAAATTAGATTTTTATACAAATATTTATTCTGAACACTTAAAAGAAACATTAAGTTCAGATGAAAATGTTTTCGCATGGACAGCAAGACAAACTTATATTGCTATTGGTAATATGATGACAGGTGCAGCGATTAAAGGAATTGATTCTTGTCCTATTGAAGGTTTTGAAAAAGAGCCTTTAGAAGAATTACTACAATTAGATACAACAAAATATCAACTAGCTTGTATAGTAGGTTTTGGTTATAGAGTAAATCCACAATCAACTCAATTAAGAGAAGATTTAGATACTATTGTAGAATATATCAACTAACAAAAAACATAACACAAGTCTAGATACTTTTTACTATTATTTTGTAGTAAAAAGTATCAAATTCTCAATAAATTAATATTATTTAACACAAAATATACTAAAAATAAGACTTTTATAAAATTATTTCTGTATAATCCGCCAAAATTTATTTAAGGTGTGTTATTGAATAGTACAATTGTTTCTGAAACAGATTTAAAAGGAATAATTACTTTTGCTAGTGAAAGTTTTTGTAGATCTAGTGGATATTCAAAAAAAGAGTTAATAGGTTCTAGCCATAATTTAGTTAGGCATCCTGATAATTCAAAACAATTTTTTGAAAAATTATGGACTGATTTAAGACAAGGAAAAACTTGGAAAGGTGTAATAAAAAATCAAAATAGATTTGGTAGTACCTTTGAAGTTGATGTAACTATAGGACCAAAATATTCAAAATCCAATAAACTTATAGGTTATTATGCCCTTAGACATCCAAGCTCAAGTGTAATAAGTCCTAAACAAAATAAAATTGATGAAGCCTTTATAAACTATACAAAAATGTTAGATAACGTTACTTTAGGATTAGTTGTAGTTGATGAACTTAATAAAATAGTTGATTTTAATAACTACTTTTTGAAGATGTTTAATTTAGATCATTATAAAATTAATAGAATAAACTTTAAAGAATTTTATTTTGATGAAAAAGAGTTTTTAAAATTTAAAGAATTCAAAAATACAAATACACCTTTAAGAACAAAACCATTAATTACAAAATTTAAAAAACATGAAGATGAAACTATATTTGTAGAACTAAGTTATTTTAAACTTGATGAATATCATACAATGATAAACATCAAGGATTTAACTACTTATATGAACTTATCTGAAAGAATTGAAGAGCTTAAATAAGCTCCTTCAACATTATTTAGGTGAAAATAATCACCACAAATTCCTAGTTTATTTTTTTCATTATAATAAAATGGCATATCTAGGCAAGTCTTAGCAAATGCATACTTCCATAAGTGTGGAATTTGTTCAAATGAAGAGATTTCTTCTAAAGCTTTATTCGATAATGTCTCTTTAAATATTTCAAAAATTTCTTCTTTTGATTTTTCATTATGTTTATTTGAAAAGTCATTGTTACAATGAATTACATATGAAGAGAAGTCTTTGTATAAATATTTCTTAGAGTTGTCTATAATTTTTTCAATATTTTCATTTTCTAAAAATAGATTTTCATCTAGTTTTTTATCATTATTTGAGTGTAATATTAATGTAAATCTACTATCGTAATTTACTTTTTCTAGATTTTCTTTAATATCATCATCAAGTTCAATATTCATTTGTAATAGTTGTGTAGCAGGAATAGTAATAAGCAACATATCAAAGTCTTCATATTTATTGTTGTTATCATCTTCTAAAGTCCATTTTTCATTGAATGTTGCTTTAGTAATTCTAGTTTGTCTAATGAAGTCATCTTTTTTTATTAAAAATGAACAAGCCTTATTCATTCCATTTTTAGGAGTAAATTTATCATATCTTGCTTTTAGGATATTTTGACTTGATAAGTATAAACAAAAATCTTTTAACTCATCTGTATGTGGTTCTAAAAAAGGTGTACCATGGTCGATAAATTTATCACCAATATATTTAGTACTTAACCTTCCACCTGTTCCCCTTGCTTTGTCAAAAATAGTAATGTCATTATACTTTTCTTTTAAATTAAAATATAAATTACATCCACTTATACCTGCACCAATTATAGCTATTTTCATTATCACTCCATTATTTATATATAAGTTTTAATATACCAAAGGCAAATAAACCTAATGCTATTTCTTTTAATTCTTTATCATAAACTATCATAAAAATTGAAGATAAAATTAAAGCAAAAGATACATTAAAAGATTTTAAATGGTCTTTAACTTCTTTTTTTAACCAAGATAATTGATTATGAGAAAGTTCAACTTGAAGTTCATTGTTGTTTGCTTTTTTAATAGTAGATTTTAAATCTTTTATAAAAAATGGTAAATCTTTTAGTTCATCAATTATTGTTTCAGTAATAGTGTCTTTTGCTCCTAAAGCTTTAGGTAAATTATTTTGTAAAATTGGTAATATATCTTTTACACCGTTAAAGTTTTCAATGTAAGTTGTTCCTAAACCTTCAATAATAGCACTAACTCTTAAAATATATATTGCATCACTTGGAAGTTTAAATGGCATTTTTCTAGTACTTTCAAGAACTTCAAATGCAAGTTTTTGCATTGATTCACTATCTAGATTATTGTTAGAAAAAATATCAAACATTTTATTTGTAAATTCTGCTAATTCATCAGTAGGTGCTTCATAAGCAACAATTCCAAGTTTTTTAGATGCTTGAATATAATCTTCATAGTTTTGTTCATTCGCTGCTTTTATAAGTTCAATTATAGCTACTCTTGAATTATTTGGGACAGTTTTAACCATACCAAAATCAAGCATTATAATTTCACCTTTTGTGTTTATAAGTATATTTCCAGGATGAGGATCAGCATGGAAATATCCATTTATAAGCATTTGTTCTGTGTAAAAATCAACTAAATTTGAAATAATATTTTTAAAATCTATGTCATATTTAAATATATTTTCTTTGTCGTCAAATCTAAATCCCTCTTCAAAACTCATTACAATTGCACTGTTACAACAATATTGTTCGTAAGGGTCTGGAAAATGAATTTGACTTGATTCATACATTTTAGAAAATTTTTGTAAATTTTTTAATTCTGTGGTGAAATTCACTTCATCTAAAATCATTTTAGAAAATTCACTAACTACTGCATTAATTGAGTTTTTAGTATAAAAAGAGAATAGGGGTGTGAAGATTTTGTTGAAAAAGTTTAATATTTTAATATCAGCGCTTACTCTTTTTTTAATATTTTTTCTTCTTAATTTTACAGCAACTTTAGTATCATCAGGTAAATAAGCTACATGAACTTGTCCAATGGAAGCACAAGCAATAGGAGTATTGTCAAATTTTTTAAATGGATTAGTTTTAAATGATGAGTTAAAGACTTTTTGAAA
>CAKZOX010000061.1 GCA_937138295.1 uncultured Campylobacteraceae bacterium
AAAAACATAATAACAACAACTACAATTGATACTCCCTTAGGAGAAATGTTAGCAGCTGCATCTAAAGATGGAATAGTAATGCTAGCATTTTTCACTCCCCATAATATTGAAGCAAAAATTGATACATTAAGAAAAAAATTTGAAGCTGATGTAATTCCTGCAGATTGTGATTACTTTGATATTTTAAAAACTCAATTAGCTGAATACTTTGAAAATAAAAGAACAAGTTTTGACATACCAATGCAACTTGTTGGAAGTCCTTTTCAAATACAATGCTGGAAAGAGCTTATAAATATACCTTATGGACAAACAATTAGCTATAAGCAACAATCTTTAAATATAGGAAAAGAAAAGTCCCATAGAGCTGTAGCAAACGCAAATGCACAAAATATGCTTCACATAATAATTCCATGCCATAGAGTAATAGCTTCTAATGGAGATATTGCAGGATATGCAGGTGGAGTTGGTAAAAAACAATTTTTACTTAGCTTAGAGCAAAGGAAATAATATAACTATGAAATTAGTAGCACTGCAATTTAAAACTAATAAAGACAATTATCAAGAAAACTTAGATGAATTAAAATCTTTAATCAATGAGTGTGAAGAAAATAGTATTATTTTAGCTCCTGAGGTTTGTATAAGTGAATTTGCCTATGAAAATATGCAAGAAGCTAGTGAGTTTTCAAATATAGTTTTAGAAGAAATAAAAGAGCTATCAATAAATAAAACCATAGGTTTAACACTAATTACTAAAGAAAATGAATCTTTTCTTAATACTTTTTTCCTAATATCAAATGGAAAAATAATACATACCCAATCAAAATCTAAACTATTTCCTTTAGGAAATGAACAAGAATATTTTGTAGCTGGAAATGAAAATGATATAAAAATCATTGAAATAAATGGAATAAAAATAGCTACTTTAATTTGTTTTGAACTAAGATTTCCACAATTATGGGAAAAAATAAAAGGTGCTGATATTATTTTAAATCCTGCTATGTGGGGAATAAAAAGAAAAGAACACTATGAAACTATTACAAGATCCTTAGCTTTAGTTAATCAAGTATACCTAATAGCCTCAAACAGCTCAAATGATAATATGGCAAGTAGTAGTGCTGTTATTGATCCCTTTGGATTAGTTAATAAAGATGATAATAAAAAAATCATTACTATGGATTTTGAAGAACAAACTATAAAAAAAGTAAGAAAATATATAAATATAGGATTAGATACAAATGAGTAAAACTATAATATTCGTATGCTTAGGTAATATTTGCAGATCTCCATTAGCAGAAGGTATAGCAAAAAGATACTGTGAAGAACAAGCTTATGATTTTGAAATATCAAGTGCAGGAACTGGTACATGGCATATAGGAAATCCACCATGTGAAAACTCAATTAAAGTTGCCCATCAAAATGGTATAGATATTTCTATGCAAAGGGGTGTTAATTTTGATGAGTCATTTGTAAATAAATACGATTATGTAGTGGGACTTGATGATTCTAATGTAATGAATATAAAAAAATTAGGTCAAGAAAAAGTTTATAAGTTAGGTGACTTTGGATTTGAGGGAAAAGATGTACCCGATCCATACTTTTTTGATGGATTTGAAGGGTTTGATAAGGTATTTGATATGATTGATGTATGTGTTAAAAACCTTTTAAATGATATTAAAAATAATAAAATTTAGCTTTTATTTGACAAAAATTAGAGTTTTTAATATAATTCTGCCTATAAAAACTATATTATAAGGGAAAATTATTTGATAAATAAACTAATATTTGTACTGTTAATTACAATTTCTTTTAGTTATGCTACTAATTTTAACCCTTCAAAACTCTCAAAAGATGATATTAATTTACTAAAAACTATTAAATCCAAAGGTCAAAAATATGGATTTAGTTACTCTTTAATGGCAATTGCAATAAAAGAATCATCTCTTGGAAAATATATCATAAACGTAAATAGCAAAGACTTTGGTTTATATCAAGCTCACATAAAAAGTGTAATAGCTAGACATAAAGTTAAAGACACATCATGGAATAGAAATAGATTTGCTATGAAACTAATTAGCGACTTTGATTTTGCCACTAAAAATGCCATTGATGAACTGCAATATTGGCATGGAAAACATAATGGTGACTGGCGAAAAGTTTGGGCATCTTACAACGGTGGTTGGAGATACAATAGCAAACGAGCTAGAAAATATTCAAACGATATAGCTAAAATCATCAGACTACTAAAACAAATAAACGTATAAACTTCTAAACTTACAAATTTTATATTGAAATAGAAAAAATTTTGTGTTACTATTTAAATAGCTTTTCTAAATAAGGAGCTATTATGAAATTTTTTATTACAAGTATTTTATTAATCTCAGCACTTATAGCAAATGATGATTATGAAATACCCCAAGAGTTTGATAAGCAAACTTATGAAATTGGACAAGATATTTTTGAACAAAAATGTACCACTTGCCACGTAAAATTTATTGATATGAATACTGTAGTTAGAAACTTTTTTCATGAAAATAATAATATGAACTTAAAAGCACCCACTGCAAATCAAATATCATTTAGATTAAAACAACAAATAGGCGATAAAAGTGATATAGAGTTTCATTTATTTGAAACTAATGACTATTTAAAAAGCTATGTTTTAGATCCTAATAGATCAAAAACTATATGCTTAGATGGAGTTATAGAATATTTTGATGGAATGCCTAGTATGAGAGGAATAGTTAGTGAAGAAGAAATAGAACAGCTAAATCACTTTCTTTACTTTTTAGAGGGCTTTAATGGAATTAATGAACACTTCCATGATGAAACAATTTTTTAAAGGATATATATATGAAGAAGATTTTTTTTGGAACAGTAATTGCAGCTAGTTTAGCTTTTGCAAATGATATAACATATACAGTTGATGGTAAACAATACGAAGGTTACTATAAATCACCAGCTAAAGATGCACCACTTGTATTTATGGTACATGATTGGGATGGAATCAATGACTATGAGAAAAAAAGAGTACAAATGCTAAATGACTTAGGTTATGCTGCTTTTGCTGTTGATTTATATGGAAAAGGTAATAGACCAACTGAATTTAAAGATAAAAAAGCAAATGCAGTGGCTTTATATAAAGACAGAGAGAAAATGAGAAAGCTTTTATATGCAGGTTTAGATGAAGCTAAAAAACAAGGTGCAAATACAAACAATGCTGTTGGTACAGGATACTGTTTTGGTGGTAGTTCTATTTTAGAATTTGCAAGAAGTGGAGCTGATTTAAAAGCCTTTGTTCCATTCCATGGAAATCTTTTTACACCTAAGGGTCAAGATTATAAACAAACAAAAGGAAAAGTTGTAGTATTCCACGGATCAGCTGATAAAGTTGTACCATTTAAAGAGTTTGCTGATTTAGCAACAGAACTTGAAGCTACAGGTATTAATCATGAAATGCTTACATACAGTGGAGCGCCACATGCATTTACAGTATTTGGAAGTGATAGATATAGAAAAGATGCTGATATGAAGTCTTGGAATAGGTTTACACAAGTATTAGATGAAACATTAAAATAAATAAAGTGAGATTAATCTCACTTTATGCTAAAAGTCGTCAAAGTCAATTGAACCTTTAGAGTAGTTAACAACATTACCTTCAAAGAAGTTAGTTCTTTGATCGTTAAATGATGCATAACCATCTACCCATGGAATAGGGTGTTTTACATTAAACTCAGGCTTATAACCTACAGCTTCTAGTCTTCTATCTGCTAAATATTGAATATACTGCTCAATAATTTTGTCCGTAAATCCTAAGATTTGCCCTTGAGTAATATATGCACCCCATGAAGATTCTAATTCAACAGCTTTTCTAAACATTTCTCTAACTGTTTTTTCTAACTCAGGTGTGAATAAATCAGGTCTCTCTTTTCTTGTACTATTAATCATATTTTGGAATAATAGTAAGTGAGTAATCTCATCCCTTTGTATGAATCTAATCATTTGAGATGATCCTAACATTTTTCCAGATTTACCTAAAGCATACATAGCAGCAAAACCTGCATAGAAGTATAATCCTTCTAAGATCTGGTTAGCAAACATTGCTAATAGCATTTTTGTATCTGTAATATTTTCACCATCAGATGTTAAACTCTTATAAACTTCTGCGATGTAATCATTTTTTTCTTTTAACTTAGCGTCACTTCTCCACATATTATAAATACCATCAGTATTATCAGAGATTGACTCAACCATAACTGCATATGATTTACTATGATTTGCTTCTTCATATGATTGTCTTGAAAGACATGCATTTACTTCAGGAGCAGTAATATATGGATTTATATTATCCATCAAGTTGTTTGTTTGTAGTGAATCCATAAAAATTAATTGTGATAATACTAAATCATACATTCTTTTTTCAGGTGCTGTTAAAAACTTATAGTCTTTAGCATCACCTGTCATTTGTACTTCTTTTGGAAACCAAGTATTTGCTTCCATTGTATCCCAAAGTTTTAAAGCCCATTGGTATTTCATTCTAGTAAAGTTTATCATACCGTCAGGGTTTCCACCAAAAATTCTTCTATCGTTTAGTGTCTCTTTTGAATCTGGGTTATATATCGTTTTTCTTGCCACGGGAATATCCTCTATTTTTTATTATTATATATTTATTACAAAAATTTCATACAAAAAAAGTGTTACTTTATCTTATTGACAACCAGAACATTCCATTGATCTATCTTCTACATCATTTGATGCTTCTGGGGATTGACTTCTTAAATAATATGTTGATTTTAATCCAAGTTTCCAAGCTAGCATATAAATATCATGATATTGGCCGTTTCTATGGCACAGTATCTACAATGGCAGGTGATTTAGATGCCGATGGAGTTCTTGATATTGTGGTAAGCAGCTGGAATAATTATTGATTGGCAAGATTTATCAGACTTATCTGATTGTGTGCCTATGATTTCTCGTATTTGTAATCAAATAATACTAATGAATATAGGTTTATTGCGGTGCGATTACCTTATGGGGTTCAAGCTGACGAAGATGAGGCACAGCTAGCCCTAGATTTCATTCAACCT
>CAKZOX010000062.1 GCA_937138295.1 uncultured Campylobacteraceae bacterium
CGCAATCGGTATTCCTTCTGATCTCTACGGATTTTACCCCTACACCAGAAATTCCATCTACCTCTCCCATATTCTAGATAAACAGTTTTCAAAGCAGTTCAATGGTTGAGCCATTGGATTTCACTTCAAACTTATCTATCCGCCTACACGCTCTTTACGCCCAGTGATTCCGAGTAACGCTTGCACCCTCCGTATTACCGCGGCTGCTGGCACGGAGTTAGCCGGTGCTTATTCATATAGTACCGTCATTATCTTCCTATATAAAAGGAGTTTACGCACCGAAATGTGTCATCCTCCACGCGGCGTTGCTGCATCAGACTTTCGTCCATTGTGCAATATTCCCCACTGCTGCCTCCCGTAGGAGTCTGGACCGTGTCTCAGTTCCAGTGTGACTGATCATCCTCTCAAACCAGTTAGGTGTCATTGTCTTGGTGAGCCATTACCTCACCAACTAACTGATACCGTACAGGCCAATCCTAGAGCCATAAATGTTTCCCTTGCTCCCTTATGGGATAAAGGCATATGGGGTCTTAGCAGCCGTTTCCAACTGTTATCCCCCTCTCTAGGGCATGTTACCTATATATTACTCACCCGTGCGCCACTTAGCTGACAGTATAAGTAAACTTATACCCGTTCTCGTTCGACTTGCATGTGTTAAGCACGCCGCCAGCGTTCACTCTGAGCCAGGATCAAACTCTCCATATAAATGTTTAGTTTAACCATGACTAGTGTCTAACTCTTTTTATCTTAACTATCTCTAGTTAAAATGCAATTGTTTACTGACATTACTCATTTTTATGTTATAGACGAGAATTGTTACATTCTCATTGTTTTATTTTATATCATATTCGGTTTATAAAAGTTATCTTTTTTACAAACCAGTATTTGTTAAAGAACTCAGTTTAAATCACTCTCTTCTTTACGAAGCGTGTCACTCAAATTGGACGGGAATTATAATAGGTTTTTTTTATCTTGTCAAGGGTTTTTTCTTAAGAGGGGCTTAAATTTTAAATTTTTTACTTATTTGATGATTTCCATAGGGAATTTTCTTTACTTTTTCTTTCCATAGTCGATTTTATCGCCATTTTTATCAAATAAAGGATATTTAATTTCATTTTTTTTCATTTTAGATTTTATTGCATCTTCTAAATTTATATCGTATGCAAAGCAAATTCTCAATAAATATACAGCAATATCTGCAATTTCCTCTTCTAAATGCTCTTTTTTAGCTTTATCTAAATTTAAACATTGTTCTTCATTTAACCATTGAAATATCTCAACAAGTTCTGCTGTCTCTACACTTAATGCCATAGCTAAATTTTTTGGATTATGAAACTTATCCCAATCTCTTTGTTTTGAAAATGTTTGAATTAACTCTTTTATTTGATTTATATCCATAATCAATCCTCTAATCTTTTAAACTCATTTATAATATCATCTATATTTTCAACTCCAACAGATATTCTAAGTAAATCTTTTGGTAATCCTATTTTATTTAAATAGTTTAATCCACTTTCACTTTTCATATAATCATAATGGGCTAAATAAGTATAAGGCATAAGTAAAGTAAACTCCGTCCCAAGACTTGGACCTTTTGAAAAGTTTAAATTATCATAGATTTCATCAAAAGGTTTTTTAAATGTTAAAGATATAAGTCCTGTATATGAATTTTCGTCTATCATAACTTCTTTATAGTTTTTTTCATTTTCAGAGCTTAAACAATAATATATTTTATCTATATAAGAACAAGTTTTAAAATACTCTACTAAGATTTTTGTATTTTTACTTATTATCTTTACTCGCTTTTCATAATCTTTTATCTCATAAGCTAATCTTTGTATATCTTTTATATAAACCTTGTCACAATGTTTAAAAAACTCTACATTCATATATGCTAGTTTTGATTTTTCATTTAAAATTACAGCGCCCATTAGAACATCTGCATTACCACAAGCAAATTTGGTAAGTGATTCTACTAAGATATCTGCATACTCTTTTAAATCTAAGTTATAAGGAGTTGATAATGTTGCATCTATTATCAATGGTATATTATATTTTTTACATAAAGTTTTTAATCTAGGTAAATCAACACTTTGTAAAAGAGGATTAGTTGGAATTTCAGTTATTATTCCACTGATTTTAAAACCATAAACAGCAAAATACTCTTCAAGTAAATCAAGATTTTTAATATCAGGAAAAATCTTAGTTTGTTCATAATGATGTTTTACTATATTCATTGTATCTAAATATAACCATCCTAATTGAACTAAAATATCTCGTCCATTTCTTCTTTGAATTGACCTTAAACCTTTTACTACACTATAAATTGCATTCATACCTGAGGGTGCTAAAGCAATATTATCTTGTGGCTGATTATATGCTTTTGCTAAAGTTGAAGTAACAATATCTTTTGCATTTTCACTTTTTTCAATAATCTCTTCATGCTTTTTATCAATTAATCCAATATCAAATAGATAATCTTCGGCAAGTCTTGAAGATAAATTAGAACCCACATGCTGAATAAACATTAAAACTTTTTGTAGTTGACTTGTCCCATTTTGAACTAATATAACACCAAAAGGTTCATCTATTTCTATTTTATTATGAATATAATATTTATCACTTACAATATCAACTGCATTTTGAGAACTTAAAAGTACAACTTCATAATCATCACATACACTATATTTTTTCTTTATATAAGATGCAAGTATTTTTAAATATGGGTGAAGAATAAATCTAGGATAACCTGATTTTATTTTTTCAATTGCTTCTCCATGCCCCTCTTCATAATCTATAACATCTTGAAGTTTAGGCATAGAAACACTTACTGCATGAATATTATTTTGTGGTAAAGTCTCACCACACTCTATATGCTTAAAAACTTTTTCGTTCATTTATTTAATGGCTTGCTTAATATCATCAATTAAATCATCTACATTTTCAAGTCCAATTGAAAATCTTACAGTACTTGGAGTTATACCAATTGCTGCAAGCTCTTCTTCTGAAAATGTTGCATGTGAAATTTTAGCTGGGATTTCAACTCTAGAATCAGGACTTCCAAAAGAGCATTTTTCCCCAAATATCTTAGTATTTTCAATAAATTTTTCTGCAAACTCTTTATTTATAAATTCAGCACAAAAAACACCTGGAATAAAATCCATTTGATAAGTGGCTAATCTATGTTGAGGATGGTCTTCAAGACCTGGATGAAGTACTGCTTTTATAAAACTCTGTTTTTTTAAAAATTTTGCTATTTTTATAGAGTTATCCTGATGTTCTCTCATTCTAATTTTTAGTGTTGGAATTCCTAAACTTATTAAAAATACATCCATTGGATTTTGGCTTCTTCCATGGGCATTTGCATAATAATGAATCTCTTTTGCTAACTCTTCTGTTTTAGCAACAATAGCACCTGCAACAACACTTCCGTGTCCTGAAATATATTTTGTAGTTGAAAATAGTGAAAAATCAGCACCTAAATCAAGTGGTCGCTGAGATATAAAAGTAGCTAAAGAGTTATCAACAGCAAATAAAGCATTATATTTTTTTGCTATTACAGAAACCATACCTAAATCAATAATTTTAAGACCTGGATTAGTTGGTGATTCACATAAAACTAAATCAATTTTATTGTTTTTTAGGATATTTTCAAGTCCTGGTTCACTTTGAAAATCTGCAAAATGCACTTTTATATTATATTTTCCTTGAAAAATTTTTAAAAGTCTAAATGTTCCACCATAACAATCAGCTTCAACTAAAACTTCAGAATTAGCTTTTAAAACTGTTTCAAATAGAAGTGCAACAGCTGCTATTCCTGTATGAGTACATACACATCCAGCTCCATTTTCAGCTTCTGTAAAAAGGTTTTCTAAAGCTTCACGTGTTGGATTATCACTTCTTGTATAATCATAGATTTTTTCACCATCTTGTTTTTTTAAGTCAAATGTTCCTGTATTATAAATGGGAAAGTGTGATGCTCCATATGGGTCTTGGATAGTTGCAAAATCTTGAAGATGAGATAGTTTTGTTTCAATATGTTTTTTCATAATAATATGCCTAAATAATTTTTAGCGTATTATAGCTAAGGATTTATAATCATTTGCTATAAGAAAAATAATAGTTTATTATATGAGTGGATAAAGAAGAAAAAAATAGCTAGATTTTATCTAGCTATTTTGATTAAATATAATTTATTTTGCAGTTGA
>CAKZOX010000063.1 GCA_937138295.1 uncultured Campylobacteraceae bacterium
TAAAATATCTTTACAAACACTTTTTGATTCATTAATTTTTTAATCATCTAGGTTTGTTTATTCTGTGGTTTTTTTACCACTCTTTTTTGCTATTGGAAAAGTTGCCATAACTTAAATTTAAAAAATTAAAAAAAAGGGGAGGCGAACCTCCCCATTTAACTATCCTATTCTTAGAATGATCCTCCAGTAACTGGGTTTCTCATTACAATTTTTAGAACTTTAGTTGGATCCTTAACCCAAATAGCTGGCATTGTTTGAGTCATATAAACTCTATAGCCATTGAACTGTCCAGTAGAAGCAAACCCTTGAGTTCGTCCCATGTAGTCCATTGTACCATTTTGGTAGAACCACTTAAGTTGATTATCCCATGATAATTTCAACAAGTGAATGTTATCATTTCCATTCTCAGTTACATCAAAAATGATAAAGCTAAATGAGCTAAGAGGACGTCCATCAATTAATGGGTTCTCAATATCATTAGTGTGTAAGTTATCAAATGCTGGGTTAAGTACAAACTTAACATTAGCAAGGAAAGGAATAGTAAAGCTTGTGTAAGCAAAACCAAAGTCAAGATCCATTCCTTGTCCAGTTACTGCACCAATATCAGAAGCATTTTGAACTAATCCAGAACCATATACTTCATCAGCAATAGCTTTGTTAATTAATTGCATACCGCCAATACCAGTCTGTACAATAAGCTGACGTTGTGGGTCTGGCCCCTTGAACTCAACTTTTCCTTGGTAGAAATTGTAAAGTTCAGATTTAAACATGTCAAGTGTAAAGCTAGACTTGTTGTATACTCTCTTAAACGAGTTATCCAACTGTGACCAAAGACCAACAGATAAACGAATATCATCTGGACCGTCTTGTCTAATTCTACCACCTTTACCCCACATAAGGTAAGTTTCAATATCATTTGCAATTTTTGACAAATGAGCTGCTTCCATATTAGTAATGAAAGTCTTAGTAAGACTACCGCTTTCAAAGGCTTCTCTTGCACCTGCTTTACCCATAGTAGTTACTAAGTCTTCAATAGAAGATACTGATGGATTATTAGGATCTTGGTTAAAGTTTCTCCAGATCTCAGTTACAGGTACTGTACCGTCAGCATTTAATCCACCTTTGATCATAAGATCAGCACGAGATGAAATAGAATAATGAACGTGTGCTTCTGCTCCACCTACATAATTGTAGAATTCACGGAAACCAGATCCTGTCTCAATGTCAGAAAATCTTTCACCATACTCACCACGAGCAGAACCTTTACGGAAATACTTAGTTCCAGGAACCATGTAAAGTGTAGGATCTAAAGTAGCAGCGCTGTTATTATTTACTAACTGTACAGTATAAATGAACCCGTCACCAGCTGGGATAATATCATCAGCAGTAATGTAAAGTTCAAGTCCATTGTACTTGTCATAAGTAATGATGTCACCGTGACCAAATGCACGCTTAGAAAGCTTGATTTGGAAAGTAGTTCCATCTGCACCTACAGGACTTCCACCTGTTAAATCTTGGACAACAAACGGTAGATCTTGTGCAATTGGCGTTTGCCATTTGTACTCACCGCGAGCATTGTCAACTAAAATTGTGTTCTTTCCACCAAAAGACGCCATTTGATAAAGAGGCATTTCAACTTTTTGAGTCATAGCCCACAAATCAACAGGTCCCATATCCATAGGCTCAGAAGATCCAAGCATTTGGGTAAGGTGATAAGAATCAACATGAGATGAAGCTTTATAAGCTGTATCTCTAAGGAAAATTCCATTGTTTAAAACTGGAGTTGCCATAATTGATTGTTTTGTTATTTGTTATTAATTATATATTTGATTGTTACATCCGTTTAAAAATATTATTAGCTCTTTGAATTTTTCTCTTTGGCTTGCTAGATCTTTCTTTTTGATCTACACCTAGAGAATTACCACCACTATTAGATTGCTCAGTCTTTAGCTTTCTTACTGTATCAGCTACAGTTTTTTGAGCTCCTTTCTCCATGATTTTTGATTTATATCCGTTAGGATCTGATAATAACCATAATGCTTCGGTTATTAAATCATAGTTAGGTTCTACAAACTGATACTTTTCTAATAGGTGACCTAATAAGTTTGTGTTATTTCCATTAACTGATGGGTATGCTGGTTGAACAAGTCCATTGAACAGCATTGATTGAGTTTTCTTATCTACTTTAAGATCTCCCACTGTACCACCTTTTAATGTTTCATATACATTTGACATGTATTCTTTAGATGCCTTTTCTTGCTGCTTCTTTCTTAACTCCTGTTCTTGTAGTTTTTGAGCAACAATTTTCTCTTGCATCTTATCTAACTTTGGTTTAAACTTAGAAGCTTGTTGTTGAAGCTTACCTAAGTCTTTCCAAATTTCAACCTCCTCAGCTATTTCTTCTTGAGTTCCATACCCAGTTGCTGATAAATATTGTGTTATAATTTTTTCTTGATCCCTTTCTTTATCTAAAGAAAGTTCTTTTGATTCTTCTACATGAGAAAGAGTTTTAAATAAACCCTTTAAATCTTGACCACCATCTGCAACATATCTTGCTGCAACTTTTAATTCTGGAGGAAGAGCATCAAAGAATTTTTTTGGAGTTTCTCTTCTAACTTCATTAGCTTTTTCTTCTAAATTAGCTTGAATTAATTCTTCCCAATCTTTAGCAGAATATTCGTCTAAAGGTTTATCATCATCAAAAGGAACTATCTTATCATCTTTGATAAGTTTAGAAAATACATCACTAATACCACTAATCTTTTTTCTACCTCTTGTTTCAGTAGATGTAGTTTGATTTGAAGATTCTAATTCTTCATTTTCAGAATCTAAGTCATCAATAATTGAACTTGCATCTTCAGAACTAGCTTCAGCAGCAGGTGTTTCCTCTGGAGCAGCCTCAGCCGCAGGTGCTTCTTTAGTCTCAGTAGTTTCTGCAACAGCTTCTTTTTTAATAGGAGCATCAAAATTCATGTCTGGTGCCGCACTAGAAAGATCTGAAAAAATGTTTTTTGGTTTAGATGACTCATCTGCAATAACAACATTATCTGCACCCGCTGGGAAAATTTCCTCTAAGTTTATTTCTTCTGTTGTTACGTTTGTATTCATTGTATTATCACTCATTTTTTGTTGGTTTTAAGAATGTTTATAATCTATACATATATAATATACATGAATCTTTTTATATAAACTTATTTTATTTTAAAAAAAGTAAAGATTTTAAGCAGTATATAGCTAACGCTATTTTTAAGTTTTTGTTAAACTTAAATTTAATAAACTTTAGCGCCAATATTAAATGCTTCTTGTGATGCCCCACCTGCATTATTAGCAGTTACTACAAAATATTGATCTATAGTCCAATCAATAGTATAAGTATCAAATGCACTACCTGTTTGTAAATAAGGACTATCATCATTTTGAGTTCCGCTATCTTGAGCATATGTTCCTGCAGAATCAACATAAAAGTCTCTTCCTACAGTCATAGCTCTAGCAGAAGGTGCCATTCTATGTACTTGTATTAGATAATTTGTACCAGATAAATTTGGCGTATCTCCAATATACATCTTTGCTAAACACTGGTCACCTGCTCCGCTTACTATCTTAGTAAACATTGCTTTGTAGCTAAACACATCTCCTGCAGTAAAGCTATTAGCTGGAATAAGAATAGAGTTAAGTCTAACTTGCGCTGTGCTTGAACCTGTACCAGATTTATTAACTACAGAGGCGCTAAAACCTGATCCTGGAACACCTTGAGGTCCTTGTAAACCTTGCAATGCTAAAAAATCCCAATCTGTATTAGGAGGATCTGGTAAAACTGCTGGAGGAGTTGGTGCTGGAATAGCAAACTTAGCTACATAGCTAGAACCACCAAAAAATACTACATCTCCTTTAGAGTAACCTACTGTATTATCAAATGCCCCTAAAAAGTTTAAACCTGTAGCTCCTGGAGTACCCGGTACACCCTGAATACCTTGAGGGCCTTGAGGTCCTGTCGGCCCAGTTGCACCTGGCTCACCTTGCGGTCCTGCTAATTGACTTTTTAAAACACTTCCTGATATTATTTTAGAATCATATTCTGGAATTTTATTATATGAAGTATTTCTCGCAATATGAACTACATCATCATCTTTTATTTCTGATATAAATCTATCTCTATTAATTAAGCTTAATATTGTTTGTAGTATTTGCATTATTTATCTTTTTTAGCTTTTAAATCATATTGATTTTTATTCTCTCTTGCTATTTCAAGTTCTGTATTAGCTATATCTCTTCTAGTTGCTAAAGCCTCTTTATCAACCTGCATTTTATCTTGATCTTGAGATGCTTTCATTGCAAACTGTTCTCTCTTCATATTCATTTGATCTCTGTATTGAGATGTTTTTTGAATAGATTCCATAGCATCAGTATAGTCACTTACTAAGTTTTGATTTACATCTTGACCTTGACCATATCCAGCAGCTTTAATTTCAGCAACAGTAATATCTTTTTGTCTTTCTTTTTCATTTTCCTGCTGCTCAAATTGAAGCTTCATTTGTTCTTCTTGTTGTTTAGCTTGAATTTGCTGTTCTTGCATTTGCTGTTGCTGCTGCATTTCTTGCTGTCTTTGAGCTTGAGTTTTCATTTCAGCATCTTTAAGAATATCTGAAACCTCTGCAATAGATTCAGCTTTGATAACATTACCTAAATCATAGATGCTAGCACCTGTTGTGTTGTTAGTTAATGCCATTTGTTTTAATTGATCAAGAACAGCTCTATGATTTGTCTTTGTTGTAGCAAAAATATTAAAGTCTCTAAGTAGTAAGTCAGTACCATTTATAGTAAAGTTTACCTTTTCAGCTTTAGAGCTAATATATTGAAGTCTAATACTTGGATTATTACTATAATAAAACTGAGCTAAATCAGTTCTCATTTGATGAACTCTAGGCATTAAATGATCAGAATGCTGAGTAAAATAAATCTCTGTTTGAGCATATGACTGATTAAGAGCCTGTGTAACACCTGTTGCTGTTTCTTGTGCAACTGGAGCACCAAGTCTTTGTGGATTTATACCAATAGCATCAAAAGCTTGTTGTTTAAAATAATTAGCTAATTGTATTCTAGACATTAATCTACTAGTCTGCTCCATATTTAGAGTTTGATAGTGATTAAAGTTTGTAGCATTTTCTGTATTTGTAATAGATGTATCTAAAGGAAGCATGCTAAAATCTTTCATAGCAGTCCATGCTTTAGCATAGTTATTCTTACCCCAATCTTCGTCCATTGAATGCCTAGGCAATGCATTCTGATCAAACATTATAACTGTACCAAGTTCATCAACTAAGATATCAGCAATTTGATTATTAACCATGTTATAACCAACTTGATATGCCTTCATTAAATCAACTAATGAAGTTGACTTTGTGTTTCTATCAGAAAAGACTCTTCCTTCTACAGGAAGCTTGCATCCGTAAAGTGTACTATTACCTTTAAATTGGAAAGGAACACGTCCAGGTTTTTTTCTATTAATACCTAAGTATATTGGATTTATATTATCTCCCATATTAGATCTCCAAAATGCAGGAAGATTTGGTCCAATTTTTACACCACCACAAACTTCATTTATCCATATCCACTCAACGTGCTCACCATAAACTAAGTTATCTTTGCTTTTTTGTTTAAATATTGAAGTATCATATATAGGTTTTTCTGTAACCTTAAATGTTTCATCAATTATTTCTTGAAATATCTCTCCTGTTTTATCAATCTTTGTAAGGTGTCCTACTTTTCTTTGAGTCTTCCAATAAGTTGTTGTTACACGCATTAACTCAGCTTCACCCCATGTAGTGACATCATCGCTTTCATTTAGGATCATACTAACAATATCACCACCTCTAGCAGGATCATCAGACCAATTACTTACAAATTGTCTATATGCCAGACCCGGCTGATTAGTATTCCATTCATGTGATCTAGAAGCATCATAGTAAGATCCATCATTTTGCATACCGTTAACTTGGTATAGAGCAGATCTTGCAGGATAAATTTCTTGTAATGAGTGAAGTTGACCTTCATTCATTAGATATCCATACTTATCTATAACATCTGCAACAGTCATTAAATCAACCTTACCTGCAAAGTTTGAATCTGATATATATCTTACATCTGGTGACTTTTGATAGAATGTTAAAACCGGATTCCATAGTTCAATGTCATAGTCATCTTCATACATTTTAAAATGCCAAAACTCTCTGTCTGTAATAAGCATATCTCTAAAGCCTCTTTCCTCAAGCTCTTGCATTTTAAATCTCTCCTCATCAACATTTAACTGATGACTAGCCCACTCTTCTACCATGCTCCTGTAATCTTTGGAAAAGAAATCTTCTATCTCAGGAAGAGACTTTAAATTTTCAGGTGACATTTGCTGCTGAACTTCTTCTGATTGAAAATCAGCTCCCATTTCTAACATCTTTGACATAAGTTGAGCTTGCGCATCTGCTAAAAGATTCTCTTCTACCATTGCCCGTTTCTGCTCAAGCATCTCATTATAAGAGAGATCATCTACAGCTCTAAACTGGACTTTAGAATATCTTTTCTCAAACTCACCACATAATACATTAACAACATTAGGTATGATTGGATAAAACTTCAACTCAAGCGCACTTTCATCTTCTTTTGTAAGTACGTCTATTAATTGCCTTTGTTCATTATCTTCTTCAACAATATAATCAGTCTTATCAATTATACCCTTTGCTAGTTTATAATTTTTTAAAAGCTTTCTTGCATTTCTTCTTAGAAACTCTAAGCCTTGTAATTCAAGCCAATCTAAGTTCCAAGCATACCAATCATCATCTTTCTTTTTTGCAGGAAGAAATTGTATTGGTTGAGTTAAGCTGGAAGATGTAGGATAACCATCACCTTTAGCTCCATTTTTTAACTGTAATGCATTAAATACTTTCATAGTTATCTTAAGTTCTTAAATCCTGATCTAGGCTTCTTAGTACGCGTAGATTTATTACGTCCTAAATTTCTAAACGGACTACTCTTTAATTTATACAAATTTTCTGACTTTTGCAAGGGTTTCTCGCTTTCTCTTCTCTTTGCGTAACCCCTATTTGCTTGTTGTACTTTGACAAAAGCAACTAAAGCTGAAAAGGCAACAAGTCTATCCACGTTTAATCCTGGGTAGTATTGCTGCATTTCTTTTAGCAACATTGGATCTGGTATTCTTTCAATACCTAAAGTCTTCTTTATTACATTGCCATCATCATCAACTTCTTGATCTATTTCTTCTCTTAAAAATTCTATAGCGTATGATATAAGATGTGATTTAAATAAAGTTCCTGTATTCTTCCAGCCATATTCTGTATATACAGATCTATTTGATCCTAAATCTTTTAGAAAAACCATTTGACTCTTAGGCACTAAATACTTTTGCTTTTGTTCTTCATTACCTACCGCTTGAATAACCTCTGCAACCATATTTGTTACAGAAGTTGTTACCGCCGTAGAGGCACACGCTTTGGCAATTTCAGTTATTGCTAAACTAAAAGCAACACTTCCGGCTTCAACACCACCATACTCAGCTTTAATGTTAAGTCCCATGAAACCTAGCTCAGATAACTTAGCTAAATTTTCTAAAAACAAAGGCTGATTAGCGTGTTCATCTAATTGTGCAGCAACTGGCGCAAGTTCACTTTCAGCAAACTTGCAGGCCATATCCTGAATCATCATTTGTTCTTCAGATAATGAAAGATTCATATTGGTCTCACTATTAAGAAATGGAAATACTCTTTAGCTATAGTAAACAAAACCAAGCTGTTTTTCACGCCTTAATTTAACGTTTACGTAAACTGTTTATCTATTTTATATTTCAAATATATTAAAAAGAAAAACGCAGCGCTATTTTTAATAGCGCTGCGTTTTATTAATTTAATTCAGGTTATCTAAATTAACTTCTATGATTTAAGTTAATAGAAACCACAGTAAGCCAACCCCTAAGATTAAGCGATAAATAACAAATGGCATCGTGCCTAGTTTGCTTACTAAAATTAGGAAATAATGGA
>CAKZOX010000064.1 GCA_937138295.1 uncultured Campylobacteraceae bacterium
AATATTTTATCACTAAATGCAGCTGTGGAAGCAGCAACTGCTGGTGAAGCTGGAAAAGGTTTTGCTGTAGTAGCAGGGGAAGTTAGAAATCTTGCAAATCGAAGTGCTGAAGCTGCTAAAGATATTAAAAGTTTAGTTGAAGTAGCTAACTTAAAAGCAAAAGAAGGAAAAGATATCTCTTCAGATATGATCAAAGGTTTTAATGAACTAAATGAAAATATCAATATTACAATTGGTCTTATAAATGAAGTAACTACTGCTTCAAAAGAACAACAACAAGCAATGGAACAAATTAATAATACAGTTACAGAATTAGATAGAGAAACACAGAAAAATGCTCAAAATGCAGCTAGTATAAGTGAAATGGCTGAATCAACAAAAAATTTAGCATTTGAATTACAAAAAGCTGTTGATAGAACATCATTCACATCAGATGCAAAAAGAAGAGTATGTAACACAGATATGATTTTTGATTTAAATAAATTAAAATCAGATCATATCAGCTTCAAAAATACAAATTTCTCATGTTGTAAAGCAGGAGAAAGTTTTAATGTAAAACATCACACTCAATGTGATATGGGAAAATGGATAATTGCTAATGAAAACTCTGACTTTGCTCAAGGTGAAGTATGGGAAAAATTAAAATATGAACATCAATTAGTTCACCATATGATGCAAGATATAGTTGATTTATACGCAGAAGAATATGAAAATGGTCAAATTCTAGCAGTTACTGAAAATTTAGAGAGTCATGTAAATCAAGTGTTTAAAACCTTAGATGATTTAAAAGAACACAATTGCGATATAGTATTTAAGAATAGAGGATAATTTTATGTCTATTAACAAGGAAACAATTTTAAGTGATAATGCTTTTTTAGTAAGTGAAACAGATATCAAAGGTACAATAATATTTGCCAACAAGCAATTTTGTGATGTTTCTGAATACACTTTAGAAGAATTAATAGGAAAACCTCATAATCTTATACGACATGAAGATATGCCAGCAGCAGCTTTTAAAGATTTGTGGGAAACTGTAAAAAGTGGAAATGTTTGGCAAGGTTATGTTAAAAATAAAACTAAATCTGGTGGTTTTTATTGGGTATATGCAACTATATATCCATACAAAAATGACAATAATGAACAGTGTTATATATCAATTAGAAGAAAACCATCATTGGATGAAGTAAAAAAACATGAACAATTGTATAAATCAATGAGATAATTTTCACTTCACAATTAATTAACAATTATAATTTATAATTCTAATACAAAACAAATGAAAGATTATATTAAGCTTTCTACAAAGAATATATGCTAAAATATATCTTTTAAAAATTAAGGAGAAATCAATGAAAAAAATTGTTTTAGGAACAATCTTTGCTGCAGCAACAGCTGCAACTTTATCTGCTGCATCTTTAGCTGCATGTGCAGGATGTCATGGTGCAAAAATGGAAAAAGCTGCTTTAGGTAAATCTCAAATCATCGCTGGTTGGGACGAAGCTAAAACTATCGCTGCATTAAAAGGTTACAAAGACGGATCTTACGGTGGTGCTATGAAAGGTGTTATGAAAGGTCAAGTTGCTAGACTTTCTGATGCTGATATCGCTGATTTAGCAAAACAAATTGCTGCATTTAAATAATCTTATATAAATTATTTGAAATTAAAAGCTAGTCTTTTTGACTAGCTTTTTTTTTGCTCATTCTCTTTTAAACTTTTCTCTTTTTCTTTAGCTTCTTTTGCCTCTTTAACTTTTTTCTCTTTGTTTATTGCATCATTTAAATCATCAACACTATCAAATAATAAACCATCAACCATTTTATTTGAGTCATCAAACTGACCTGTTTTAGCTCCCCAAATAAATAAAGCTAATAATATTCCTGAAATTATAAGTCCAATAATTAACATCATAAATAAAGTGTCGTTTATCATATTTTACTTCCTATTTTAATTTTATTCTTAATGAATTAAATACAACTATCAACGAACTTAAACTCATAGATAAAGCTGCAACTAAAGGTATAACATACCCAAACATAGCAAATGGAATTGTAACAACATTATATAATAGAGAAATTCCAAGGTTCTGTTTTATAAATTTATATGTTTTTGTCGATATTTCAAAGGCATTTTGAAGTGACTTTAAAGATGAATTTAATAAAACAATATCTGATACTTGTAGAGATACTTCAGCTGAATTACCCATCGCAATAGAAACATCTGCATTACTTAACGCAACAGCATCATTTAAACCATCTCCAACCATAACTACAGTTTTATTTTCTTCTTTTAAATCATCTATAAACTTTGCTTTACTTTGAGGAGTTTGTTTAAAATATACATCATCAATACCAAGCTCAAATGCCACTTTTTTTGCAACAGTTTCATTATCACCTGTTAACATAATAGTTTGAATATTTTTAGCTTTTAGGAAGTTTATTAAATCTTTTGCATGTTCTTTAATTTCATCTTCTAGTTCAAATGTTGCGATAATCTTATCATCTACACAAAAAGTATATGAAGTCATTTTTTCTTCAAAATCATATTTAATATTGAATTTTTCTAGTAAATTAAGATTTCCACCAAATACCTTTTTGTCTTCATATTTAGCTTCCATTCCCATAGCTTCAATATTTTTAATTTCGTTTAATTGAACTTTAGAAACTTCATAGTTTTTTTCTAAATATTTTTTTACAGATTTACTTACAGGGTGAGAAGATGCATTAACAAGTGAATATAAAATATCAATTTTACTTTCATCATAAATTTTTGAAGTTATAACATCAAGATTTCCATTTGTTAAAGTTCCTGTTTTATCAAAAACAACTACATTTGTTTGAGCTATAGTTTCTATATATTTCGCTTCTTTAAACAATAAACCTTTTTTTGCAAGTTCCGATATTCCTATTAAACTAGCAATTGGTGTAGCTAAAGCTAAAGCACAAGGACAAGCAATAACAATAACTGATATTGCTACAATAAATGATTTTTCGAAGTGATTAGTACCTTCATAGTCAAAACCTAAATCAATACCAAAAAAATACCAAACTGCAAAAGTTAAAATTGATAGAGTTAGAATAATTACAGTAAAACTTTTTGATATTTCATTTGCTTTTGTTTGAATTTTAGGTTTAGAATTTAAAGACTCTTCTAAAAGTGTCACAATTGAAGAAAAAGTTGAATTTTTAAAATCTTTTGTAACTTCAAATTCCACCACGCTATCTGTACAAATAGTACCACTATAAAGCATGTCGTTTGTTTTTTTAAATACAGGTAGTGACTCACCTGTTAAACTAGACTCATCAAAATTTGCACTACTACTTAATAATTTACCATCTACAGGAACTTTATCTCCTGCTTTAATTTTAACTATATCACCTATTTTTATCTCATTTAATGAAACATTCTTTTCAATTCCATCTCTAATAATTGTAGCTTCCAAAGGGAGTGTTGATTTGATTTTATCTAAGGTATCTATTGCAGATTTTTTACCAATAACTTCAAGATATTTTCCAACTAATACAAAAGTAATAATCATAGCAACACTATCAAAATAACTCTCGCCTTTTGCTCCAAATAAAATGAATAAAGAGTAAATATAAGTAAAACTAGCTCCAGTTGCAACTAAAAAATCCATATTTAATATTCGATTTTTTAAACCATAATAGGCACCTTTGAAAAATATCCAACCACTATAGAATAACACAGGAGTAGCCAATAAAAATTCACCTAAATGAACCATCCATTTAACTTCATCACTCATTCCTGTAAAAAAACCAGTGTATTTTGCAACTCCAAGCATCATTACATTCATACTTGCAATTACAGCTACCATCATTCTAATAAAGTAATCTCTTTTTGCTTCTTGTGCTTTTTTGTCAGCTATTGAAGATTCATAGGTATATGCATTGTAACCTATACTTCTAATTCTTAAAATAATTTCTGATAATTTTAATTTATCACTATCCCATGTGATTTTTGCTTTATTTGTTGTAAAATTTATATTAGCTTCAATAATACCAGGAGTGTCAAAAAGTATTTTTTCATTTAACCACACACAAGCAGCACAATGAATTCCTTCAATAATTAAATCAACTTGATTAAATCCATTTTCATCAGTTTTTATATAGTTTTTAGCAAAATTTTCCGTATCAAATTTTTCTAAATCATCATTTTGGATTTGTAAAGGTGGAGCAATAGTTTTATTTCCTAATTTGTCGTAAAAAGAGTCTAATCCATCGTCTTTTAGGAGATGATAAACCCCTTGACATCCTTTACAACAAAAATTTAAATTATTCTCTTTAATCATTATCTCATCACTAAAAGATAAATGACAATGATCACATTTTACTTTTGACACTAAAATTCCCTAGCTATTATTTATTTTGATGACTTTATTTAAAAAACAAAAGAACACTTTATAACGTATATTCTTCTTTTATTTATTTGTATATTTATTTAATTATGATATTATATCTTAATAAATATGGAGTAACTCTTATATGAATAACAATATATCAAACTTAAAAAACATTACCGTACTATATGTTGAAGACGAAGCGGACTTAAGAAACGTAACTAGTCAAATACTAAAGAACTTTACTAAAAAACAATTCTTAGCTGAAAATGGTCAAGAAGGTTTAGATATATTTACAGAAAATGAAAAAGAGATAGACTTAATCATCACTGATATCAATATGCCTATTATGAATGGTTTAGATATGATAAAAGAGATTAAAAAAATCAACTTTAACATTCCTGTTATAGTTGCAACTGCCTTTTCAAATAAAGAATACTTACTTGAAGCAATTGATATTGGTGTTGATAAATATGTATTAAAACCTATTGATGTTTCAAAACTTTTACAAGTAATGTCTCAATCTCTTTTATACCACGAATTAAAAGAACTTTACACAGATTCACTTACAAACCTTCCAAATAGAAACCAACTATTAAAAGATTTAGATATTAAAAAAGATTCTTCTATTGCCTTATTAGATATTGATTCTTTTGCAAAAATTGATGACTTATTTGGGGAAGATAATGGCGATATAATTTTAATAGAATTAGCAAATTCATTAAAATCATTTTTTGATTATAAAAAATATAAAGTTTACAGAATTGAAGCAGATAAATTTGCTGTTGTATGTGATTCTGAGATTGTTTCAATGGATGACTTCTACAATGAATGTAAACAGTTTGCAGCTAAAATGGAAGTAAATGCAATTGAAATTGGTGGAAATGAAATTGATATTGATATTACTATAGGGATAGCAAAAGCTCAAGGTCTTGATGCATATAAATATGGTAAAAGAGTTATTACAAACGCTAGAAAAAAGAAAAAAAGAGTTATGATTTATGATGATTCATTAGATATGAGAAAATCTTATGAAGATAATATCAAATGGATTAAGCTTATAAAACAAGGCTTTAAAGAAAATCTATTTAAGGCTTATTTCCAAGCAATTGTAGATACAAAAACTCAAGAAGTTTATAAATATGAAGCTCTAATAAGATATGTTAAGCCAAATGGTGAACAAGTTCCACCTTATAAATTTTTAGATGTAGCAAAATCTACAAAATATTATTCAAATATTATAAAAATTATTTTACAAGATTCTATAGCTTTAATAAAAAATAAAAGTAAAAGAGTCTCTATAAATATATCATTTGAAGATATTTCAAATGAAGATACAAAAAAACATATATTTAAAGTTTTAGAAGACAATAGAGAATATACAGATAGATTAGAGTTTGAGATACTTGAATCTGAAGGTATTGAAGACATAGAATTAGTAAGAAACTTTATTAAAAAAGTAAAAGAATTTAACTGTAAAGTTGGAGTTGATGATTTTGGTAGTGGTTACTCAAACTTTAATTTACTTACTCTTTTAGATATTGATTTTGTTAAAATAGATGGTTCACTTGTAAAAGAGATAAATACATCAAAAGAATTAGAAATTATTGTTTCTACAATAAACAATTTCTCACAAAAAATAGGACTAACTACTATTGCTGAGTTTGTTGCAAATAAAGATATTTATGATAAAGTAGAAGAAATTGGAGCTAACTATTGTCAGGGTTATTACTTTAATGAACCAACTCCATATGAAGATATTCAATAGATATCTTCATAAGATTTATTTTTTATTGAAGCTTAGTTTAACCAGTCTTTTACACAAAGTTCTTTATCAAATAAAGATGCTTTAATTCTAGTAATATTTGCAATACTCACAAGTTTTTTAGATGCTTCATCTAAATCATCGTTAACTAAGAAATAGTCATATTTATCAACACTATTAATCTCAATTTTTGCATTTTTTAATCTTTTTTCAATAACTTCAATATCATCTGTATTTCTTGATTTTAATCTATCTTCTAAAATCTTTAAAGATGGTGTAGTAATAAATACTGAAGTAACTATACTATTAAGTTTATCTCTAACTATATCATGTCCTTGAACATCTATATCAAAGATAACAAGTTGACTTTTATTTAAAGCTTCATTTATAGGTTTCAAAGACGTACCATAATAGTTATCATGTACTTTTGCATACTCAAGAAATTCACCCTCTTGTATACCTTTTTCAAACTCTTCTTTTGAGGTAAAAAAGTAATCCACACCGTGCTCTTCCCCAACCCTTGGACTTCTAGTAGTCGTAGAAATTGAAAAATAATAATCATCAATATGTTTGTATACTTCTTTTAAAAGTGTTGATTTACCACAACCACTTGGTCCTGAAAGTATTAAAATAGCACCCTTTTGAAATTCCACATTAATCCTTTTTTAGTTTTAAAGTAATATCAACTTCTTCGCCACTAGCTAAAATATCTATAAGATTTTGATTTAATTTTGTAAGAAGAGGTTTTAATTCGTTCATTTTATAATCTGTTAAAATTACTTCATATTTATTTCCAGTTGAAAAATCAAACTCATAATCTCTAACTTCATCTAAAGCATCATCTATGATATCTGAAATATCTTTCCAATCATTTTCTTCAATATCTTCCGATGTATTCTCTAAAAAAAGAAGTGAATTAATTTTAGATAGTTCTGTTTTATCTAAAACCCCACCCTCTTTTAAGGAAGCTAAAGTAACAACACTATCATCAGTTTCTTCTTCAATTTCATTATAAACATCATCTACTAATGTTTCCATATAATCCATTACAGGAATAGTAACCTCTGTGTCTTCAAGTTCTTCATAGCTTCTTTTTACATTGATGTTTTTTGATTCTTCTTTTTTGATATCTTCTATCTCTTCTTTTAAAATAAATTCTAATTTAGTAGGTAAAAATGGTCTAGGTATTAAAAAATCTCTAGATTTATCAAAGGGTAACTCTTCACTACTTATAGCTCCAAGTCTTTTTGAGTATTGTTTAAAATTATTAAACTTATCATCTATGTAGCTTTGATCAACTACTATAAAATCATAGTTATTACCTTTTAAATCATTGTTGTCTTGAATGTTCAATTCAACATTTAGTTTTTTACAAATTAATGTAAATATATCTTTAATTATACTTGTATCACAAATTAAAAGAAGTTTCATTTTAACTCCTGCAATTGCAATTGTTCAAGTTTATATACCTTATCACATGAGAAGGCAATATCATTTTCATGGGTAACTAAAACTAATGCTGCATCATTTTCTTTAATATATTTAAAAAGTGTATCCATAACTATCTTAGCAGTATCTTTATCAAGATTACCAGTTGGCTCATCTGCAAAAATAATTTTAGGTTTTTTAGTTAAGACCCTTGCTATTGAAAGTCTTTGTTGTTGACCACCACTTAATTCACCAACATTTTGATTTATTGTATGATCTATCTTTAAATCTTTTAAAAGCTCAGAATCAATTTCCTCACCACTTAAAAGTTCTGCTATATTTAAATTTTCAATAGCAGTAAAACCTCTAAATAAATAGTGTGCTTGAAATATTATTCCAAAGTAATTTCTTCTAATTTCAAGTAATTCTTTTTGCTTTAATTTGTAGATATCTTTATTATTAAAAACTACACTACCTTCCATAGGTTTTAATAATGAAGACATGATGTTTAATAGAGTTGATTTTCCACTACCACTAGCACCAATGATACTAATAGATTCTTGTTTTGATAATTCTAGATTGATTTTTTTAAAAAGTTCGTAATCGAAACTTTGAGAGATGTTTTTACAAGTTAGTATTTTGTGTTCAGTAAGGGGTGAATTGTTTATTATTGTTTCACCCATTACTTCACTTTCATTTTTATAAATTCTTAAAAAAGATTATTGACCCATTTGAGCTGCAACTTCAGCTGCAAAGTCTTCTTCTTTTTTCTCGATACCTTCACCAAGTTCAAATCTTACGTATTCAACGATTTCAATTGATGCATCACAAGC
>CAKZOX010000065.1 GCA_937138295.1 uncultured Campylobacteraceae bacterium
AATTGGGGAATCGTTGGGGATGAAAAGATTATGGGTGTTCATGCCTGCAAATTTTACTTTAGAGGACAAGCCATTTCAGAAGCTGCAATGGTAGAACAAAAAGCTCAAAAAGGGCAAACCATGCTGAGTCAAAACTTCAAAAAAGTATTGAAGGAAACAACACTCAAAGGTAGGTATATCACCCCATTAGTTTTTTGTTATGAAGGCATTGAAGCTCCTTCAAAAATCGTTTTTCCACCTTCTCAAAAACCCCATTTACCAAAATGTATTTACCAGTATGGGAAGAAGTTTATAAAAAAGCAGCAAATATTGATACTATTCAAGATTAATAATCGCAAGAGTTAAATCTTGCTAAATAGGTGTTACTTAGGGTTATAGTTTAATAAAATTTCTTAAGTTTTTATAGTTTTTTAGGTAGCGACTGACCCCTATATAGTTGTTGCCAGTTATAAATTGAAGTTATAAATTTTGAGTAATTATAACTTCAATAAATATTAGTTTTAGATACCTAAAATATCTTCTTTTAAATAGTTAAATGAATCAGTATTATTTGTTCCAACTAAGTCTAAAGATAATGTTCCATCTGTTCCTAAATCAGAACTCCATACACCTGTAAATTCATTATTATTTATAAAGTTACCAGTAAAAATAGTATTGTAGTCGTCGTCAGATTCTGCATACATCTCACCAGTGATATTATTATACCATCCGTCAAAACTTGAGCCCTCTTGTAAATCATTACCTATCCAATATCCTGATATATACCCATCAGATTCAGTACTGTCTTCTTTATATGTAAATCCACTTTCAACATTAAAAGACATATGACCACTATAGTCACCATTAAACGAACCATAATAAAGACCTTCAAATACAATGTCTTCACCTTCATCATCAACTTCATTTATAAAAAAAGTTTTTTCTATATTACTTTTACATACTTCTACACTACTTAAATCGTAAGTAACATTTAAATCATGATTAAATGATGTTGATATTGCATAATCATCTGGTGCTGTCTCTACCATATCTGCAAAATAATCTGATATCTTTACTCTATTTGTAAATTGCATATATGCTTCTACTGTTTTTGTATCACTTTCATTATAATTAATTCCATCAGGACCAAAAGTATTTACTGCCTTTATCATAGATGAAACTACACTTCCCTTACTTTTACCATTATCTAATTGATTTACCCAATATGCTACACCTGTTGGATCATCTTCTATTGTCTTATTTAATGTATTTTCATATATAAATTCAATAAATTTTTGATTATTATTTAATGTACTCCCAAAGTACTCTCTTGCTGCTGTAGTTGATAACATCTCATCTGCTGCAGATGTCATATTATTAGACTTTTGCCAAAAAACATTCCCTTCACCTTCTGATGCTCTTCCAAATATTGACACGTATAATTTTGATACTTCTGTTTGACTTAACGCCATCTTTTACTCCTATAAAAAACATTTATAACATTATTAAATTATTACTTTTATAAACATTAAAAAGTATAAATTAACTAATTAATTTTAAAATTGATATAATTTAACATAATTCTTGTATTAAATTAAACCAACCCAACTAAATTCCAAGAATAAACTGGTATTGATTTCTTTATTGCTTTAAGTATGTTCTTTAACATATCTACATTACAGTTTAAACTTAGATTGTAGTTTTCCTTTGTGATGAAACTTAGAATTGTTAGTTGTGTTTCTTGATGGTAATGTAGGTTTAAAGTGATTAATAAGTCTTCTAGGTTTTTATAAAGTTCTATATCTTCCATTTGAGTTTGAGAGAAGCTATTATCTTTTTGAGATGATGAAGAGTTAATTTGTATCTCGTCATCTTCTAATATAGGTTCATTTGGGTAATGTTTATAAATGTACTCTTCTATTGCTGGAAGTATTTGTAATATAAAACTTCTTGTTATCATAACATCACATCTGTTGTTTAAGTCTTGATAATTTATACTTAATCTAATTCTGTCTTCTACCTTGTCATATGTTGGTGTTAAGGTATTTATTGTAATGCTTTTATTTATACTATTACTCATATAATCTTATCCCCAAACTGTATCGTCATATATAGTTCTAATAGCAGTTAAAGTCTCAACACCTTCCCCAAAACTTCCATTAACAGGATTCGAAATCTCTATGTAAAAATACTCGTCGTTTTCTTTGATAGAATCATTTATAAGCTCAACTGCAATAATGGCATAATCCTCATCACTGTATAGATTTAATCTTCCTGAAACTGCTATGAAATCTTCTCCAGCAACTGCAGTTCCATCAAGTGTTTTATAATCTACAGATATAGTATCATTGATTAGGTTTCTATCTAGGTTATAAGACACCATAAAGTATGCGTAAGTATCTGCTTCACTCACTTCTTGTTTTACATCTTCTTTAGTTATTGGAGCATCTATATAGTTATCTCTAATAGTTTTATCTATCCATTCTTGATAATAAGCTGTACTTTGCCAAGCAGCCATTTCACCAAAGCTTGAATCTAGAGTATCATTTACATCAAATTGGAAATTAGCACTATTATATTCAAAGCTATAGCTCGCAATTCCTGCTATTTGCTCATTTACAAATGATGGTCCTCCACTATCACCTGGAGCAATTATACCTTCAGTATATCCCGTACCTAAGTCTTGAGTATTATTTAGGTAACCTATTACATCTTGATTTGAGTTTCCTGTATCAAAGTCTGCAACTAAAACAGAATCTAGTATAGATTCCCAACTTAAATTTAAGTAAGAGTCATTTTCTAAAGTATTTAAGTCTGCATCAAAGGTATTAGTTACTTTTACTTTATGAATAGTTGATGAATCTATATAACCAGTAGTTCCAGTTCCAACATCTCCATATCCAACTGCTGTAAAATCTCTACTTATAGAATCATCCCTGAAGATGTTGTATCTATTATAAAAATCATCTAGTGTTTCATCAAAAGTAACTATGGCTAAATCCCCATTTATGTTTACATCATCATAACCCTCATATACAGTAACCCTAGCATTTAAAGTAAAATCACTTTCCCCATCATAAAGGTATATTTTTAGATTATCATAACTCATACCATCAAATACGTGAGCTGCTGTTAGGATACTTTTTCCATCATATAGTAAGCTTCCTGTTCCATAGCTAGTACCATCTGATACTTTTAGTACTCCATTATAGTAATCATTTATTAAAGTGCTATAGATTGGGTGGGTGTAGTTTAAGTATGTTGTCATTTTTTTCTTTATATAGAAGTTGAGTAAAAGTCATTATAGATAATATATACTATAAATTTCCAACTTTTTAAATCCTTAATATCATTGATTATATCTAAATCTACCATACAATCTCCTCAAACAGAGTTGATTTAGATAGATAGATTATTTTATCACCTTGACTTTTGGTTTTGCTTTTTATACAATCACTTCAGAAAATCATTTGTTAGCTCTGTGAGAGTGACTACTCACTAGTTTAACGTAGAAGGTAGGGATTAATTTCTCTACCTTTTTTTTTGCATAATGTATGCGGGTAGTGTTGGGTGGGAGCGTTAGATAAAGGAGTTTAACAAATTATATTTCCTACTTCTATAGCTAATACTCCTGTAACAGAAGCAAATGTACTTTCAAGTTGTTTTTCTTTAATTACCCATGAATATGAAAGAGGAAGAGAACTTAGGATTTTTACCAATGCATCTCTTTTTGCTTCCCATACTCCATTAATCATAAAGAAATCATCAGGATTTAAAAGCTTTACAGCCTCAATTTTGGTACTTTGAAGTAACTCTTTATCTTTACTATTACAGGGAACTATTATCTCCCCTGTAAGTTGGTCTATTCTAAATGGCTCGTTTTCCATAATCTTCTCCTTTAATTTCTTTTGGAGCAAATGTATAATCTCTTTTTGCTCCAACTCTTTCTAATTCATCTACTGTAAAATATCCATACTCTAAAACTTCTCCATCAACTAAACCAAAGAATAGTCCTTGAAGTTTTGAATACTCCATAGCAAACCACTCCCAATTATAAATGGGATGATAAAATCTTGCATAAAGGATTTTTACTTCACTTTTATCTTGTTCATATAGCTTTGGTAAGCTCTGTTCTAGGGCTGTATCAACTAATAATCTATTAATAATTTCTTCTTGACTTGTAATTTTTGTTTGGTTATAATGATGTCTGAAAAGCATCAGGTTATGTCTACTATTGGACTGATTACCCAATTTGGATTAACGCAGATAGATTAGGCGGAGTTTCGGCTCTGCCTTTTTTTATGTCTTGCGGGTAGTGTTGCAAGTTTTATGGGTTGGGAGCGTTAACCGTAGGAGTACCTTATGCTTTTAAAACTGGTAATACTTCTTTTAATACTCTGCATATTTGCAGTCAAATTGTATTAAAAGCGACATAGGAGGGATTAATCACCCCTTCTTGTATTACCACCTTAAGCAACATCAGGAACATCTAATCCACTATAACCAGAGTTATTGCTTGATCTTCTCTTATTTACTCTAAGTCTTGGGGCTTTAATGTAAATTACATGCTCAACCTTTGCATGCTGTAATATAAACTCTTTATACTCACCTTGAACATAAGCTTCCATTACTTTCTTTTCATCAAGAATCTTTTTATAAAAGCCTTGTTGAATTAAAGCTTCTTCATCTAAAATAGTTAACTCTAATTTCGTTGTTTCAGAACCAACACTTGAAGTTATTGAACTAATTCCTGCTCCTTCTATTTTACTTATTCCATATCTTTGAAATACTTTTGCTCCAACTTCATAAGCTAAATCTTTTGCACCTTTTAGTTTTTGTTTATACTCCTTAAGAGCAGATATTTCATTATCAAGCAAAGCAATTTTTTCATCAATAGCTAAAAGACTATATCCTATATAATCACATTTACTTTGATAGGGTTTATTTGATTCAAGTACATTTACATATTCATCAACTAAATGTTGAACCCCATACTCATTTGCATCTTGAAGTGCTGCTTCAAATCTGTATCTTGTATATTTTTTCTCTTCCATCTTATGCTCCTTTTAATGGATGGTAGTTTTTATTGTTAGCTTGTTTGAATGTATTCTTAGATAAGATTCTATTGCTTACTTGGGAAGAGATATTTTCTCTTTCCATCTCATCTAATTCATTACTATTTAATTCACTTGAAATCACATTATCGTAAATGTAATCTAGGAACTTTCCCATATATTCTAATTGTTGTTCTTGTTGTCTTAGCAACTTCTCTTTTAGTTTTGACATTGTTTTTTCTCCTTGTTACTTATTTAGTTATTCACAGCTTATTCACTATGTTATTAACTTATATCAATAACGATAGCACTATAGTTTAAATGATAAGTTTTCTGACATTACGGTCAAGCACCATCAAATAGGCATTAGATTTTCACCTTCACACAAAGGGCTATAGCTTTATTCTGTGGAGTGCTTTTTTGCTGTATATGGATGTTTGTTTTAAAAGATGAGTAATTAACTGTTGAAATGATTTCTAGCTCTTGTGGGTATGTTAAAAGTGGTTTATGATGATAGATGATGACGCTGTTTTAGTTTCTATATTCATAAATATCACCATCAATTTCAAAGTAGTTTCCTTCAAGCATTAAATCCCTTGCTATGCTTTCATAATCAATATGGTTTGAAATAATGGATGGAAGAGTATTTAAGTCATAACATTCTTCAATCAAATCATAAGCCAAAGTTTGCATTGAGCTGTTATAATAAATTACAACATCATCTTTTTTAGATATTGCATCATCAATATCACAAGCTAATCCTTGATTCAGTAAAAAGGCAACTATATTAATTGATTCTTCATCTAAATTAGATACTTCTGTAAGTTTACTGTTTAGTTCAAATATGTTTTCATATTCAGTAAGTTTGAATAGCTCATTATCTTCCCACTCCCAATCAGTAATAAAATACTCTTCATGCTTTTCAAAGTAACCTGATTCAACAAAGCACAGAGCTTCTCCTGAACTTAGGATTTTATTTAGTTTGGATTCTAAATCATCGCAGGGTAAAGTTATCCATTCACCAAGTAAGTATCCTTTATTGTAAGCTGCTAAATCAGTTAGATATATTTTTAGCATAGTTTCTCCTTTTTCAAAGTGTTTTTAGTTTTAGCTCATTTGCGGAGCAAAGGAAAAGTCCTTTAATAGATATTTCCCATTACACAATTCTAAAAAAGATCAAGTCTAAAAAGCTAGGATGTTTGCATGATTTAAGGTTTGTTTTTTAATCAGGTGATTCATCCTATGCAATAGAAAAGAAAGTTGGTGTAAAGTTGTAGTGAAGGACTTAGTTGTCATGGGATTTTAATGTCTTGGAAAAAGTGAAGCTAAAAAGTATCTATTTATCAAAACATCCCCGGGGATGTCTTTTTAAAGGTGTGAAGATGTGAGGGTACTTTGGGTTTACAAAATTTTATGGATTTGCTATGTGGGTTTTGGATTAATTGACAGTATGTACGTAATTAGATACAATATCTAAAACAATGGAGGAATTTATGACAAAAATTTTAAGTGCCACAAAAGCTAGAGCTGATATATTTAATCTTATCGATGAAACTGCACAAAATCATGAACCTATCATAATAACTGGAAAACGAAACAATGCTGTTATGGTATCTCAAGAGGATTGGAATGCACTACAAGAGACTCTTTTTTTAAGCTCAATACCTAATATGAAAGAATCTATAATAGAAGGGATGAATACATCTATTGAAGATTGCAGCGAGGATGTTGAGTGGTAGAGTATAAGCTTGTTTATACAAAGCAAGCTTTAAAAGATGCCAAGAAGTTAAGCTCATCAAATCTAAAAGAAAAGGCTAAAGAATTACTTACTGTTATTAAAAGCAATCCTTTTCAAAATCCACCACCTTTTGAGAAACTTATTGGTGATTTAACTGGTGCATATTCAAGAAGAATAAACATCCAGCACAGGATAGTCTATCAGGTTCTTGAAGATGTAAACACAGTTAAAATTCTTCGAATGTGGACTCACTATGAATAAGATGAAACTATTTAATGAACTGTAAATCTGTGTATGTTTTTAGGATGTGAATAAAAAGTTGATTTGTACGTTTTTTAGTACTTTAAATATTCCCTGAGAGCGGGAAAAATACCTCACTTCTTGTTAAGGAAATCACCATTCAAAGAGTGATGAGCCGTTGGCAATAGTCCACAAGTAAATGAACGGAACGAAGTGAAGTGAATGCACGCAGTGTGACTTATAGCCAAAAGGTGAAGAACGATGAGAATGGATGATGATTTCCGTTAATGCTAGCGCTAGCGACCTTGGAATCTAAAAAAAGAAAAGAGTAGAATTTTTTAGTTGATATAGTTTTTTGTTAGATTCAGTCAGCTGAAGCTGAATAGAACGAAAATCATAATCCTTCATCATCCATCCTTTCTTTATTCTTACAGCTGTCAAAAGTTTACTCAGGCGTTGGCCTCCGTCACTTTTGCATCTGACGAAACAGAAAGTCTGTCTTTGGAAGGTGATTTTCTAGGTAAGAGAGGAGGATGGATTGTTAGCTAAACTTAATATATCCTTTTTAGTTGCAGTTTACTGTAAGTTATATAAATAAATATTAATGCAACAATTTAGTCATTTATCCTCCCCACCTAACAATCCACCAGCACAACTAACAGCACTCATCAAACTCTCATTTGATAAATGAACATACCTCTGTGTCATTTTCATATTTTTGAAGTTGGTATTGTCCAAATCATATTATGAACATCTATATCTTTCCATCTGGCTTTTAATACTTCTCCTCGTCTTGCTCCTGTTAATATTAAAAATGGTACTACTAACTTTAGGTTTAGATTTTGAGATTGGTTTACTGCTGTTATAAGTCTTTGTGATTCAACTTTAGTTAAAAATCTCTCTTTATGATTGTTTTCTGTAAAGGGTTTTATTCCTTTTACTGGATTATCAATCAATCCTTCTAACTGTAAATCTAAAGCTAAATGATATATTGAAGATAGATGTATTATAAACTTATTAGCAGTTGAGGGTTTAAGTTTTTTCTTACTTACCATCTCATTATGAGCTTTAATAACATCAATCTTCTTAATCTCGTCCATAGCATAATCTTTAAATACAGGTCTTATATGCATTCTATATGTTGAATCATTTGATTTCCAAGATTTGATGTGTTGTTTGATATATGGGAGATAGTATTGGGTGTAGAATGAGTCTAAAGTAATAATATTTTTCTTTGGTATTGGATATAG
>CAKZOX010000066.1 GCA_937138295.1 uncultured Campylobacteraceae bacterium
AATTTAGCTTATCATGTAAATGACAAGAAAAGTAATGTTGACTTTAATAGAGAAAAATTAGCTAAAAAATTAAATTATAGCAATGATGATTTAGTTTATATGGATCAAGTCCATGGAAAGAATGTAGTTGTTGTTGATGAAAACTCACCAAAGTTAATTGAAAACTGTGATGGTATTATTACAGCTTCTAAAAACTTACCCCTGATGGTAATGGTAGCTGATTGTATTCCAATTTTGATTTTTGATAAAAATAAAGGTGTTATAGCAGCCGTTCATGCTGGTAGAAACTCTACTTTTTTAAAAATAGTTCAAGAAACTGTTTATAAAATGATTGATAACTTTGAATGCGATGTTAAAGATATTCAAGTTATTATGGGTCCATCTATTCAAAAATGTTGTTATGAAGTAAGTAAAGAGTTAGAAGATATTGTAATAAATACTTTTGGAAAAAGATTTACTTCAAATGGTTATATTGATTTGCAGTCAATCAACAAACATCAACTTCAAGAATTAGGTGTTGATAATATTACTATTTACAGCACTTGTACAAAATGTTCAAATGAACCATACTACTCTTACAGAAAAGATAAGAACTGTGGACGCTTTGCTGGTGTAATTATGCAATGATTTAACAAATAGCTTGTATCAATATACTTTAAGAGTGCTATAATAAATCTATACTGTAAAAGGATTTACAATGAAAGTATTACTTACAGGCTCTACAGGTTATATTGGTAGAAGACTTAAACAAGAATTAGTTAAAAATGAAGATTTACAATTTAAACTATTAGTTAGACATAAAGATAGATTTCCTCCTCAAACAAACAAAAACATTGAAATAATCGAAGGTGATACATTAAATAAAGATTCTTTAATTGAAGCTTTAAAAGATGTTGATGTTGCATATTATTTAGTACATTCTTTAAATTCAAGTGATTATAAAAACTTAGATAAAAAATCTGCACAAAACTTTATTGAAGCTTGTGAAATTAATGGTGTTAAAAGAGTTATATATCTTGGTGGACTTGGAGTAAAAGATGAAAATACAAGCGAACATCTTTTAAGTAGAATTGAAACGGGTGAAGTATTAAGTTCTAGCAAAAAAGTTCAAACTATTTGGATAAGGGCTGGGGTTATTATTGGTTCTGGAAGTACTAGTTTTGAAATAATTAGAAACCTTACAGAAAAACTACCAATTATGACTACTCCTAAATGGGTTTTTACAAAAGCTCAACCAATATCTGTAAGGGATGTATTAAGATATCTCGAAGATAGTTTATATTTAGACGTTAAAGTAAACTTAGTAGTTGATATTGGAAGTGAACAATTAACATATGAAGAAATGATGTTAAAAACTGCAAAAGTTTTAGGGTTAAATAGACTTATAATTCCTTTACCATTTTTATCAATAAATCTTTCATCTTACTGGTTAAATTTATTTACACCCGTACCATTTGTAGTGGCAAAAGCTTTAATTGAAGGTTTAAAATCTGAAGTTGTAATCCAAAATGACAATGCAAAAAGATACTTCCCACATATCGTGCCCTTAGATTATGAAAGTTCTGTTAGAAAAGCTATTGAAGCAATTCAAAAAAATCAAGTATTTTCTAGATGGAGTGATAATGCAGGAACAATATGGGAAAAAGATCATTCTCAAGGTATAGCAAATGCTTTATATTTAGATAGAAAAGAAAGATCAATAAAAAATTATGACAAAGAAAAAATCTACAAAAGCTTTATTAGTATAGGTGGAGATAATGGATGGTTTAAATATGATTTCTTATGGGTTATTAGAGGAGTTTTTGATCAAATATTAGGTGGATATGGATTGAAAAGAGGGCGAAGGCATCCACAAAATTTAAGAATTGGAGAGAGTTTAGATTTCTGGAAAGTTGTTGATTTAAAGAAAAATGAAAGATTATTACTTTTTGCTCAAATGAAAGTGCCAGGTGAAGCTTGGTTAGAATTTAAAATTGAAGATGAAAAACTTATTCAAAGTGCATATTTTTATCCAAAAGGTGTAATTGGAAGAATATATTGGTTTTGTTTAATTCCTATTCATTATTTAGTTTTTAACGATATGATAGACTCAATTATAAGAAAATCTAAAGATATTAAATAATTTTAGATAATTTATACTTATACCTAACTAATACAATTGTATATAAATAATCAATTTATATTAAAAAAATGTCATTTAATTGAAAATATTGCTTAAAATAAACTTTAATAAAAAATTAATTTAAAAATTCAACAAAATTAAAGCAAAAAAGGTTACTATTTCATACAATTTATATATTTTATACAATTTAAGGAAACAATTATGAGTAAAAAAGTTACTAAAAATGAAGCATTAGATTATCATAGAGTACCAAATCCTGGAAAAGTAGCAATTGCTACAACAACTAGACTAGAATCACAAAGAGACCTTTCTTTAGCATACTCTCCAGGTGTAGCATATCCTTGTGAAGAGATTCATAGAGATCCAGAGTTAGCATATGAATATACTGCAAAAAGGAACCTTGTAGCAGTTATTTCAAATGGAACAGCTGTTTTAGGTTTAGGTAATATTGGAGCACAAGCTTCAAAACCAGTTATGGAAGGTAAAGCTGTTTTATTCAAAAAATTTGCTGCTGTTGATTCATTTGATATTGAAGTAGATGAAGAAAATGTTGATAAATTTTGTCAAATTGTAAAAGCGATTGCTCCAACTTTTGGTGGAATAAATTTAGAAGATATAAAAGCACCTGAGTGTTTTGAAATTGAAAGAAGATTAGTAGAAGAATTAGATATTCCTGTTATGCATGATGACCAACATGGAACAGCAATTATTACAACAGCAGCACTTATAAATGCAGCTGAAATTTTAAATAAAAAACCAGAAGATATGAAAGTAGTAGTTGTTGGTGCTGGTGCATCTGCATCTTCTTGTTCTAATATGTATAAAGAATTAGGTGTAAAAAACCTAATCATGTGTGACTCAAAAGGTGTAATTCATAAAGGTAGAACTGATTTAAATGAATATAAATCAACTTTTGCGATTGATGAAGCTTTGACTATGGATGAAGCATTTACAGATGCTGATATGGTTTTAGGATTATCAAGACCAGGTTCATTTACTAAAGAACATGTAAATTTAATGTGTGATGAGCCTATTGTATTCACACTTGCAAACCCTACACCAGAACTTTTCCCTGATGAAGTTAGAGAAATCAAACCAAATGCAATCATAGGAACAGGAAGATCTGATTATCCAAATCAAGTAAACAACGTTCTTGGATTCCCATTTATTTTTAGAGGTGCTTTAGATGTACAAACAAAAAAAATAAATATGGAAATGAAAATGGCAGCTGCTTATGCTATTGCTAATTTAGCAAAAGAAGATATTTATCCTGAGTTAAAAGTATTATTTGGAGATTTATCATTTGGTAGAGATTATTTAATTCCTGTTCCATTTGATAAAAGACTTATGGTAGAAGTTTCAGCTGCTGTTGCAAATGCTGCTGTTGAATCTGGTGTTGCTAGAGTTACTGAATTTAATTTAGAAAGATATAGAGAAAAATTAGAACTACAATTAGATAATTAATTATCGAAATTATCTATTAATTAAATAAATGGTATTATTCCCAAAAAATTTATTTATGGGAATAATATCTAAAATGCAAGAATATACACTTTTAATAGACGCAGAAGACTCAAAGGGATTAGTTTACAATATCTCAAAAGTTCTATTTGCAAATAACTTAAATATAGAAAAAAATGCAGAATACGTAGACGAAGAAACGAAAAAGTTCTTTATGAGAACGGTTATTTCTGGAAATGTAAATGCAAACTTACTTTTAAAAGAGATTAAAGAAGCTCTTCCTGACACAGCTCAAATTAAATTAAATAAGAATCAAAAGAAAGATGTTGTTATTTTAGCTACTAAAGAAACTCACGTTTTAGGTGATTTACTAATTAGATATAGTGATGGTGAATTAAATGCAAATATCAAAGCTGTTATAGCTAATCATGAAAATCTAAGAGATTTAGTTGAAAAGTTTGATATACCTTTTACTTGTATTAGTGCTGAAGGATTAAGTAGAGAAGAGCATGAAGATAAAATGATTGCTAAAATAAATGAATTTGAACCTGAAATTATTGTATTAGCTAAATATATGAGAATTTTAACACCAAAATTTGTTCAAGAATATCCTAAAAAAGTATTAAATATTCACCATTCATTTTTACCTGCATTTATTGGAGCAAATCCATATAAACAAGCACATGAAAGAGGTGTTAAGATTATTGGAGCAACTGCTCATTATGTAACTGATGATTTAGATGAAGGTCCAATTATTGCACAAGATGTTGTTAGTGTTGACCACTCTTACTCATGGCAAGATATGAGAAAAGCAGGGAGAAACGTAGAAAAAATTGTATTGGCAAATGCTTTATCTCATTTGTTAGAAGATAAAGTTTTTGTTCATGGTAATAAAACGGTGATTTTATAATGTTTAATATAGTTTTACATGAACCTAGAATCCCTGGAAATGTTGGAACAATTGGAAGATTAGCATTTGCATTAAACTGTAGATTACATCTTATTAAACCTTATGGATTTGGTGAAATTACAGAAAAAGAAGTAAGACGAGCTGGACTTGATTATTGGTTTGATTTAGAAGTTATTGAATATGATAATATTGAAGATTTCTGGTCAAAAAATCCTATAACTGAGAGACACTTTTTCGCTACTACTAAAACTGATAAAGTTTATTTTAATGCTGAGTTTAAAAAAGATGATTTCTTTTATTTTGGTAGAGAAGATGCCGGTTTACCTGAAAGTATTATGAATGAAAGAGAAGAAGGGAAAATTACTATTCCTATGACAAATGACGCTAGAAGTTTAAATATTGCAAACTCTGTTTCAATAGTTGCTTATGAAGCATTAAGACAAAATTTCGCTGAATTTAAATAATTATTGAATTATGTATAAAATCTTAGTTTTAGAAGATGATGAACTTTTTTGTGATAGCCTTGAGGACTTTTTAGATGATGAAGGTTTTGATGTTGATATTGCAAATGATGGAGATGAATGTTTAGAGTTAAATTACTCAAAAAACTATGATTTATACATATTTGATATAAATGTACCAAAAATAAATGGTCTTGATTTACTAGCTCAATTAAGAGCATCTCAAGACTTGACTCCAACAATATTTTTAACTTCATATAAAGACAAAGATACCTTACATCAAGGCTTTAAAAATGGCTGTGATGATTATGTAAAAAAACCAGTTGATTTAGATGAACTTTTATTTAGAATAAAAGCACTATTAAAAAGAAATAATAAAAGCTTTGAAATGATTAAATTAACTGCTAACTTTACTTTTGACTCTCAAAATAGAAGACTTTTTGAAAATGATAGTGATGTGAAATTACCCATGAAAGTTGCTGAGTTATTGCAACTTTTTATTGAAGAAAAAAACAATATAGTAACGAAAGATATGATTGTATCTAGACTTTGGAGTGTAGAAGAAGAGTATTCTGAAGGCTCTATAAGAGTTTACATAAATCAATTAAAGAAGATATTAGGAAAAGATTTTATTATTAATCTTAAGGGAATAGGGTATAAAGTTGAGTTCTAAAGAAAAAGATTTTCTAATTACGATTTCTGTAATTTATTCGGTTGTTACTTTAATCACTCTATTTGTTAATTACTATTTAATTTCATTATTTGGATTAAATCAAGACAACTTTTTTGTAATCGTAATTCCTATGGTAGTCTTTTCATTGATTGTGTTTTTGAGTTTTTCAAAAAATATTTTAAAGCCATTAATTAAAAGTGATGAAAATCTTCAAAAGCAATTAAAAGAGACTATACATGAATTAAATATTCCTGTTTCAACTATAAAAATGAATACTCAAATGCTAAAAAAGAAATTAGATGATGAAAAGCATTTAAAAAGACTTTCAAGAATTGATCAAGCTAGTGATGATTTACTTAAACTTTATGAAAATATGGAATATGAGATTAAAACTTCTATTGATAAAGTTGAAATTACAAAAGTTAATTTATATGAAATTGTTTTTAATAGTTTGGATAAATTTAAAGACTTAAAAAAAGATATAAGTATTGATACAAATATACCTTCAAATATCGATATAAATACTGATAAAAAAGGTTTTCAAAAAGTAGTTGATAACTTAATTTCAAATGCCATAAAATATAATTTAGAAAGCAATGGTCAAATAAAAATAGAATTTAAAGAAAATATTTTAAGTATATTTAATACAGGACAAACAATAGATACTAAAAATCTTATGATAATCTTTGAACAAGATTTTCAAGAAAATAGTGAAGTAGAAGGTTTCGGTTTAGGTTTAAATATAGTTAAAAGTTTTTGTGACAAACATAATATTCTTATAAATATAGATGTAAAACAAAATGGAAATCAATTTAATCTGAATTTGAAAACTCTAAAAAACTCATAAAAAACTCACATTTATTAAAAAATTAACAATTTATTAACAAAATTCTTCTAAAATCCAATTTCTAATTTATTCCCTATCTATAAAAAGTTTGGCGACTATCAAGATAGAGAATAGGTGGGTTAACACCATATTTATTGTATTTAATTTTACCTTTTCATATTATAAATGTGGTGTGTATAATATGGAGGATTAATGTATAAATTAAAAAGTTCTGTTATTGTTGCAACACTGCTATATAGTGTAAATGCTTCAACAATATTATCTGCAAATGAAGAAATAGTTTTAGACTCAATGTCTGTAACTGCTACAAAAATTAAAACTGCTACAAAAGATGTATCTCAAAGTATTGCTGTAGTTGATGAAAAAACTATAGAAGATAAGAATATCTTAAATATTCAGCAAGCTATAGAAAATATTCCCGGTGTAATTGCTGAATCATCATCAAATTCACCAAGCCCTAAAATAATTATTAGAGGTGCTGGATTAAAAGCAAGATATGGTGTAAGAGAAATTATGGTTATAAAAGATGGTGTTCCAATGACGGATCCAGATTCTTTTACAAGATTTGATTATATAGATATGCAAGATGTATCAAGTATTGAGGTTCAAAAAGGACCTGGATCAATTAATGCTGCAAATGCAACTGGTGGTGTAATTCAGTTAATAACTAAATCAGTTTTTGATGATACAACTAATAGAATTAAAATAGGTGCAGGAAATGATGGACAACAAAATTTCAATTTAAAATTGACCGGTGAATTAAGTGAAAGTGATTTTACTTCAATGACATTTAGTTCAAGAAAAATTGATAATTCATGGAGAGATAATAACGATTTTGATTCTACTCAATTAAGTATAAAATATGGTCATGTTTTTGAAGATGAATCTACAATTGAAACAGAAGTTGCTTATACAAAATCCAACATGAATTTACCTGCAAGTATGGATGAAAATGAATTTGCAGAATTTTTAGCTACAGGTGAACAACATGATACTACATCATCTCCTTGGCAAAATAGTGCAAGGGATTCTGAAATATATTCATTAAATACAAAATATGAAAAAGAGTTTGAAAACTTTACTTTTAAACCTAGAGTATATTTTAATACATGGGATCATTTTCATCCAGTAACAGGTTTTATTAATGATTCAAAAGATAATGATGTTTTTGGTACAGATTTAGAGCTAAATAATTCTCATGAATTATTTGGAAATGAAGCTATTTTTGTTGGTGGTTTAACATTGAAAATGGATAAAACTAATGATGCAAAAAAATATACTTATGCAGATTTAAACACAACAACAGTAACACCAACATTTGGAGCACCATATGAAACTATTGTAAGTACACTATCAAATGAAATAGGTGATTTAGCTTCAGTTGAAGATACAAAAACCACTTTATATGGAATTTATGCAATAGAGACTTTTAAACCTACAAGTAATCTTTCTGTAGATTTAAGTGCAAGATTTGATAGATTAAATTTTGATTTAGAAGAAACTACTTATATAGAGTTTGATTATGCAAAAAATAACTATAGTACTTTAGTTACTCCATCAAATAGTTTGATAGATAAATCATATAACTTATTTTCATCAAAGATGGGTTTAAACTACCAATTAACTAATGAAACAAACTTTTATACATCAATAGCACAGGCAAACCAAGCTCCTACAACAAGTGAATTAGGTGATAATTCAGATTTAAATAAAACCAAAAGTATTAATTATGAGATTGGTTTTAAAACAAGAACAAAAAATATTTCATATGATTTAGCTATATATCAAAATGATGTAAAAGATGAAATTGTCCAAATAAAAGAGTCTACATTTTCTACAACATATGATAATGCAGGTGAAACTCAAAAAAGAGGTTTAGAGTTTAATTTTGCATACAATTTTACAAATAACTTCCAATTTGGTGGTGCTTATGCTTATAGTGATTTTAAATATAAATCATTTTATGAAACTGTAAGAGTAAATGGTGCTATTACAGAAGAGAACAGAGACGGAAACTATTTACCTTATATACCAAAAAACCAATACTCTTTATTTGTAGCTATAAATTTAGATAATGGATTTAAATCAAGAATAACTACAAAATCTTATGGTAGTTATTATATGGATAATGCAAATACTGAAAAATATGAAGGTTATGATTTAATAACAGACTTAATGCTTGGATTTGAAAGAAAAAATCACAATATTCAATTTAATATAAATAATGTATTTGATAAATATTATGCGATGGATGCATCTAAAGATACAGATGGTGATTATACTTACAAAGCAGCATCACCTAGAAGTTACATGTTAACTTATGCGTATAAATTTTAAGGTTTAGATTATGGTTAATTTTGTAAATAGAGATAAAAATGACATATTTGGTATTCCTGTTTTAGGCTTTATATTTAAAAATAGAATTTTCTTAAGAATATTACAAACAATTATATTAGGACTTTTTTTATATGCCATATATTTTGGATTTATAAATCCTACTAAAGAAGAAAACTTATTTACTACAGGACTATTTTGGGGATTATTTTGGCCATTTTTTATGGTTGTAACTTTGAGTACTTTAGGAAGAGTTTTTTGTGGAATATGTCCACATGGATTTATTGGTAAATATATTACAAAATTTGGTTTAAAGAAAAAAATGCCTAAAAAATTGGCCAATCCTTTTATAGGTGTTATTCTTTTATTTTTAGGTTGGTGGTTTGTTTATTATATGTTTCCTGGATTATTTAAAACACCTTATGCAAGTGCATTATTCTTTTTAATAATGACAGTTGTTGCTGTAGTGTTTTACTATATTTATGACGAAATGGCATATTGTAAATATATTTGTCCAATAGGAACTATGACTAAAGTTTATTCAAAAGTTAGTTTCACAAAACTTGAGACTTATACAGATAATTGTCAAAGTTGTAAGACTTTTGATTGTGCAAGTGCATGTAGTTATAACTTAAAGCCATTTACTTTTGCTAAAAAAAATTCTATTGAAGATTGTACATTATGTATGGATTGTTCAACAGCATGTGAAGCAGTTGCTTTTAAATTTAAAGCTCCATCAAATGGGTTGGTTAAAAAATTTAAAGTAAACAAAGCTGAAGTTTGGGCATTAATTTTAATAACGGCAGCTATTAGTATTACTATGAGTTTTCATCATGCATTAGGTAGAAGTGCTATTTTTGAAGATTTCTTCTGGACTAAAACAGCTAGATATTTTGATGGAATTTTAAACTTTGGTTCAATTGATACAGTGGGATTATTTGCTTTTATATATGCTGTTGTAATCTCTATTTCTTTAATGATGGGTGGAATGTATATAGCTTCAAAAATAATGAATGTAGATTATGAAAAAACATTTTATACTTTAGGTTATGCTATTGCTCCATTATTTATTGTTGGTGGTTTATCTCATGTTGGAGAGTTTTTCTTTTATTCATATGCTCACAATATTACAAATGGATTTAATCAAGCATTTTCTTTAGGTCTTGATAAAATGGCACCTTTAGCTAGTAGAAAAGATGCATGGGTACACATTTTTAATATCTTTAATCATATTGCATATATTTGGGCATTTATATTAGTTGCTATTAGAATGAAACAATTAGATACAAAAAGATATTTAAAAATATTAGCATTCCCTTTTGCAAGTGCGTTGATTGTATTTTATATGAGTTTAAATTTTTATAAAGCTTATGTATTTAGTACATATGGAGCTAATAAAAGTGGACATAATCATTCTAGTCATCAAATGAAACCTAATACAAATCAATATAAGGCACAATAATGGATATAGAAGTTCTTAAAAATCTAGTTGATTATGGGGTAATTGCAGTTTTAGGATTAATGAGTTTTGTTTCTATTTGGTTTTTTGTAGAAAGAATAATGTTTTATAGAAAAATCAATTTGATAGAGTATACAAATAAAAAGAAATTTGATATAGCTGTTACAAAACATTTAACTATTATAGGAACTATTGCATCAAATGCTCCATATATAGGACTTTTAGGGACTGTCATAGCTATTATGCTTACTTTTATGACTATGGGAAATGGTGAAATTGAAGCATCTAAAATAATGAGTTCTTTAGCATTAGCATTAAAAGCTACTGCTATTGGACTTGTTGTAGCTATTATTTCACAGATTTTTTATAACATCTTAGGAAGATTTGCTGAAGTTTTGGAGAGTGATTTTGAAGCTAAAGAAATATGATTCAATAAATGTCATACCATTTATTGATGTATTGTTAGTTTTGTTAGCAATAGTTTTACTAACTTCAACTTTTATATCAAAGGGAATTATTCCAATAAGTCTTCCAAAAGGTAAACATGCTGATAATATCAAAGTAAATAAAGAGATTATTATAGTTATAAAAGAAGATGGAACTATATATTGTAATAATAATATTCAAGGTTTAGATGAAATTCAAAATCATATTTTGCAGTTTCCAAAAGATACGGCGGTTCATATTAATAGTGATAAAAATTCAAAATTTCAAGATTTTGTATTAGTTCTTGATATGTTAAAAAAAGATGAATTCACTAATATATCAATAGTAACAAAAAAATGAATAGATATTTTACTTCATTTTTATTAGTATTAACTATTTATATTGCTTGTGCTTTTGGAGCATTTTATGTTTTTAAAGATGATTTAAAATTAGTACATAAAGAGATTGAAAAAACTGAAAAAATATCACTTAATGAAATTAATTTTACCAAACCAAAAGAATTAGTTGAAACTGTAAAAAAAGAACAAAAAAAAGTAATAAAAAAAAGTAAACATTCTAAAGAAAAATTAATACATAAAAAAGTTATTGATAAAGTTGTAAAAAATAATATTGATAAACAAGTCAAAAAAAGTCTAAAAAAGGTTGATAAAAAAAAATCAAATACTAACAAAATAGTAGAACAAAAAAATAAGATTAAAAATGAATATAAGATTTCTAAAACTCCTCAAAAAAATGAATCTTTAATAAAAGATGATAAAAATGTTAAAAAAGATTATAAAGACAGAAACCTTGCTCTTATAATTAGTTTAATAAAACAGAATATTGTATATCCTTCAATTGCAAGAAAAAGAAATATACAAGGAGTAGTTGAAGTGAAATTCTCTGTACTACGAAATGGTGAAGTTGAAAATATTGTAATACTAAGTGGACACAAGTTTCTAAAAAAAGCTACAATTAAAGCTATTAAAAAAGCATCAAAAAGTTTCCCAAAAGCTGACAAAAATGTAGAGTTAAAACTTCCTGTAAGCTTTACTCTAATTTAAAGTTTTTAAATACAGAGTAAATGATACTTGTGTTAATATTGCATTTAAATTTTAAAAAGAATAAAAATGTTAGTATAAAATCAGCACCCGTAAAAAAAGAAGAGTTAATTCAAGGTTATAAAGAGGAACTTCTAAATATTTTAGAAGAGAATAAAGATAATAAAGAGTTACAATTTCAAGAAAGAATAAAGTTTATAAAAAGAGTAAATTATGAACTTTCTATGAATATATTTTTTGATGAAATTGAAGCTAAGAATTTAATACAAGAATTGTCAGGTTTGGGTAAATAATGAAAAAAAGTTTATTAATAGGTTTAATGGTTACTGGTCTTTTATTTAGTGCTTGTGATACTAAAACAACAATTGACGAAAGTGCAATGGTAAAACCAGGTACACACCAAAATAGTGCACCGGTTGAGTTTGTTTCAGAAAACTTCACACTACTTACAACAGATGAAAAATTTATTACTTTGAAAAGTACAACTCAAGGTTTAGATTTTGAAGAGTATAAGGGTAAAAAAGCAGTTTTAGTCGATGTTTTTGCTACATGGTGCCCACCATGTATTGAAGAACTTCCTATTTTAAAAGAGCTTAGAGAAAAGTATAAAGATGATTTTGAAATAGTTTCTGTTTTATTTGAAAAAGATAAACCAAAACAAGAGATTTTAGATTTTATAAAAGAACATGGAATAGAATATCCTGTTACAGTAGGAGATGAAAATTTTAAATTAGCAAAACAATTAGGTGATGTTAAAAAAATTCCTGAAATGTTTCTATTTACAAAAGAGGGTAGATTTGTGAAAAAGTTTGTTGGTAAAACTTCAAAAGAAAGTTTAGAAGAGTATATAAATTTAGCAATTAAAAACTAATTTAAAATAGTTTCTAGTTGCTCTAAAGTGTCTATAAAATAGTTAGCCTTTGAAAAATCGTGTGTTTTTGTAAATTCA
>CAKZOX010000067.1 GCA_937138295.1 uncultured Campylobacteraceae bacterium
AATCAATTATGAAGAAGATGATTTGTTTATTATCCATGAATTTAGAGGATATCAAAACGAAGAGAGTATCATAAAAGTACTTGACGATAAGGATAGATTTTAAAATCTATCCTTTTTTTATGCTACCAATTAATCTGTTTTTTTCCAATACTATTTAAAATCTCATTTGTTTTAGAAAAGTGCTTACAACCAAAAAATCCCCTATATGAAGATAGTGGACTTGGATGAGGTGAAGTTAGAATATGATGCTTTGATTCATCTATTAGTTTTGTTTTTTTAATAGATGGTGCACCCCAAAGAATAAATACAATATTACTACAATTATTTGAAATATATTTTATGATGTTGTCTGTAAATATTTCCCAGCCTAACTTTTCATGGGATTTTGGTTTAGCTTGCTCTACTGTTAAAATAGTATTTAAAAGTAAAACTCCATCATTTGCGCATGGTGTTAAATCTCCATCATCACATGATGATGGTCTTTGTAAATCACTTTGTATCTCTTTTAGTATATTCGCCATTGAAGGTGGATTTTTCATTTCTTTTGGTGTAGAAAAAGCTAAACCTTGTGCTTGATTAGCTCCATGATATGGGTCTTGACCTAAAATTACAACTTTTAAATTATCTAAGGGTGTTTGTGAAAAAGCGTAAAATATCTTTTCTTTTGGTGGAAAAACAGTAGTTGTTTCATATTTTTCATCTATGATAGTTTCTAGTTTTTTATAGTAATCTTGCTGTTTTTCATGCTTTATAATATCTTCCCATATGTTCACATTAAATCCTTATTTTTGATATATACCAAAAAAGTGAGGAACACTTGGTACTTGATTATCATCATATTGTAAAAAACTAATCTCTTTTAATCCATCGCTTTGAACAAATTGGTTTATTTCTTTTTTTGTAAGTGGAAGTGGTACGGCATCTTGTTTTTCATTTTCATTCCTACTTCTACATGAAACCAAAATATAACCATTTTTACAAAGTAAACTAGACATTGCTACCCTTGCTTTTATTCTGTAAACATCAGGTAAAACTTGAATAGTATTACATTCATATACCACATCAAAAGATTCAGACCAGTTTTTTGGATAGTCAAATAAATCAGCTACAACATAAGTAACTTTAGAATTTGGGTATCTTTTTTTACAAAGATCAATTGCTGTTTTACTTATATCAAATGCAGTTACACTAAAGCCAAAGGAAGCTAAAGCCTCAGCATCATCTCCAACTCCACATCCAATAACACAAGCTGTTTTATTTTCTTTATTTATCAGATTTTTTTTAAGCCATGATACTAAATAGGGACTAGGTTCTAAATCAGCCCAAAAGACTTTTTTATAATCCCCATTAGCACTTTTATATATATCATCAAACCATCCAGTTGGATTGTTATTTTCTTGATAGGTTTTTACCATTTTTGAATATTTTTGGGGTGAAAATTCCCCGTCTTCTAAAAATTCAAATTTTTTCATTTATCTAAATTACCTTTTAAATAATGAATTGATACTTAGAATTTAAACGTCCATTGTTCCTGCAGGAACATGTACATTTCCATCCATTATTATTCTAGCACTTCTGCTCATTGAAGCTTTTTCAACAATATATTTACCATCTTTTTGTGATAAAGCAGCTCCAACTTTAATAGCACCACTTGGGTGACCAAAAGTAACTGAATCTTTTTCTCCACCACCAGCAGCTATATTTACAAGAGTTCCAGGAATACAAGCAGCTACTCCAATAGCAACAGAAGCTGTTCCCATCATAGCATGGTGTAATTGTTGCATTGATAATGCTCTAACATGTAAATCCATAGCTGATGCTTCTACATTCTTACCAGAAGAAGTTACAAAGTCTTGTGCAGGAGATACAAATGCAATTTTTGGTGTGTGTTGTTGAGTTAGTGCATCACTTGCATCTTTCATAACACCCATTTTAAGTGCACCTGCTATTCTGATTTTTTCAAATCTAGCTAATGCTTCTGTGTCTGAGTTTATATCACCTTGAAGCTCAGTACCTTTATATCCAATTTCATCTGCGTTTACAAATACAGTTGGAATACCAGCTGTTATCATAGTAGCTTTAAATGTACCAACACCTTCAACTTCTAAATCATCAACTAAGTTTCCAGTTGGGAATAATTCTTCAGAAGGATCAACAGGCTCAACAAATTCTAAAACGATCTCTTCAGCAGGAAAAGCAACACCATCAATTTCATAGTCACCCATTTCTTTAACCATTCCATTTTCCATAGTTACATAACAAAGAATAGTTTTCTTGATATTTGCTTGCCAAATTCTTACACAACATACACCGTTTTCAGGTACGTTATCAACTAAACCTTCATGAATAGCAAATGGTCCAACTGCAGAACTTAAGTTACCACAGTTACCACTCATGTCTACAAAATCTTTATCAATTGCAACTTGACAAAAGTAGTAGTCAACATCATGATTAGGTACATCACTTTTTCCAACTAAAATAGCTTTAGATGTAGATGAAGATGCTCCACCCATACCGTCCATTTGTTTCTTATAAATATCTGGGCTTCCTACAATTCTTTGTAGTAATTTATCTCTTTTTCTTCCATCTTCTTGCGCTTCTTTTGGAAGATCTGCTATATTAAAAAATGTTCCTTTAGAAGTTCCACCTCTCATATATGTTGCTTTTACTTTAAATTGTGGTTGATAAGACATTTAATTTCCTTTTTGTTAAATTATTCA
>CAKZOX010000068.1 GCA_937138295.1 uncultured Campylobacteraceae bacterium
GAGTCATTAGACTTAGGAATGAATTGTAGATGGAATGGATTTGAAAGAGGATTTTTCACAACACTATTTAAAAATGAATTAAAATTGAATTCTATGAAAAAAGTAGAAGAATTAAACTATTCAAATTATGAAATTACTACTTATAAAATAAATGATGATTCTTATGTAAATTTCATATACTATTTCTTAGCTAACAGCTCTGAAATTATTATTGATTATGATGGGATTTTATCTCAAGAAATTGCAAGTAAATTTGATGGGAATTATAAAAGTAAGTATTTGGATAAAAAAAGATTTGATAGTGACTTTAATAGTAGTTTAGTTGAAAAAAATGTTATTGGTAACTACTTTCAAGAAGAGTATGAAGTTTTAGAAAAAAATTAAGAGTTTTACTCTTAATTTTTTTAAACCCTATAAATCAACTAAAGCTTTAAATGTAACTCCACATCTTCCGATATTATCTAAGAAAACATGGTTTCTGTCATTGATTTTATCATCTTCAATGAATTGTTTTTTTACTTCTAAAATAACAGGTGTTGTATCTCCAGGAATTTCATAAGTATCATAATATTCACAGAAAAGTGCACTTTGAGAATTTGCTATCATAGGAGGATAACCCTCTAATACTTCATTTACATCTATTTCAAACTTCTCAACTTCGCTTTCATCTTTACCTAGTGGTGTAGCACATTTTTGAACTAAAGCAGCATCTTCTTTTTTTGCAAAACAAATAGTTGCTTTTTTTGTTTTTAGGATATTTGCTAATGAATCTTTTGGACTTCCATCATCTTTTTTACCAATAGCAACTAATACTAACGCTGGATTAGATGAAATAGGAATAAAATATGAAAAAGGAGCACAATTTAAAACGCCATTTTCTTCAGTAACTATCCAAGCAATAGGTCTTGGAATAACTGTACCTGACATAATTTTGTATCTATTTAAATCGTCTATTTCTTTATAATCTAATATCATAAAATTTCCTTTTAATTTTGTATATAAAATAATATCAAAACAAGCCTATTTTTAATAATTTTATAATTAAATTATTTCATAAAAAACATATATGTTTCTAAATGAAATTAATTTATATAGTAAACTCTTTTTGAACTTCTTTTGCTATTAAATCACCCTTTAAAGATAAACTAGAATCTAAAACATACCCTTCTGTTTTAAGTTTCTTTAATAGTTTTTTTCCTTCTTTTAATGTAAACATACCTGTGTTTTCTAGTTTTATTACTATGTCATTTAAAGTTTCATCTTCTTCTTTTTTCAAAATTCCTAAAAGTAATACTTTTTCATTTATATCCATTTTAATAATCCTTTATAATATATTGCAAACAAAATAAATCCTACACCTAAAATTATTGTAATCATACCTAAACTTATATAATTTGCTAAAATCCCAATCAAGAATGTTGTTCCCGCACATGAAATCATAAAAAACATATCATTATAAGAAACAACTCTACCTATATATTCTTTGTCACAATTTTCTTGTAAAAGTGCATAAGTAAAAGACCATAGAGTTGTAGTGAATAATCCAATTGTGAATTGAGCAAATAATGCTAAGTAAAAGTTTTCTTGAACTAATCCCCAAAATATTATTGTAATACCTTGTAGTATTAGTAAATAATATAAACTATTTTTATTTGTAAATTTTGCTAATATAAACGGTCCAATCATTAATCCAACTGCTCTAATTGCATTTGAAATTCCAATAGCTAAAGGAACTGCAATTACATATTTATACTCATTTTTAGCTAATAAAGTAACCAAAGTATCAAATGAAGTTAAACCAACACTTGCGTGTAAAATTATAAGTCTTAAAATTAATTTGTGATTTTTAATATATATAAAACCATCTATAATTAATTTTTTAATCTTATGGTGATATTCATTTGCTTTTAATTCAAAATGAATTTTAGTTAGTAAAAGTAAGGCTATTACAAATAGCATTGCATCAATTATAAAAGCAACTTTTATTCCATATGCATTTACTACAACGGCACTTAAAGCCATTCCTAGTGCATATGTTAAAGACCAAATTATTGAATGAATTTCATTTGCTCTTTGTAAAGCTTGACCACTTAAAAGCTTAGATAACAAAGACATTTCTGTTGAAAAGAACATAGATGAAGCACTCATTCTAATAAAAATAAAAATCATTAACATCCATATTTCACTGGCTTTATCAATTGTTAAAAACATCAAAGTCATAGATAATTCAACAAAAAGCAATATATACATAAGCTTTTTTATATTGAATCTATCAATAATAGCACCTGATAATACAGCAATAAAAACAGCAGGTAAAAAATGCATTGCCGTTACTGTAGCAATTGCTAGTTCAGAACTTCCAAATTTTACAAGCATAGTATAAATAGCTACATTTGAAAACCATGTAGCAAAATATACTAATAATTGAAGAAGACTTAAATCTTTTACAACCTTGTGTTGTTTAAATAACTCAGCATAGTTCAATATCTAATAATACCTCTTGAAAAATAGCATTATGTGCTTCATCATCTTCTTCAAATGGTGTTAGATAGTTTACAAATTTATTTCCCGCATAAAAGAAGGCGCAACCTGTTTTAATATCATCATTTATTTTAACTACAAACTTAGCTTCACCATAAGCAGATGATATATTAACTTCATCATTTTCATTGAAATTTGAATCACTATTTAGATAAACATAGTCATCTTTAGCAAATTGTGAATTTAATGATTTTGGATTTTTTGCAGTTATTAAATAAAAATTATCATCTTTTTTGTTTTTATATAAAGGTTCAACATCTAAATCTTCAATAAACTCAAACTCTTCAAATTGTTCTTCTTTTTCAACTTCAGTCTCTTTATAATATGAAATAATTTCATCTTCATCTTTTAAAGTTTCTAAATCAAACTTCTTACATAAGAAATTAGTTAATTCATACTCTGTTATTGTATTTGGATTTTTTTCTTCTACAACATCTGAAATTGATTTTAAATCATGTCCATAAGAAAGCCTAATATCTTTTTTTGATAAAAATGAACTAGAAGGAATAATTAAATCAGCATATTCGCAAGTATCATTTTCAGTTATGCCAAAATAAACAACAAAACTATTTTTTAGTCCTTCAATAACTTTTTTAGTATTAGGAGAACTTACAACTGGATTTGCACCTTGAATAAATACTAAATCAAATTTTCCATAATCAATCTTTGGTAAAGATACTTTTTTATTTTTTGTTTTAGTTTTAAAAAGGTCGTCATAACCATACATTGATGTTCCTAAATACCATACACCACCTGCATTTTCTTGCTTATGAATTCCTATAAATGTAGCAAATGAATCAATAGTTCTTGTTATTTGAACACCCTCATTATATTTTTGAGGACCAACTCCAAGCATAATAGAAACTTTTTTATCTTCAATTAAATCAAAAAATTTATATACATCATCTAAATCTATTCCACATTTCTCTTCATAAGAAACAAGAGGTCTATTTTTGGCAATATCAAAGAACCAATCATGCCCTTCTGTATTTTCTTCTAAATACTCTTCATCATCAATTCCATTCATATAAGCAACTCTAGTTAGCATTAATGCTAATTCATAATCAGTTTTAGGATTAATTTGTAAGTGTAATTCAGATTTTTTTGCAATTTCAGTTTTAACAGGGTCTATTGTAATAAAAGTTTTATCTTTTACTAGATTGTACATATGTGCTGATGTTTGTGTAAAATTTCTTCCCCAAACAATGATAACATCACTGTTTATTAGATTTTCTATACTAGGGTTTATACTTTTACCTCTACCTTGAATGATACCTTCTTCTCCAGCTGCTTCACACAATGAACCTTTAGTTAAAGTTGAACCATATTGACTAAAAAAATAACCAGTAGATTTTTGCATTAAACCTAAGTTTCCACTTCCTTTGTAAAATAGAGTTTTTTCAGGTGTAGTATTTTTTAATTTATCTACCAATATTTCTAAAGATTCATCTAATGATATTTCTTTTCCTAAATACTTTGAAGTAGTTAAATAGTTTTCATTTACAAGATTTGCAAAATTAACACATAATTTTCCATTTGTAACAAAATGATCCTTATCTCCTTTAAAACTACCATTTTCATATTTTGCTTGACATGTATCAAAACAGTCTAAAGGGCAAGCTACATTATTATTTGAATTCAATTTTTACCAACCTTGAGAAAACTTTTGGATTTTCAACTAGAAGTTGAACTTTATATGAAGAGATATGTTGCTCATCGGCAACATTGTAAATCTTATTAATTTTAGTATTAGATTCTTTTCCATCTAAAAAAATCTTTTTAGATTTAATATCTTTAATAGAATCAATTGGTACATAAACTTCTAATTTACCCTTAGTAATATCTTTTGCATTATATAAAGATGTCCCAGGATTTACATAATCACCCTCTTTTACATGAATATTAGAAATATATTTTGATTTCTCGCTTAACTTCTTATTTTTTATAGTATCTTTTAGTGTTTCAATTTTTGTAATTAAATCAGCCTTTGTAGATTTTAAATTAATAACTTTTAATTTTTGAGTATCTTTTTCAAATTGTGATTTAGAAGTAACTTTATTTAATCTATCATAATTTAATGTTTCAATCTCAATCATTTCATTAACTAAGGCTAATTTATTTTGAGCCTGTTTTAATTCAATATCATTTAATGTTGAATCTATTTGAATGATTAAATCATTTTTTGAAATATTTCCTTCAACTTTATCATTTGAAAAAATAACTTTACCAGAAACCGATGATTTAACTACATAATCTTGAATAGGTTCTAATTTTGCATAAAATTCATTTGCAAAAACAGAACAAAGCGTTAATATAAATCCCAAAAAAATTTTCATAATTTTTCCTTAAATTTTTTATAATATTTTAGATATTTTTACATAAAAAAATAAATAATAAGTTAATATGTTTTATTAAAACTCCAATGTACCCTCAATGGCAAAATTAGCTTTTGAATCTAATTCAGCATGTGATAACACAGGAATATTTAAACCAAATTTTTCATATATTTCAGATATTCTCTTTCTTAATACAGGATCCACAACCATAGCAACTTTTGCAAATCCTTTTGCCTCAACTTGCTCTAGTAAATCTTTTGTTCTTGTAACTAAATTATTTATTTCAGCTATTGAAATCATTAATTGACTTGAACCGTTTGTATCTTGAAGTTTTCCTATAAATTGTTGCT
>CAKZOX010000069.1 GCA_937138295.1 uncultured Campylobacteraceae bacterium
AAGAAGTTTTTAGAAAAAGATATAGACATAGATTTTCTAAAAAAAGCTTCAAAAATAGCACTTATGAATGCAATGATTGATTTTGATGTTATTGAAAATTATTCATTAAGTGTATAAACCTTTTCTAAAAGCTCTTCCCACTTATTTGTTTTACCCCAATTTATTTTCACTCTTTTAGTGAATTTTTCAGCTGTAAATAGATAACTATCTATTTCATTAAAAGCAAATTTTGGAATTAAAGTAGGTCTTTTTGTAAAGGGAATAACTCTAAAGCTAAGATTATCTAAAACTAGTGGAGATTTATTTTTGTCTTCCACATATAATAAAACCATGTGATTATCCCTTTGAGTCTTTACTTTTACAACTGCTAAATATAGTTTTTCTTTAGGAATACCTAGCTCTAAAAGTGTAAAATATTTAGCTATTGCATAGTCTTCACAATCTCCATGACCTTCTATTAAAAACTCTTTTGGAGTTGCCCAATAGTCCATTGCAATACCTGCTTTAATATCGTGTTTTGGAAGTATTTTGTTTATAAAAGTATTTACATGGGATAATTTTCTAATTAAATCATAATCTTTTACATCAGTTTTTAGTTTTTCATATATTTTCAATCTATTTACAATAAAACTTTTTTTAGGAGAATTGTTTATTTTTTCAATATCTTTATCATTTAATTTAAAATCATATCCATAAATTGAAACTACAAAAAGAGTTATAAGTATAATTATTCTATTCATGATGTATAATAACAAAAAAAAATGAATAGGTATATTATGGTTTCAAATATTTTAGAAGATATAGAATACAAAGATATGGTTAGTACTCATGTTAGAGATAATATTGAGTTCTTATTAGAAAAAAACCAAGAGTTTTCAGTTACAGTAAATGTTGAAGCAACAACTTTTAATCCTGAATTACCTAAGTCAATTAAAGATCAATTACAAAATTTTTCTCTATTTACTTTAGCTAATTACACATATACAACTATAAAAATTGAAGATGATTGTTTAAGTTTTGAAGCAGGATTTGGTGCAGAAAATTTTGGTTCAGTTGTAAAAGTTCCTTTGCATAGTGTTTTTCAAATAGTTATTGATGAATCAATTTTATTTTTAAATCCTGTGGCAACTGTAGACAAATTCAATAAAATTGAAGAAAAAAGAGACTCAATGAGTGTCTTTAAAAGTAATCCAAACAATAAAAAATTTAACTAAAAAAGATAAATATGACTCATCAAAGGGAAATTCAAGCAGCATTTAAAGTATCTATTCCTGTTATGATGGGATATTCTGTATTAGGTTTTGCTTTTGGATTATTGTTAGTATCATTTGATTATTCTTGGTATTTAGCACCATTGATGTCGATATTTATTTATGCAGGTGCTTTACAGTTTGTTGCAATTAATTTTTTTAATATAAAAGCTGGACTAATTGATATAGCAATAGCTTCATGGTTTGTAAATCTAAGACAATCTTTTTATGGTTTATCTTTATTGAAAAAGTATAAAAAAGCAGGAAAATTAAAATTTTATTTGATATTTGGTTTAACAGATGAAACCTATGGATTATTGACAACAATTGATGAAGATAAACAATTAAAAAAAGAGTGGTACTATTTTTTCTTAACCCTTTTTAATCAAAGTTACTGGTTAGCTGGTTCTACTTTAGGCGCTATAGTTGGTTCTAATATTGAGTTTAATACAGCTGGTTTAGAGTTTTCACTTACAGCTTTATTTGTTGTTTTATGTATGGAGCAATATAAAAAATTAAAAAATAATCTACCTTTTATAATTGCAATTATAGCTAGTTCGTTAGCTTTAGTATTTATACCAAGTGATAAGATGCTTGTGTTTTCTATTGCTTTTTCTTTGATATTTTTATTTGTTTTAAAATCTAAAATAGAAGCTAAACATGAGTAGTTATGAAATATATTTAGCAATTATAGTTATGGCATTAGTGAATTTATTTACTAGGGCATTTCCATTTATTTTCTTTAAAAAAAATCATTTACCTAAAAGCTTAGATTTTTTACAAAGGTTTTTCCCTGCAACAATTATGACTATACTAGTTGTTTATTCAATAAAAGATGTTGATTTTGTAAATAATTATTATGGTTTAAAAGAGTTTGGGGCAATTATTTTTACTGTAGTAGTTCACCAAAAATTTAAAAACTATTTAGTTTCAATTTTTGGTGGAACAATATTTTACATGTTTTTAGTTCAATATATTTAGTTTATTGAACAATTTGCTTTTAAAATATTATCTAGTTTTTTAAATACCTCAATAGTATTTTTTTCTATCTCTTCTGCTTTATGAACCATTTCATTTTGAGGAAGTTTTTGAGAGTTTAAGTCTATATAATCTTGTATATTTTCATGGACTATATTATGAGTTTTTCTTAACTCTTCCCATTGAGGAAGTTGAGTAAATGCCGCATTTTCTTTTTCTTTTTCTTTCATCCATTTACCAAGTTCACACTGGTTACAATCAACTATTTCAAACTTTTTAAAGCTATCTAAATCTTTAAATTGTTCAACTTTATAGTTTATGTGTAAGTGTTTTTGTCTAAATACATCATTTATAAGATTGACATCACATGTCATATTTTTATAGTCAGGATCAAACTCAGCTATACTTATAATCGATTCCATTTGAGAAGATAAATCTTCAATTTCTCTAGATAATACAGTAAGGTTTTGAATACCTGTATCATTATCTTTTGAAACAGAATTTAGTCTATTTACAGCATCATTTATTGTAAGAATTTTTGTTTTTTGTTCACTTGAATTTTGGTTTACATTATCTATGATATCTTTTGTTTTAGATATTTTATCTTGTAAATCATCATATCCATTAATCATATCAGTTGCTACTTCTTTTCCTGCATTTGCTTTTGATGAAGCATCTTCTACTAAGTTTTTAATATCTTTTGCAGCTTCAGCACTTCTATTTGCTAGGTTTCTAACTTCAGCTGCAACTACAGCAAAACCTTTTCCTGCTTCACCTGCAGTTGCTGCTTCAACAGCTGCATTAAGTGACAAGATATTTGTTTGAAATGCAATTTGATCAATAATAGTAATTGCCTCATTTATTTGAGCAACTTTTTCATTTATTTCATCCATTGCTTTTGAAGTATTTATTGCTAGGTTGTTACCATTAATTGCTGTATCTTTTAACTCATCTGATAATTTTGACATCATATTTACACTATTTGCATTTGTAGAGATAGTATCTGTGATATCATTTATTGAACTTACAGTTTGCTCTATTGATTCAGATTGAATTTTTGAACCACTTGATAGTGTTGCAGATGTATTTGTAAGTGTTCCAACATTGCTATTTAATTTATCAATTACATTACTAAATGTTGCCATGAAAATTGAAATATCATTTCCTAAAGCATATAATGAACTATTTAAAGTTCCAATATTACCTGTAATTCCTTTCATTTGCTCATCACTTAGTTTAAAGTTATATTTATAATTTTCGTAAGCATTTAGAATTAATTTAATTACATCTAATTTATCTTTAGTAATTGTAATCATGTTATTTACACTGTTTTTTAAACTATTTACAGCATCACTTCCCGCTTCATTTGTAACAGAATAAGTGAAAAAACCACTTTCAATTCTTCCAATTACTTCGTCTATTTCTTTAAGTACATTATTGTCTTTTGAGGCTATTTCTTTTGTTTTTAATACTTCTTCATTTATGCTATTTATTAAAATTGCAAATTCATCTTTTCCATCTACATTTGAAATTGAAATATCCTCTTTTTTCTTAGAAAGAAAATCAAAGAAATCTAATAAATTCTTTTTTAGTAAGTTCATATCAGAGTCTATTTTTCTGTATATAACAAAGCCTAAAGCAAGTGTTAAAAGTAAAACTATAGCTCCAATTATTATATTTGTAGTTAGAGATAGTTCAGCATTTGATTCATAATCTTCTAAAGATTTATTTAAATTAAATAGTGTTTTCTCCTGTATTTTTTCTATCATTTGTAATTTTGAGGCTATAAGTTTATTGAATTGGTCATTTTCACCAGCATAAAATTCAACATCAGTATCATTAGCTAATACATTTATAAAGTCATTATAGTCATTTAAATTAGTCTCTTTTGATATTTTCTCATAAAAAGAAATGTTTTGTAATGAAGCAATTTTTAGATAAGTTTCTATTTTTTCATTTTCATTATCAAGTAAGCTTTTTAACTTTAGTTGATTATAAATAGTTGCTGCTTCTACTTCTTCTTCATCATCTTTTGTTAATTCATATAATAGGTTGTTTCCAAAAGATTTTATTAAATATGTATCATCCTTTGAGGCTAAGAAATTGTAAGTAGCAATTATTTGAGATACAATATCTGGTTGATTAGGATAGTTTGAAATAGATAAAAGTAGTTTTAAAATATTGTTATTTAGGTTTGAATAAAAGTTTAAAGCATTGACTGTTCTTACATTTTCTAAGTTATCTGCTTTTATTTGACTTCTAACTTGGTCAATAGTTTCTTTAGATTTTTTTAATTGAGTTAATAAGTTATTTTTTAGTGTCAATGGAATTAAGTCATTATTATTTAAAAAACCTTCTAGATTTTTATACTCTTTATCTAAACTCTTTCTATGTGTTGTTAACTGCTTATCAATGTCTTGATTATAGTCATTTATAAATTGTGCTGTTAAGCTTCTTTCAATAGATTGAGTATCTATTAAAGACACAGTTGACTTTACTAACCTAACCATTTGTTTAAGTTCGGTTACATTATTTACTTGATTATACGAAATTGATAAAGTCGAAATTACAAAATAAAATAGTGCAAATAAAGGTACTAATGTAAGTATTTGTAATTTGGATTTTAATGATATGTTACTTAAAATTGATTGCATTATTATTCCTAAATATATAATTATTATATTCTAGGATATTAAATGTTAAATGTTACTTGAGAATGTTTGTAGAGTTTAGAAAACTAATAAAGAAAAATCTTTATTAGTTTTTAGGTGCGAATGGGAATAATGCAGAACCCCAAGTTAATCCACCACCAAAGGCGTCAAATAAAATTGTATCACCTTTTTTGATTTTACCTTGTTCGTATGCATAATTCATAGCCATAGGAATTGAAGCTGCTGAAGTATTTCCATACTTATCAACAGTAATAACAGTTTGTTCTTCTGTTAATCCTAGAGCTTTTCCAACTGCAGATATAATTCTGTAGTTAGCTTGGTGAGGAATAAAATGATTAATATCTTCATTTTTAATTCCGTGTTTTTCCATCATAACTTCAACATCTGAAGTTAATGTTTTAACAGCAAGTTTGAAAGTTTCATTTCCTTTCATTCTAATACATGCCATTTTTTGGTCTAAAACTTCTTGACTACAAGGATGTAAACTTCCTCCACCTGGAGTTTTTATTAAGTCATGGTAATTTCCATCACTTGAACAATTTACATCTATAATAGCTTCATCTTTATCTTCAGTTGCACTAATAATAGCAGCACCTGCTCCATCTCCAAAGATGAAACAAGTCGTTCTATCAGTATAATCTAAAATTGATGAGTAAGTTTCAGCTCCCACAATTAATACATTCTTTTTCATACCAGACTCAACAAATGCTTTAGCAACAGATACAGCATATACAAAACCTGTACATGCAGCACTTATATCAAAAGCTTGAACATTTGGTAATTCTAATTTAGAAGCGATCATACAAGCAGTTGATGGCATACATAAAAAGTCAGGAGTAACTGTAGCACAAATTACTAAGTCAATCTCTTCTTTTGAAATTCCCGCTCTATCTATTGCAACTTCAGCAGCTTTCGCTCCTAAGTCAGATGAAGCTTCATTCTCTTCTGAAATTCTTCTTTCTTTAATACCAGTTCTTTTTGTGATCCACTCATCACTAGTATCAATGATTTTTTCAAAATCTGTATTAGTCATAATCTTTGGTGGGATGTATGCTCCAACAGATCTAAAAGCTGCATATGCCATTTACTTGTCCTTAAGTTTGAACTTATTTAGTAGAGTAAATCAATAACTCTTGTTCAATATGATCGTTAAGATTTGAACTTGCCGCTGTAATTGCTTGGAAAATAGCGTTTTTAATTGCTTTAGGATTAGATTTACCATGTGCAATAATAACAGGTGCTTTTACTCCTAATAAAGGAGCTCCACCATATTCTGCATAATCAACTCTAACTTTTAAGCTTTTAAATACTTTTCTCATTAATACAGCACCTGCAATAGATATTAAAGATCTTTTTAGGTTTTTCTTAATGATTTTTCCAATAGTGTCAGCAACACCTTCAGATGTTTTTAATAAGATGTTTCCTACGAAACCATCACATACAACAACATCTACTGTTCCTTTAAAAATATCTGAACCTTCAACATTTCCTGCAAAGTTTGGAACTTTTGAAATTAGTTTAAATGCTTCTTTAGTAACTTCGTTACCTTTACTTTCTTCTTCACCATTACTTAATAAACCAATAATTGGATCATCTAGTTGAAGAACATTTTTAGCATAAACTTTTCCCATAACTGCAAACTCAAAAAGATTTTTTGAATCACTATCAACATTTGCACCTACATCTAAAACTAAAGTATTTTGGTTTTCACTTGTAGGCATAAGTGTTGCAATTGCAGGTCTTGATACACCTTTGATTCTTCCAATTCTTAATGTAGCTAATGACATTGAAGCACCTGAATGTCCTGCAGAAACAACTGCATCAGCATCTTGGTTTTTTACTAAGTCTATAGCTTTATAAATTGTAGATTCTTTTCTTTTAAGTGCATCAGTTGCTGAATCACTCATACTGATAATATCAGTTGTGTGAACAATTTCAACTCTTGATTTGAAGTTAGCTGGTATCATTGGTTCAATGATATCTTTATTTCCTACTGCTAATGCAGTAAAATTTGTATTAATTCTAAGAGCTTCTATTAAGCCCTCGATAATAGGTTCAGGACCGAAGTCCCCACCCATTGCGTCTAGTGCGATTCTTTGCATTAGTTCTTATATTCACCTGTGTTTGGGTTTACCGTATGAGGCATTTTCCAAGTTCCATCACTATCTTTTACTGGTCTTTTTAATGTAATTTTGTAGTGAGTTCTTCTTTTTGCTGCTCTAGAATGAGATACTCTTCTCTTAGGTACTGCCATGTTTTTCTCCTTAAAATTCTTGTTCAAATAGATTACTATCTTGTGAACAATCTTCACATAGATAATAATCAGTTTTTATAGATTGAAGTTCGCTTTCGATGATTTCATCAAAATCGATAACTCCATTTTCTACTTCTATAACTAAGTCGTCAGACTCTTTACCTTTGAAAATCCCATCACTGATAAGAAATTCTAGGTTTTCGTTTAAAGTTACTTCGTCAGTTTTACCACATCTACAACAATCTATATCTGTAGTTCCACTTAGGTTTGCTTCAAATTTAGTTAATGATTGTGAAATTTTACAAAAAGTACCTTCAATTTTAACTGAATTGTAATCAAACTCCAATTCCTTGGTAGTTTGCGGTACTTTTCTAAATTCTATTTTCATATTTTTTTGCTAATTCTTGTCAGATATTAACAAATTTCTCTTTGTGCGAAAAAGAAATCAATTTCAATTTTAGCATTTTCTAAAGAATCTGATCCGTGAACTGCATTTGCATCAATTGAATCAGCGAAGTCAGCTCTAATTGTACCAGCTTCAGCTTCTTTAGGGTTAGTTGCACCCATTAAATCTCTGTTTTTAGTCATTGCGTTTTCACCTTCTAAAACAGATACAACAACTGGACCAGAAATCATAAATTCAACTAATTCACCAAAGAATGGTCTTTCAGCGTGAACTGCGTAGAATGCTTCCGCATCTGCTTTGCTTAATTGTACTTTTTTAGTTGCAGCAATTCTTAATCCTGCAGACTCAAATCTGTCTAAGATTTTTCCAACAACGTTTTTAGCTACTGCATCAGGTTTGATGATAGATAGTGTTTGTTCCATTAATTTTCCCTCAATTATTTTTTAAAGTCGCGGATTATACCTAAAATGAAAAAAAAAGGCAAGTAGTAAAAACTACTTGCCTTTTGAAAGAAAATTTATAACTAAATATTAGTCTTCAACTACAGGAGCACCAGCTTCCATACCTTCTCTAATTGGGTTACCTTGATCTTCTCTAACATCCCATACAATACATCCCTCAGTTGGACATGCATCAGCACATGCTGGAGCGTCATTGTCACCAATACACTCAGTACAAGTTTCTGGGTTTACATAATAAATATCTTCACCTGTTGGGTTCTCATCGTTGTCAACGATTGATTCTGTAGGACACTCATCTAAACAAGCATCACAACTAATACAAATATCTGTAATTTTTACTGACATAATTAAATCTCCTAATTGAATTTTAAAAACTTTATCACAGCAAATATAAAATTAACTTTAAAAATATAGAGTTTATATATACTGTTTTTGTATTTAGTCTAAAAGAAACATTAAACTAAACATGTAATTATACTATATAATTGTGATTTTAAACTTTAAATGAGTAAATATTAACAGAAGATAAATTTTATTAGATAAGAAAATTTATAAATTTAAGTAAATTTACAGCTTAAATTTAAAAAATTTATATTATAATGTTATTTCAAATTTAAAATATTTATAAAGGATTTAATTTATGTTAGTTACAAAAAAAGCTCCAGATTTTACAGCTAAAGCAGTTTTAGCAGACGGTACAATTGTTGAGGATTTCAATTTATATAACAATATTGGTGAGAAAGGTGCAGTATTATTTTTCTACCCATTAGACTTTACATTTGTATGTCCATCAGAAATTATTGCATTCTCTAAAAGAATCGAAGATTTCGAATCAAGAGGAATTTCAGTAATCGGATGTTCAGTTGATTCTCAATTCTCACACTTCGCATGGAGAGAAACTCCAGTTGAAAACGGTGGTATCGGAAGAGTTAAATTCCCATTAGTTGCTGACCTTTCAAAATCAATCTCTAAAGATTATGATGTATTATTTGGTGAGTCTGTTGCATTAAGAGGTTCTTTCTTAATTGACAAAGATGGAACTGTTAGACATGCTGTAGTTAATGATTTACCATTAGGAAGAAACATTGACGAAATGATCAGAATGGTTGACACTATGTTATATACAAATGAGCACGGTGAAGTTTGTCCAGCAGGTTGGAGCAAAGGTGATGAAGGTATGAAGCCATCTACTGAAGGTGTTGCTGAATACTTAGGTAAAAACGAAGCTAAGTTATAATATTTCAAAGGTAGGATTTTTAATCCTACCTTTTTTATTTGACAATTTTCTCAATTAATACTACAATTACACAAACTTAAATATAAAACTACACAAACTACTTTACAAATCTTTCGATATGTAAAATCCAAATTAAGGCAAAAAATTTCATGGAAGAGTCAAAAACTCCAAATACAAATCAAGCCAAGAGTAAGGCTTCTGCTTCTAAAAAAGCAAGAACTCATATTCCAGTTGAGGGATATAAAATCGAGCAATTAAGAGAGCTTACAATGGAACAGCTTTTAATAATTGCAAATGAATTAGATGTTGAGAATCCACAAGAACTAAAAAGACAAGATTTAATGTTTAATATCTTAAAGTATCAAATTGATGCCGGAGGATTTATATTATTTACAGGAATCTTAGAAATTAAAGAGGGTGGTTTTGGTTTCTTAAGAGCAATCGATGGAAATTTCTCTGATACTTCAAATGATTCTTATGTAAGTGCAACTCAAATTAGAAAGTTTGCATTAAGAACAGGTGATATTGTAACAGGTCAAGTTAGACCACCAAACAAAGATTCTGAAAAATATAATGCTTTATTAAAAATTGAAGCAATTAATTATCTTCCTGTTAAAGAATCAAAAAATAGACCATTATTTGATAACTTAACTCCTTTATATTCATCTGATAGATTTAAATTTGAATATGATTCAAAGAAAATGACAGGTAGAGTTCTTGATTTATTTGCTCCTATGGGTAAAGGTCAAAGGGGATTAATTGTAGCACCACCAAAAACTGGTAAAACAGAATTATTAAAAGAATTAGCTCACGGTATTACAAAAAATCATCCAGAGGTTAGTTTAATGGTTTTACTAATTGATGAAAGACCTGAAGAAGTAACTGATATGCAAAGAAGTGTTAAAGGTGAAGTTTACTCATCTACTTTTGATTTACCTGCACAAAATCACGTTAGAGTAGCTGAAATTGTAATTGAGAAAGCAAAAAGACTTGTAGAGATGAAAAAAGATGTAGTTATCTTACTTGATTCTATTACAAGATTAGCAAGAGCATATAATACTGTAACACCAAGTTCTGGTAAAGTACTTTCAGGTGGGGTTGATGCAAATGCATTACATAAACCAAAAAGATTTTTTGGTGCTGCTAGAAATATTGAAGAGGGTGGTTCTTTAACTATTATTTCAACTGCATTAATTGAAACTGGTTCAAAAATGGATGAAGTTATTTTTGAAGAGTTCAAAGGTACAGGTAACTCAGAAGTTGTATTATCAAGAGATGCAGCTAATAAAAGAGTTTATCCAGCTGTTGATATTACTAAATCTGGTACAAGAAAAGAAGAATTACTTCTTACTCCTGATATCTTACAAAAAACTTGGATTTTAAGAAACGCAATTGCATCGATGGATGAAGTTGAAGCTATTAAGTTCTTATATTCAAAAATGAAAAAAACTGATGATAACGAAACTTTCTTCGCATCAATGAATGAATAGATATAAAACTAAATTAAATCTTTAAAAACTTTTTCATACTGCTCAACCCTAAAATCAAAGGTTGAGTAGTTTTTTTCTACTTTCTTTTTTTCTTTATAATATAAATTAGCCCCTATACTTCTATTTGCAGCATTTGAAGGTGAAGTTAAACTTACTGTTTTTATATTTCTATTTCGAAATTTAAACTGATTTATTCTTGGTATTTCATTTGAGATATTTTCATACTTAATACTATTTTCTTTTAAAATTTTTCTAAAGAAATATTCAGGACCATTTTTACTATTTCCACCTGTAAAAATAAGTGTATTTATACTGGGAAATTTTTGTAAATAAAAAAGCATATCCCTTAAAACTATATCACTCATACCCAAATCACTTGCATCAATTTTTTCTCTTTTGCATGAATCAACAATATCACATATACCAATTTGATGATTGTCTAAAAAGTTTTTTCTTTGAATTATTGCCTCATTTGAGTTTTCAAAAAGCAAATTTAAGTCATAGATTTTATTTATAGCTTGCCATAAAAGATTGTCTTTTGAACCATAACAAAAATTTACATCATTTTGTTTAAACTCATTTATACAAAACCTAGGCGGTGGAAGTGTTCCTACAATTATCTTTTTAGTATCTTTATTTATATATGGTTTAAATGGATGAAAATGATTAAACACAGCTACTCCTTTTGATAAATTTATTTTAACATTTTAGTTATTTCTTTTTTGCTATAATCTTCAAAATATTTATTTGTACACAAGGTTTATATTGAAAGTTGGAGTATTTGATTCTGGTTTAGGCGGATTAACTGTAGTTGATTCAATTACTAAACTTATTAATGGTGTTGAAATTTTTTATATTGCTGATACAAAATATGCACCATACGGTGAAAAATCAAAAGAACAGATACTAAAACAAAGCTTTTTAATTACAGATTATCTAATAAAAAATCATAATATTGATGCTTTAGTAGTTGCTTGTAATTCTGCAACTTCAGCTGCTATAAAAGAATTAAGAGAACACTACACAAACTTAATAGTTATAGGAACAGAGCCAGGTTTAAAACCTGCAATTAATCAAACTAAAACAAATAAAATAGGAGTTCTAGCTACAAAAGCAACTCTAAATGGAACAAAATATCAAGATCTACATAAAACTTTATCATTAAATAAGCAAATAGAAATTTTAGAAGAACCTTGTTTAGGTTTAGTAAAAAAGATTGAAGATGGATTAATAAATCACCATGAAACATACTCTATGTTAGAAAATTGGTTAAAACCAATGAAAGAAAAAAATGTAGACACAATAGTTTTAGGTTGTACTCATTATCCATTATTAAAAGATGTAATAAAAAAGATACTTGGTGATGAAATTATTTTAATTGAAACTGGAAATGCAATAGCTCAAAGATTAAAAGATTTAGCTATAAAAGAAGAGATAAATTTATCTAAAAATAATAGCTTAGATTTATTCTATACGGGTATAATAAATACTAATATGATTAAAAGTATAATCAGTGATTATACAAAATGTGAGAAAATTGAATTAAGGGAAAATGATGAGTGAAAATATGATAGAAAAAAGAGTTTTAGCTTTAAAATACAGACCAAAAAGATTTGAAGATTTAATCGGTCAAACAACTATATCTCAAACTCTTTCACTTGCTTTAGATTCAAACAGACTTTCTCATGCTTATCTTTTTTCTGGACTTAGAGGTAGTGGTAAAACTAGTACGGCTAGAATTATGGCTAAAGCCCTTTTATGTTCTAGTGGTCCAACTTCAAAACCCTGTGAAGTTTGTGAAAACTGTGTAAGTGCTAATACAAATAGACATCTTGATATTATAGAAATGGATGCTGCTTCAAATAGAGGTATTGATGATATTAAAGACTTAATTGAACATACAAAATATAAACCAAGTTCTGCTAGATTTAAAGTCTTTATCATCGATGAAGTTCATATGCTTACAACTCAAGCTTTTAATGCACTTCTAAAAACACTTGAAGAACCTCCTGGCTTTGTAAAGTTTATTTTAGCTACAACTGATCCTTTAAAATTACCAGCAACTATTTTAAGTAGAACTCAACATTTTAGATTTAACAAAATAGCATTAAATGATGTAATTCATCATTTAAGCCATATTTTAAATGAAGAAAATATTACCTATGAGCCTGAAGCATTAGAGGTTTTATCAAGAACAGGACAAGGAAGTTTAAGGGATACACTTACTTTACTTGACCAATCAATTATTTTTTCAAAAGGTTCAATTACATTAAATAGCGTTGTTGATATGTTAGGTTTAATAGAGCCTAAATTAATGGATGATATTTTTGATGTAATTCTTACAAAAGGTGATATTAATCCAATTATTCATAAGCTAGAAAACTATGAAATTTCTCAAGTTTGTGATGAAATGGTAATTTACTTAAAAGATAAAATGCTTTCAAAAGACCCAAAATTTGATTTAATGCTTTTTGATAGATTTTTTAGAATAATCAGTGATTCAAAACATTTATTAGCTATAAATGCTGATGGTGGCTTTGTATTGGTATTAACTTTAATGAAAATGATTGAAGCAACTAATCTTAAAACAATTGATGAAATAATTAATCAAGTTGAAAAAATACCAGCTAAAAAAAGTGAACCTATAGTACAAGAGGCACAACAAGTACAAGAAGTTCAAGCTACTGTTGTTCCTACAGAACCAGAAGCTACAAATACAGTTCCTGAAATTCAACAAGAAGTATTAGAAGAGCAAATAGTTCAAAAAGAAGAAATTGTTCAAGATACTCATGAAACTCAAGATATTCAAGAAATTGAAGAACAAGCACCAAAACAAGCACCAACTTTCACTCAACCAGTTATAAATGAACCAGTTGTTCAAGAAGTAAATCAAAACATTAATATAAATGAGAATCTTACTCCATTTGATGATGGTTTTCAAGTACAATCTCAAACTTCTACAATAACAGAAACAACTAAAAAAATACAACAAGAAGAAATTCAACCAACGGATATTTCTAATACTCAAACATTTAATGATGCCAATCCCTTTGATAGTGGATTTGAAGTACAAGCACAAACTCCAGTTCAAGAAGAAATTCCAACACAAGTAATGCATCAAGAACAAAATATACAAGAGCATATAGATGTAATTCAACAAGAAACTATTGAGCAACCAGTTCAAGAAGTGTCAGCACCAATTTCAAATGAAGCAATTATAAATCAATCAGAAACAAAAAGTTTTGAAAACGATCCTGGTAAAAAACAGTATGAGGTTTTAATCAACAAACTTTATGATAGAGATTTTAGATTAGGTGAATGTTTTGAAGATAACTTCATTTACAACGGATATGAAAATAATGTATTAGCAATTATTTCACATGCCCAAGGTGAGGAAAGAGCCTTTTTATACAAACACTTTTCTTTGATTAAAACATTTACTCAAGATGTATTTGGATTAAATGTTGAATTAGATTTTCAAAAAGCTCAAGAAGAGAATATAGCCGAAAAAAAAAACTTAACTGAAAACAATGAAGTTCCAAGTCAAAAAGAAATAGAAAACAATCCTAGTCAAGTTGGATCTATGGTAGAAGATATTGAAATGAGTTCAGGATGTGTAGCTGATATGCATAAAAATTCTAATCCAAATCTTGCTCAAAGGGAACTTCAAATTGATGATGTTCTAAATTCTAAAATGATTAATAAAGCAAAAGAACTTTTTGATATTAAAAAGATTACAGTTAAAACTAGAAGTTAATTATGTATTAATAAATTTAGGTTAGACTAAATTATAATTATTATAAGGAATTAAATATATGAAAAAGAGTTCTTTATTAAGTGGACTAATAGCAAGTTCACTTCTAATGTCAACTTCATTATTTGCAAACATTGATGATGAAATTGTAAATTTTGAGAAAAAAAGATTGTCAAAAAATCCTAATGTAAAAATCTTAGATGTAGAAGTTCATAGTAAAAAACCATTACTTCAAACAAATTGGACTGGATATATTTTAAATGTAAAAGGTGAAGTTCAAGGAAAAGGTATTGAAGTAAAAGATATTTTATTTAGTGATGGTAAAATAGTAGCTACAGAACTTTATGATTTAAAAACAGCAAAGGCTTTAAAATCTTTAGTTACTCCTGATATTACTCCTGAGTATTATAAAGAAGAGAAACTAATCGCTGGAAATCATAATGGAAAGAACAAAATAGTTGTTTTTTCTGATCCCTTATGCCCATATTGTATGGACTTAATACCTAGTATTATTGAGTTTGTAAAAGAAAATAGCGAAGATATTGGATTGTATTATTATCATTATCCTTTAGTTCAATCACATCCAGCAGCACTTGTTTTATCAAAACTAATTGATGTGGCAAATGAAAAAAATATTGAAAATATTGAATATAAAGTTTATAAAGCTGATTGGGAAGAGTACTTTAAAGATGAAGAAACTAATCCTGTTGTAATATTAAATGCTTTTAATGAAGAGTTTAAAACAGATATAAAGTTAGCTGAAATTATGGACAAAAAAGTAGATATGGCTATAGCTACTGATATGAAAATGGCTGATAATCTTATGATTACAGGAACACCAACTGTTTATGTAAATGGTAAAAAAGATTTAAAAAGAGAATTTTTCGAAACATTAGGAAAGAAATAAAAGGAGTTAAATGAAGAAATTAGTAATTGCAACAAGAAAGAGTCAACTTGCACTTTGGCAGTCTGAATATGTAAAAGCAGAGCTTTTAAAACACTACCCTGATATGGAAATTGAATTAGCTGAGTTTTCAACTAAAGCAGACAAAATTCTTGATGTACCTTTGGCAAAAATCGGTGGTAAAGGTTTATTTACAAAAGAATTAGAAATTGCATTAGCAAGTAAACAAGCTGATATTGCTGTTCATAGTCTAAAAGATGTACCTGTAAATTTTGAAGATGGTTTTGTATTAGCAGCTTTATCAAAAAGATTTGATGCAAGGGATGCTTTTTTAAGTGAAAATTTTACTAGTATTGAAGATTTACCTGAGGGTGCTGTAATTGGAACTACTAGTTTAAGAAGAAGACTTGAAATTAAACTTATTAGACCTGATATTAAATTAAAAGATTTAAGAGGAAATATAAACACAAGAATTGCAAAGTTAAAAGCTGGTGAATATGATGCAATTATTTTAGCAGCTACGGGTGTTCAAAAATTACAAATTGAAGATGAAGTGAAATACTTTACTCCAATTTCAACTGACTTAATGATACCATCTATGGGTCAAGCAACACTAGGAATTGAGACTTTAGATAATCCTGAGTTAGTTGAATTATTATCAGTTTTACATGACAAAAATGCAGAAATTGAAGCTACAATTGAAAGAGATTTTGTAAGAACATTAGAGGGTGGTTGTCAAGTTCCTATTGGAGTTAAAGCAACTATTTTAGATGAAAATTCTGTTGATGTAAGAGCAATAGTTGGTATGCCTGATGGAAGTGAATATATTCAAGAAGATATAATTGCTTCAATTGAAGACTATCAAAATATAGGAAAAGAATTAGCACAAACATTTATAGACCAAGGTGCAAAGGAACTTTTAGCTAGAGCTGAAAAAGTTGCATTCGAATAATAATTTAATTTAAAACACAAGGAAAACAATGGAAAATTTACCAAACTGCCCAAAATGTGGTGGAGAGTATACATATGAAGATGGAGAATTATATATTTGTCCTGAATGCGCACATGAGTGGTCAAAGGATGCATCTCTTGAAGTTGATGAAGATGCTTTAGTTGTAAAAGATGCAAATGGAACTTTACTTCAAGATGGTGATGATGTTACGGTTATTAAAGATTTAAAAGTAAAAGGTAGTTCATCTGGTATTAAAGTTGGTACTAAAATAAAAGGTATTAGATTAGTTGATGGAAATGATGGACATAATATTGATTGTAAAGTTCCAGGTGTTGGACCAATCAAATTAAAACAAGAATTTGTTAAAAAAGTATAATAAATTTTAAAAGGTTAATTATGAGAATTAATAAAGAAGAAGCACTATTTTGTTTAGTTGATGTACAAGAAAGACTATTTCCTCATGTTACAAATAATGAAGAAATAGAAAAAAATTTAGTTACTTTAGTTAAAGGTTTAAAACTTCATGATATTCCATTTATTGTAAATGAACAATATAAAAAAGGAATTGGTGAAACTATTCCTTCTTTAAGAGAATTAGTTGATGCTGATCCTCATTTTGAGAAAACAACTTTTTCTTGTTGTAAAAATGAACCAACTATGGAAGCAATTAAAGCAGCTGGTAAGAAGTATGTTATTGTTGCTGGAATTGAAACACATGTTTGTGTTTTACAAACTTGTATTGATTTACTTGAAGCTGGATTAACACCTGTTTTAGTTACAGATTGTGTAACTTCAAGAAAACAAAAAGATACAGATATGGCAATTCAAAGATTAATTCAAGCAGGTGTTGTTCCTACAACATATGAATCAATATTATTTGAATTAACAGTTAATGCTAAAGACCCAAATTTCAAAGGAATTTCATCTTTAGTTAAATAAAAGGATAAGATATGAAAAAGCTGTTATTTATATGGTTTTTTCTTGTGAGTTCTTTATTCTCTTTTGAGATAAAAGAACTTGAGAGTATATCTCAAATCAAAAAAAATCAAGATGTAATAATCATGTTTAGTACAACTTACTGCCCATGGTGTCATAGGCAAACAAGTGTATTTAATGAATTAGGATTTAAAAGAGAAGATAGTTTACAAATAGTAAAAGTAAATGATAACTCAAAGATTTATGAAGAGTTAGTTAAAAAATATCCGTTTACTATAAAGTATTTTCCCACATCATTTTTAATCAATTATGAAGAAGATGATTTATTTATTATCCACGAATTTAGAGGATATCAAAACGAAGAGAGTATCATAAAAGTACTTGACGATAAGGATAGATTTTAGAATCTATCCTTTTTTTATATCACCAGTTTATCTCTTTTTTACCAACGCTATTTAAAATTTCATTTGTTTTAGAAAAATGTTTACAACCAAAAAAACCTCTGTAAGATGAAAGAGGGCTTGGATGAGGTGAAGTTAAAATATGATGTTTTTCTTTATCAATAATTTTTTCTTTTTTAATTGAAGGCGCACCCCACAAAATAAATACTACATCTTCACAGTTTTGAGATATGTATTTGATAATATTATCTGTAAATGTTTCCCAACCTTTTTTTTGATGAGATTTTGGTTTTGATTCTTCAACTGTTAAAATTGTATTTAAAAGTAAAACTCCATCCTTTGCCCATGGTGTTAAATCTCCATCATCACAACTTGAAACTCTACCTAAATCATCTTCTATTTCTTTTAGGATATTTACCATAGAAGGTGGATTTTTTATATTTTTTGGAGTTGAGAAAGCCAAACCTTGAGCCTGTCCATATCCATGATATGGGTCTTGACCTAAAATTACTACTTTTAAATTATCAATAGGTGTTAAAGAAAAAGCATAAAAAATCTTTTCTTTTGGTGGAAATACGGTAGATGTTTCGTAAGCTTTGTCAACAAATTCTTTTAAATTTTTATAATAATCTTTACTTTGTTCATCTTTGATAATCTCATTCCAATTTTTCATATTAGTTACCTTTTTGATAAATCCCAAAAAAATGAGGAACTCTTGGAGTTTGATTATCATCATATGCTAAAAAACTTATTTCATTTAATCCATCAGTTTTTATAAATTCATCCATTTCACTTTTTGTCAAAGGTAAAGGAATAGCATCTTCTTTTTCACCTTCATTTCTACTTCTACAAGATACTAAAATGTATCCTTCTTTTGCAATAAGTGAACTCATAGCAACTCTTGCTTTGATTCTATATTCATTTGGTAATACTTGTATAGTATTGCATTCATATACCACATCAAAGTTTTCAAACCAATCTTTTGGATAATCAAACAAATCAGCAACAATATAAGTTACTTTTGTGTCTTTATACCTTTGTATACATAATTCTATAGCTTTAGGACTTATATCAAAGGCTACAACATTAAATCCATACTCACTTAAAGCTTCAGCATCATCTCCTACTCCACAGCCTATAACACATGCTGTTTTGTTTTCTTTTTTTACGATGTCTTTCTTTAACCATTCAACTAAATAAGGACTTGGCTCTAAATCAGCCCAAAAAACTTTTGTATGATCTCCTTTAGCAACTTCATATACATTATCAAACCAACCTGTTGGATCATTGTTTTCTTGATGATGCTTTATCATTTTCACATACTCATCAAAATTAAACTCATCATTCTCCATAAAGTTAAATTTATTCATTTTTTTAAAAACTCTCCCAGTCATCATTAGCTGTATTTGTATTTACTTTTGTAATTTTAGTATTTTTTGGGTTTTTTGTTTCTTTAACTTCTATTTTTGGTACTGAAGTTTTTATGTCAAGACTTCTAGCTTTAATATTATCTTTATTTTTAAACTCTTTTTCATTTGCATTATTCAAAATAATATCTGCAATTTGATTTGTATGAGTTGCAATTTCATTAGTTTCAGTTGCAACTATAGCATTTTGTTGAGTTTGGTTATCTAATGATGAAATTACATCATTAATCTGAACAATTCCACTTTCTTGTTCTTTAGCACCTTGATTTACATCTGAGATTAGATTAATAGTTTCAGTAACTTTTGTATTTAATTCAGCATAACCTTTAATCATATTATCAGCAATTAATTTACCTTCGTTGGCTTTTTTAGTTGCATTTTCAACCAGTAATTTAATTTCTTTTGCAGCATCAGCTGATCTATTTGCTAAGTTTCTAACTTCACTTGCAACAACGGCAAAACCTTTTCCAGCTTCACCTGCTGTTGCTGCTTCAACAGCCGCATTTAGTGAAAGAATATTTGTTTGGAAAGCGATTTGATCAATTACTGTAATTGCATCATTTATAGAGTTAACTTGAGTATCTATGTCATCCATTGCTGATGTTGTTTTAGAGGCTAAACTTTCACCTTCTTTTGCAGAATTATTTAAATCATTTGCTAGCGTTGCCATTCTAGCTACACTTTGTGAACTTGATTTAATAATAGATGTAATCTCTTCAACAGAAGCTGCTGTTTGTTCTAAAGCTGCAGCTGAACTATTTGAAGAATCATTTAAATTTTTTACATTTCTTGAAAGAATATTTGCACTCTCTTTTAGTGTAAGTCCATTTTCTTTATTGTCTGTTAATATTTTTGTAATAGTTTTACCAAGATTATCAAGATTTTTAGCAAGACTACCTTTTGTTTTTACATCAGAAATAAAGTTATTGTTATTGTATTCTTCAAGAACTTTTGTAAGTTCATTTAAATCAGATGCAACATTAGCTTCTAATTTATCCATCATTTCATTGATAATACTTTTTAAAGCAGTTATATTTTCATCATTAGTTTCACCACTTACTCTTGTAGTAAAATTACCATTGTTCACTTGATTTGCTACTTCAATTGTACTATTGATAATCTCTTTATTTTTATTATTTATCTCTTTTAATCTATTATAATTATCTTCAGATTCAATTTGAATTTTATTACTTACAATAAATTGTCTTACTGAATATAAAACAGCAAATGTAAGAATAATAGCTTCAGCTGCAAACATAATAATATGAATAAATGCAATTTCCCAGCTACAAACCTGACTAAATGATATGATTTGGAAGCCATTAATACTTACTTCATTTAATTGTAAATAAGTAAATAAAATATGATATATCACAGCCACCACAGTAGCCGCTAATATTGGAGTAAGATCTTTATATGCAGCTAACGCAGCTAATAATATGAAAAATCCAAAGTGCATTTCAATCATACCCATTTGTTGAATAATCATGATAGATGGATAAATCATAAGAACAATACCAAAAATAATTCTGGAAATAAATGTTCCTCCAAAATACTTGTAAGCTATGAAAGAAATTAATGTTAGTACAACACCTGCAACAATACCAAATGTGAAAGTACTATAAGCTATAGATGTAATACCAGCAACTATTATAAAGTTGATTACAGAAATAATCAACATTACTTTATCGGTATGAATATAATCTTTTTTTAGATTATCTTTTATTGTATTTGATAAATTATTATCTAAAGTTGGAAATAATTGGTTTAACATATGATGTTCCTCAAATTTTATTTAAATCTTCAATTATAAAATCTATATTGAAGGGTCTTGTTGTATATAAAAATATTTGTTCGTATTTATTATCTTCATTTTTTTTAAGAACATGAAGAAAACTTGAATGATCTATATCAAAGTCATTAAGTCGTGATGGAACATATTTAACATTTAATTTACTAATGATATTTTTTATATCAGGTGTTTCTAAATATACTCCATTAAACTCTTTGTTCAATGATTTTACATAAGAGTTGATAAACTCTTCAGGGATATTTTCCTGTAAATTAATAAAATAAAAAGTAAACTTTTTGTTGTCTAGTTTGCCGTAAATATTATTTATTTCACTTAAAGCTGGTTT
>CAKZOX010000070.1 GCA_937138295.1 uncultured Campylobacteraceae bacterium
CCAGCATATACTTTTAATTTTTTTAACATTTCTTTACCAAGTTTTGTTTTTGGTAACATACCTCTAGTAGCTAATTTGAATAATTTTTCAGGGTTAGATTCTAACATATCAGCCATTTTATGAGTTTTAGTACTTCCAAAGTAACCTGAGTGTGTATAATAATTTTTATCTTCTAATTTAGCACCTGTAAATCTTGCTTTTGAAGCATTAATTACAATTACAAAATCTCCACAATCAACATTTGGAGTGAAAGAAGGCTTATGTTTACCTCTTAATTTAGTTGCAATCTCAGTAATTATTCTACCGAATACTTTACCTTCTGCATCTACTACAATCCAATCTCTTTCGATTTCGTTAGCTTTTGCCATTTGAGTAAATTTCATTTATTTTCTCCGCTTTTTTAATGAGGTTGAATAATAGTAGAATAAATATTAAATATAACTTAAATTAAGTATTTTTTAATAAAAGATTGTAAATTTAGAACCGATATTGTTTTTTGATTCAATATTTAGATTAAAATTGTGTAATTTTAGTATAGAACTTACAATAAATAATCCAAGTCCAAGGGAATTATCCCAACCATTTGATGATACTCGGTAGAACTTATCTTTTATATTTTCAAGGTCTTCTTCTTGTATACCTATACCATTATCTATTACCGATAAATTGTCTTCTTGTATGTCGATTATGACATCATCATCTGAATATTTTAAGGCATTTTCAATTAAGTTTGAAATAGCCATTGATAATAAAGCTGAATCAGCTTGAATTTCTTTTTTTATACCTTTAATGATAATATCTCTATCTTTATAGGTATGACTCAATTCTTCAATTATATCTTCACATAAGCTATTTAAATTTACATTGCATAGATTTATTTCTTGTTTATTTTCATCTAGTTTAACAGATAATCTTAATTTATCAATTAAGTAAGTCATTCTATGAGAGGTGTTTATAATCTTATTTAAGAATTTCTTTTTCATAACCGAAGGGAGTTCATCATCATTTAAAATTGTTTCACTATATCCTGAAATTACAGCTATAGGGTTTTTAAACTCATGGGAAATGGCCGAAATTATTTCATCTTTTTGTTTGTTTGCAAGTTTTAGTCTTGCGTTTTGTTTTGATTTTTCTTTTGACTTTTTTGTTAGTCTAGTTGAAACTTTATTTAATAGTTTAGTAATTTTGTGAAACTCATATGTAAAATCAGATTTTAATTCAAATGAAGGTTTTTTAGAAGATAACTGAGTTAAAAAATCTAAGATATTTTGCGTTTCTTGTTTTATTTTTAAACTAATCATATATGTAATTGTAAATGAAATAGTTAAAAATATGAAAATTAATCCAATAACTTGCATTGCAAGTTTTAGAAAATTACTTATCATTTTATTTGTATAATCAGCCATTCTTATAAAGTATATATTTTTATTAATACTTACTTTTTTTGCTATGTATAAAAGTTCTTCATCTAAAGTGTTAGAAAATCTTATTGATTTTCCTATTCCTTTATCTTTTGCTTGAAGTATTTCCGTTCTATTAGAATGGTTCTCCATTTGACTTTTATCTTCGTCACTTTCAGCTATTACATTACCTTTTTCATCAATGATTGTAATTCTATGATTAATTCTAGCGTTTAAATCTTTTACTATAGTATCGATATTTTTTAAATCTTTTAAAACAATTGATAAGGTATCAATATTTTGAATTAGATTTTTTTCAACTTGATTAATATATAGATTTTTTGACCAAAAATAAGTAAGAATACTTAATAAGATAAGTATTAAAAAAAATATTGAAAGAAAGGTTCTAAGAAATAACTGATGTATTTTTAGCAAAAAATATAACCTTCCCCTCTAACAGATTTGATATAACCTTTACTAGAATCAGGATCAATTTTTTCTTTTAATCTTTTTACTGCAACATTAACAGTTTTTAGTTTTGTATCATAAGAATCTTCCCATACTCTATCAAGTAAAGTTTCTCTACTAAGTAAGATATCTTTATTTTTTATGAATTCTAAAAATAAATCATGTTCTAAATGAGTTAATTCAATTGGTTTGTCATCGATATAGAATTTTTTATTTGTAGCTTTATATGTAATATCTTTTATTTTTATAACATCATCTATTTCATTTGAAGTTCTTTTTATTACAGCTTTAACTCTAGCAACTAATTCTTTTAAGTTAAAAGGTTTAGTTATGTAATCATCAGCATGACTATCAAAACCATCTAAAATATCTTCGTCTTTATCTTTTGCAGTTACATAAATAATAGGGCAAGTATGACCTAAAGATTTTATCTTTTTAACGAACTCAGTACCTTCAATTCCTGGTAAGTTTCTATCCATTAAAATTAAAGAAATCTCTTCTTCTTCAAGAACTTTTTCAAGGTTTTTATCAACATTCAAAAAGCCAATTGTTTCATACCCTTGTTTTTGAAGAGTGTATTCTAAAAGTTCTAAAATATCCTCTTCATCCTCAACCAATAAAATAGTTTTATTTGTCATTACTTTTTTCTTTTTCACCTTTTATTTTATCAATAGTTCTAATTTCATCTTTTATCTCTTTCACTTTTACACTAGGTCTATCATCCTCATACTCAACAACTGCATCTTGAGAAATTTTGATAACACCCGGTGAAAACTTAATTGCTAATATTCTAAATATAAAGAATATAGAAATTACAAAAAGTAAAAATGTAATATCGAAGTAATCTCTATTTTGATGGGTACTTAAAATAATTACATCTCTAATTAAAAAGATAATAAATATATCTACTACAAATCTAAGCCTGATTTTTTTCTTTAGAATAAAATCATGTATCATCTTAATAACTTCCATAACTACTATAAATTCAAGCATTAGAATAATAGCAGTCGAGAATGGAGTCTTTGTTATTAAGATTAAGGCAAATACTATTGCAGCAACAACAACTTCAAAATAAGATCCTAGGAACTCTTTTATTTTTATTAGATTATTTTTCATAGTATATTATATCACTGAAAAATAGCATTAGTGTTCTAATTCGCCACCAATTTCTGCAAATTTAGACAATAATGCTAATGATGATGCTCTATCTGTAATTCTGTCTAGTTTTCTAACTGCTGTTAAAACTTCAAAATATTCTTTAGCTAATTCATGGTTTTTTGTCATTAATTTTAAAATATTTTTTTCAATCATTGAATATAAATCATCTGTTTTACTAACTTCAATAAATACTTTATGGTATTTGTTTTTTACAGACTCTTCATCATTATCATTAAGCATAGACATAGCTGTTTTTAAAGCTAAGTGAGCTGACTTGTGAAGTGGTAATGTGTACTCTAAAATAGTATTAGTGTTTAAATCATCACTAAAAGATTTTTTAAATAGTTTAGCAAATGTTTTAACATTGTATGCAGCTCTTGCTAACTCATTTGTAATTTTTAAATAAGCAATTAATTCTCTTAAATCCTTTGCCTCAGGTGAGTATAAAGCTAAAAGCTTAACAACTGCATTATCAATATTATTTGCTTTTTCTTCAATCTTTTTAACAGAAACTTTACTCTTTGATAATTGAGAAATTTCATTACTTTTAATTGCATCGTAAGAGTTTTCTAACGCCGTTAAAATATCTTCACCAATTTCAATAATATCTTTTACGATATTCTCTTTTTTTAACTCGTATGTAGGTAACATTATCCAAACCTTCCTGTAATATAATCTTCTGTTTTTTTATTTGATGGATTTACAAAAATCGTATCTGTTTTATCGTACTCTATTAACTTTCCTAAGTGAAAGAATGCTGTATAATCAGCAACTCTAGCTGCTTGTTGCATATTGTGTGTTACAGTTATGATTGTGTAATCTTTTTTTAATTCAAGCATTAAAGCTTCAATTTTTTCAGTACTAATTGGATCAAGTGCTGATGTTGGTTCATCCATTAAAATTACTTTTGGTTTAACAGCTATAGTTCTAGCTATACATAATCTTTGTTGTTGACCACCTGATAGTGAAGTTCCTGGAGTTTCCAGTTTATCTTTAACTTCTTCCCATAGACCTGCTTTTTTAAGTGAAGACTCTACAAGTTCATCACAAGCTTTACCTTTTCTAACAATTCCATGTTTTAATGGAGCATAAGCAACATTTTCATAAATTGATTTTGGGAATGGGTTTGGTTGTTGAAATACCATACCAATTTTCTTTCTAACACTAACTTCATCAACATCTTTATCATAAATATTTTTATTATCAATTACAGTTTGTCCATCTATTTTTACAGATGAAATTAAGTCATTCATTCTATTTAGACATCTTAAAAATGTAGACTTACCACATCCAGATGGTCCAATTAAAGCTGTGATTTGATTTTCATAAATATCTAAACTAATATTATGTAAGGCATGGTTATCTCCATACCATAGATTTAATTCATCAACTTTGATTTTTACTTTATTTTCTTTTGACATTTATTTATCCTTATTACCACTTAACTTCGAATTTTTTTCTTAAATATATTGCTAATGCATTTAATGAAATTAAAATACTTAACAACACAACAATACCAGCAGCTGTTTTTTCAATATACATTTTTTCAGGCATACCAGCCCATGTAAATAACTGTGCTGGCATTACAGTTGCTGCTTGAGTTACCATTGATGGTGCATCTGGTATAAATGCAATCATACCTATGATAATTAATGGTGCTGTTTCACCCATTGCTTGTGCTAAACCAATAATAGAACCTGTTAAAATTCCAGGGAATGCTAAAGGTAAAACATGATCTCTTGTAACTTGAATCTTATTTAAACCTAATCCATATCCAGCTTGTCTAATACTATCAGGAACAGCTCTTAAAGCAGCCCTTGAACTTACAATAATAATTGGTAAAGTCATAAGTGCTAAAGTTAAACCACCAACTAAAGGTGAACTTCTTGGCATTCCAAATAAATTAATAAATATTGCTAAACCTAATAAACCAAATAAAATTGAAGGAATAGCAGCTAAGTTATTGATATTTATTTCAATAAATCTTGTAAACTTATTATCTTCTGCAAACTCTTCTAAATAAATTGCTGTCATAACCCCAATAGGGAATGCAACAACCATTGTAATAATTAATGTAAATACAGAACCAACAACAGCTGACCATAGTCCAGCATATTCAGGAATTTTTGAATCACCCCTTGTAAAGAAGATTGTATTAAATCTTTTTTCAATCATACCTGCTTTTTTTAATTCTTCAACTTGAACAATTTGTTTTGGTTTTAAAGTATTATGATGACCTTTTAAATATTGATCAACTTGGTCATCTGCTAAAACCCACATACTTTGTGTAGTATTCATTAAAGCTGGGTTTTCTTTAACTAATTGTCTAATATCTCTTAACCAAGCTCTTGAAACTAGTTTTCTAATTTTTCTATCTACAGCTTTATGATAAGCTCCAATTGTCTTGTCATTTATAACAACATCTGTTTTAATATAAGTAATACTAAATGCAGGAATTGATTTAGTTACAATATCAAATAAGAAAAATGCCAAAAAAGCAATTGAAAAGATTAATGAAGTTAATGTAAACTTTTTAAATCTTTTTGACTTTCTATGTCTTTTATTTAATGTTGGATCATAAAATGGATTTTCTTTTAATTTCTTTTTGTCTTTTTTTGTCATCATAATGTATTCACTTTATATTTTTCTTTGAATTTTCTAATTAGTTTTAATGAAATCATATTTAAAACTAAAGTCACAACGAATAGAATTAGTCCTAATGCAAAGGCACTTAATGTTTCAGGAGAGTTAAATTCAAAATCTCCAACAAGTGAATTTACAATTGTAACTGTAACAGTTGTCATATCTTCAAGGGGATTCCATGAAAGATTTGGTCTTAAACCTGCCGCCATTACAACAATCATAGTTTCACCTAATGCTTTTGATAATCCCAATAGTGAAGCTGAAATAATACCAGGCATAGCAGATGGTAAAACTACATCTCTAATACATTCACCTTGAGTTAATCCAAGTCCTAATGCTGCCTTTCTTTGTGAGTCAGGAACTGATCTAATTACATCATCAGATAAAGAAGATATAACAGGAATAATCATAATTCCCATCACAACTCCAGATGCAAGCGCTGAGTTAAAAGTGGCATCTAATCCAACTGAGTTAGCAATTTTTACAACAAGTGGTGCAACTGTAATCGCTGCAAAGAACCCATATACAACTGTTGGAATACCAGCTAATACTTCTAAAATAGGTTTTAAATAATCTCTAGTAGTACTAGAAGCATATTCACTCATGTAAATCGCACTTCCTAAACCTATTGGAATGGCAACTAATAAAGCTATGATTGTAATTACAAATGTACCTGCAAAAATTGGAACAGCTCCAAATTTACTTCCTACAACACCAGGAGTCCATTCAGTACCAGTTATAAAATACCAAAAGCTTCTTAGTTCAAAAAATGAAATAGCTTCAAAAAGTATAGAAAACAAGATACCAAAAGTAGTTAGTATTGAAATTGTAGCAGCAGTAATTAATGCAAGCTTGATAAGTTTTTCATTAAGCTCTCTTCTTTTTTTGCTTGAATTTAAATCTTCCAAGTAATAACCTTCTTCTTAAATTTGTAGAATTTTATATTTGTTTGATTACAGAAAAGTTACAAGGGATTGAAAGTATTGTTTGTAGGTAACTTCTAAGATAGAAATTTATCTCTTTGTTCGCGTAAAACAGATAAATCTCTATTTTAAGAGTCTTGTTTTATTGAGGTTTATATAAGATAAAAAGAGAGTAAAAACTCTCTTTTTAAAAGTTAAATTAGTGCTTACCTAAAGCGTCTAAAGTTAATTTTTCTCTTTTAGATACTGAAGATCTAATAGCTTCTCTTTGAGCATCTGGTAATGCAATTAAACCGATTTCACCTAAGATTCCATCAGGTCCAATCATATTTTCTGACATAAATAAAGATACATAATCTTTAATTGCAGGTACTTTTTCTTCATGAGAATTTTTTACATAGAAGAATAATGATCTTGAAACAGGGTAAGCTGAAGAAGAGATATTCTCTGGAGTTGGTTTAACACCATTGATTGTAGCACCTTCTAATTTATCTTGATTTTCAACTAAGAAAGAAAAACCAAATACACCAAATGCAGCTCTGTTTTTATCAAGTTTTTGAACGATTAAGTTATCATTTTCACCTGATTCTACATATGCACCATCTGTTCTGATTACAGAATATTTTTTATATTTTTTGTTTGCTTTTTTATCAGCTTTGTAAAGGTCTGTATATACAGACATTTTTTTGAAAGTTGATTGTAAAACTAATTCTTCGAATGCATCTCTAGTTCCTGAAGATTTAGGTGGTCCATAAACAATAATTTCTCTATTTGGTAATGATGAATCAATATCAGACCATTTTTTGTATGGATTAGGAATTAATGATTTACCATCTTTAGAAGGTACTTCTTTAGCAACTGCTAAAGCTAAGTTCTTTTTAGAAATATCAAAAGAATTATTTGAGTTAGATTGAGCGAATGCAATTCCATCATAACCAATTACAGCTTCAGTGATATTTGTTACACCGTTTTCTTGACACATTTTGAATTCTTTAGCTTTCATTCTTCTTGAAGCATTAGTGATATCTGGAGTGTTTAATCCATTTCCAGCACAAAATAATTTCATACCACCACCTGAACCAGTTGATTCAACAACAGGAGTAGGGTAATTTGAAATTGCACCTAACTCTTCAGCCACAGCTGATGAAAATGGATAAACAGTTGAAGAACCAACAATTTTAACTTGGTCTCTTGCAGATAAAGAAGTTGCTAATAAAGCACTTGCACCTAATGCGATTAATGATTTTGTAAATGTCATTTTACTCTCCATAAATTTAATATGGTGAAAGTATAATAGTAGTTGATTACAGATTGGTTACTTTTGTATTTTGAACTTTTCTAGGAATTCTTTTTGAGTTCTTACAAATAAATCTTCACATTTATCTGCATGATTTAAAGGTTTGTATATTATTGCATCTATCCAAGTGTCATTTTCTTGAATTTTACAAAAGTTTATAGTTAAGTATGTTGCTTGGGTTTTGTAGTGTAAGTAAGTTTTATTTAATTCAATCATAATCAAAGCAATGAACTATTACAGTCCATTAGCTTCAATAAGTTTTGCTTGATGATCAGCAATAAGAGGATCAATTACTTCATCAAACAATCCATCATTCATAATTGCATCAAGTCTATACAGTGTAAGATTGATTCTGTGGTCTGTGATTCTACCTTGTGGATAATTATATGTTCTAATTCTTCCACTTCTATCACCACTACCAACTTGCTCTTTTCTTGAAGCACCTTCAGATTCCATTTTTTCTTGCATCTGAATATCAAAAAGTCTAGCTTTTAAAACTTTTAGTGCTTTGTCTTTATTTTTGTGTTGAGATTTTTGGTCTTGGTTAGTTACAACAAGTCCTGTAGGAATGTGAGTAATTCTTACAGCTGAGTCTGTTGTATTAACAGATTGTCCACCATTACCACTTGCTCTCATCACATCAATTTTTAAATCATTTGGATCAATTTGTACATCTACGTCATCAACTTCTGGCATTACGGCTACTGTAATAGCTGATGTATGTACTCTTCCTTGTGATTCTGTTGCAGGTACTCTTTGAACTCTATGAGTTCCACCCTCAAACTTAAGTTTTGAGAATACATGATCACCCTTAACTAAAATTACAATCTCTTTGAAACCACCTGATTCACTCTCACTTGAGTTCATCATTTCAACTTTCCAACCATTATTTTCTGCATATCTTAGGTAAGCTCTATATAAATCTCCAACAAATAGTGCAGCTTCATCTCCACCAGTTCCTGCTCTAAGTTCTAAATAGATGTTTTTATCATCATTTGGATCTTTAGGAATCATAAGTACTCTTATGTCTTCTTCAAGTTCTGGTTTTTGTTGCTCTAATGTTTTTAATTCTTCTTTTGCTAATTCACCTAATTCGTCATCATCAAGTAGCATTTTATTTTCTTCAATATCATCGCATACTTGATTATACTCTTTAGCTTTTGTAACAATTGGTTCAATTGATGACTGTTCTTTAGATAAATCAGTCATTCTTTTAATATCACTAGTAATATCTGGTGATATTAGTAGGTTGTTTATCTCTTCATATCTATTGATAAACGATTGTAATTTGTCTTTTAACATTTATATCTTTTCTTATCTAATATAATTAGATAGCATTCACTTTAGTTTGTAATCTAGATACTTTTCTTGCTGCATTACCTTTTTTTAAGATACCTTTAGCAACACAGTGGTGGATATATTTGTTTGCAGTTTTCATAGCTACTGTTGCTTTTTCTTTATCTGCACCTTCTACCGCTGATAATACATCTTTGATAACATTTTTAATTCTAGTTTTGTAGAATCTGTTTCTCTCAGTTTTAACCTTAGTTTGTCTAACTCTTTTTTCACAAGATTTGTGGTTTGCCATTTTATTTTAACCTCTTTATAAAATTTTTAAGGGTAGAATATTATCCAAAAGAACTTAAAAAGAGTTTAATTTTAGGAAAATTTAATGAAACTATTCGGTACTGACGGTGTAAGAGGTAAGGCTGGTGAATTTTTAGATGCAATTACTGTATTAAAGCTTGCAAAAGCTGCAGGAATATACTTTAAAAAGAATTCTACAACAAAAAAAATATTAGTAGGTAAAGATACAAGAAGAAGTGGTTATATGATTGAAAATGCTTTAGTATCGGGACTAACAGCAATTGGTTATGATGTAATACAAATAGGTCCTATGCCTACTCCTGCTGTTGCATATTTAACTGAATCTATGAGATGTGATGCAGGAATTATGATTAGTGCTTCTCACAATCCTTTTGAAGATAATGGAATAAAGTTTTTTGATAATCATGGAAATAAGTTAAGTACAGATGCAGAAGCAGAAATTGAAAGAATTTATTCAGATAATGAGTTAAGAAGAGATAGTCAAGTAACAGGAAAAGAAATAGGTTCTGCTAAAAGAATTGATGATGTTATAGGAAGATATATTGTATCTATAAAAAGTTCTTTTCCAAATGATTTAACACTTCAAGGTTTAAGAATTGTTCTTGATTGTGCAAATGGTGCTGCTTATAAAGTTGCCCCTACAATTTTAGAAGAGTTAGGTGCTGAAGTTATTACACTACACAATAAACCAAATGGTTACAATATAAATGATAATTGTGGAGCCACTCATCCAAATAATATTGGTAAAATTGTTCAAGAATATAGAGCAGATATTGGATTAGCTTTAGATGGTGATGCTGATAGATTAGTAGTTGTTGATGAAAATGGTGATGTTGTTGATGGTGATAAACTAATTGGAGCATTATGTAAACATCTTGCAAATGAAAATTTATTAAAAGGTAATGGTTGTGTGGCAACTGTTATGTCTAATAAAGGTTTAGAAGATTACTTAGCTGATTGCGGTATTACATTATATAGATCAAATGTTGGTGATAAATATGTATTAGAATTAATGAAAGAAAAGGGTATTAATTTTGGTGGAGAGCAAAGTGGTCATATCATTTTTGCAGATGCTGCTAAAACAGGTGATGGATTAGCATCTGCCTTACAAGTATTAGCTTTAATAATTAAATCAGGTAAAAAAGCAAGTCAAATTTTAAATCCATTTGATTTATATCCACAAATTTTACATAATATGAATGTAAGTGAGAAAAAACCTTTAGAGCAAATTGATGGTTTAGAAGAATTATTAATTGCTATTAGAAAAAAAGGCATCAGAGATTTAATTAGATACTCAGGAACTGAAAATAAAATAAGATTACTTTTAGAAGGTAAAGATCAAAAAGAAGTTTCTAAAAGTATGGATGAGTTGATTTCATTCTTTAAAAAAGCACTGTAAAATAAGGTGCTTTTTGAAAACTAAATTAAAACTATCAATATTTGTATTTGTATTACTATTTGCATTAGACCAGTTTATAAAATATGGTTTTGCTAACTTATCTTGGGATGTAGACGGTCCTTATATGAGTTTGAAACTTGCTTATAATTATGGTGTTGCATTTTCAATGTTTGAATTTTTAGATGGTTATTTAAAGTATATACAATTAGGAATAATAGTAGCTGCAACTATATATTTACTAAAAAATAAAGAGGTTTTTTATGATTATTGGTTAGCTTCAACATTATTATATGTAGGTGCTTTATCAAATATATTAGATAGATTTACTTATGGTGCTGTTGTTGATTATTTTTATTGGCACTATGGATTTGAATTTGCAATATTTAATATAGCAGATGTGTTAATAAACATAGCAGTTGCTTTGATACTTTTCAAGCAATTCTTTGGTAAAAAAGCTGTTTAAAGCTTTTAAATGATTTTTGGATATAATCAACAAAAATTATAGAAAAATAAATATAGGAAGAATAAAAATATGGGTCAAACTATTACAGAAAAAATCTTTAGTGAACACGTAGGACATGAAGTTTATGCGGGAGAAATTGTAAGAAGTCCAATTGATATGGTAATTGGAAATGATATTACAACTCCTATTTCTATTAGAGCTTTTGAAGAAAGCGGTAGAGAAAAATTAGCAAATCCAGAAGGGTTTGCGATTGTTTTAGATCACTTTATTCCAGCAAAAGATATTGCATCAGCTAACCAAGCTAAAATCTCAAGAGATTTTGCAATGAAACATGATTTAAAATATTTCTTTGATGAAAAAGATATGGGAATTGAGCATGCATTATTACCTGAGAAAGGTTTAGTATTACCAGGTGATGTTATTATTGGAGCTGATTCACATACATGTACACACGGTGGATTAGGTGCATTTTCAACAGGTATGGGTAGTACAGATATTTCATTTGGTATGATCACAGGTGGAAACTGGTTTAAAGTTCCTGAAACTATTAAAGTAGTATTCAACGGTAAGCCAGCAGAACATGTAACAGGTAAAGATTTAATCTTAGAAATCATTAGAATTTTAGGTGTTGATGGAGCTTTATATAAAGCTTTAGAATTCACAGGTGAAGCTATTCAGTACCTATCTATGGATGATAGATTCTCTTTATGTAATATGGCAATTGAAGCTGGTGCTAAAAATGGTATTGTTGCTTATGATGAAGTAACTGAAGCATTTTTAAATGAAGTTTCTGAAAATAATGGTGGATTAAGAGCTGAACCAAAAATTCATTACAGTGATGAAGACGCAAATTTCTGTCAAGTTATTGAAATAGATACTGATAAATTAGAGCCTGTAATTGCATATCCATTTTTACCTTCAAATGGTCATTCAGTTTCTCAAGCTGTATCTGATGAAATTAGAGTTGATCAAGTATTTATTGGTTCTTGTACTAATGGTAGATTATCTGACTTTAAAATGGCAGCAGAAATTTTAGACGGTAAAAAAGTAGCTAGACATGTTAGGCTTATTCTAACTCCTGGTACTCAAAAAATCTTAAGAGATGCTACAAAACTTGGATATATTGATAAGTTAGTAGATGCAGGTGGAGTTGTTTCAAATCCAACTTGTGGAGCTTGTCTTGGTGGATATATGGGAATTTTAGGAGATGATGAAGTTTGTATTTCTACAACAAACAGAAACTTTGTTGGTAGAATGGGTTCTAGAAGTTCTAAAATCTATTTAGCTAATTCAGCTGTTGCTGCAGCTTCTGCAATTTCTGGTTATATTACTGACCCAAGAGGTTTATAAAAATTAAAATAGGAGTCTTTAACTCCTATTTTATCACTCTTCCAAATTAATAATATTTTATATAATTATAACTCAAACTTATCTTTTTTTCATTACTTTTACTTTTATTTTAGTTTCATATTATTCATAATATGCTATCCTATTGCTATAAAATATTTAATCTAAGGACTAAAAATGTCAAAAAATGAGTTAGACGAAGCACTAGAACTTATTGATAAAGAGGTAAAAAAAGTAGGTATCTCAAGAAGAGATGCTTTAAAACTTGCAGGATTAAGTTCAGCTGCAGCTGTTATGGGTGGAACACAAGCTCAAGCAAATGAAGTAAAAGCAAGTGAAGCTAAAGGTAAGATACTAATTATTGGTGGTGGATTAGCAGGTGTTTCAACTGCTGCAAGATTAACAAATACACTTAGTAATCCTGATATTACAATTGTTGAACCAAATCCAAAATCTGTATGTTATCAACCAGGATATACATTAATGGGAGCTGGAGTTTATACAAAAGAAGATGTAGATTATAATACAAAAGATTTTTTACCAGCAGGTACTAAGATGATATTAGATAGTGCTGCTCAATTTAATCCAGAAGAAAATAGTGTAATTTTAACTTCTGGAAAAAAATTAACATATGATTACTTAATTGTATGTGCAGGAACTACTTTAGATTATGGAAGAATCAAAGGTTTAGAAGCTATTGGAGAAACATATAGTTCTGTTGATGGTTCAAAAATTGTAGATACTTTTGGTGATTCAGGTGCAACTTCAATTTTTAATATTGATTCAGCTACTCAAACATTTGAACAATTAGAAAAGCTTATTGAAAAAGCAAAATCTGGAAAAAAATTAAAAGCTTTATTTACAGATCCAAATACACCAATCAAATGTGGTGGAGCTCCTAAAAAAATCATGTATTTAGTAAACTCTAAACTTGAAGAAGCTGGAGTAAAAGATAATGTTGAGTTACATTACTTTGATGATTCATCTAAGTATTTTGGTGTTAAAGAGTATGCAGATGCTATTGAAGAACAATTTAAAGTAAGAAACTTTAAAACTCATTTCGCACATAATTTAGTTGGTGTTGATTTAAATGGCAAAATTGCGACATTTAATAAAACTTGGACTGAAAAAGGTGAATGGGATGAAGACCTTGAAGAGTATGAAGTAATTAAAAAGAATGAAGAAGTTACGTTTGATTTCGATTTTATTCACATTACACCGCCAATGAAAGCACCAGATGCAATTGGAAAATCTGCAATTGGTTCAAAAAAAGGTTGGGTTCCTGTAAATCAAAAAACACTACAACATGTTAAATATAAAAATGTTTTTTCTTTAGGTGATATAGCTGCTGTTAAAATGGGAAAAACAGGTGGAACAGTTAGAAAACAATATAAAGTTGTTGTTGATAACTTAGTAGCTGTTATGGAAGGTAAAAAACCAAAAGCCCAATTTGATGGATATACTGTTTGTCCATTAATTACAGGAATTGGTACAGTTATGTTAGCTGAATTTAATTGGTCAGCAAAACCAGCTCCATCATTCCCACTTGATCCGACACAAGAAAGATATATATGGTGGTTACTAAAAGTATATTTACTTAAACCTATGACTCAATACGGAATGTTATCAGGTAGAGCATAAAACTATGAAAGAGATTCTAATTTTCATAATCTTACTAGTGATTTTATCATTAGGAATGCATTATGAAAGTTGGATGCTTGATCCAATATCTCACTTTGAAAATTTAAGTAGTTCAGGTGCTTATGGATTGGGTGTTTATCATCCATTTGTATTTACAGCAATTGCTTATATTGTTTTACTTATACCAAGATTGATATTCAGACTTATTTTTAGACATAAAAAAAGGGAGATGTAAAAACATCTCCCTTTTTAATTGTTTGCAAATTTAAATTAGTTTAAAGCTGCTTTAGCTTTAGCTACAATTGAAGCAAATGCAGCTGAATCGTTCATAGCCATATCAGCTAAGATTTTTCTATCTAATTCAATTCCAGCTAATTTCATACCGTTCATGAATCTTGAATAGTTGATATCATTTAATCTACAAGCTGCATTGATTCTAACAATCCATAACTTTCTGATATCTCTTTTCTTTTGTCTTCTATCTCTATAAGCATATACTAAAGATCTTTCTAATTGTTCTTTAGCTTTTCTAAAGTGTTTACTTCTACCGCTATAAAATCCTCTAGCAGCTTTTAAAACTTTCTTATGTCTTCTTCTTCTTACTACACCAGTTTTTACTCTAGGCATGTATATTTCCTTTCTTTACTCTTATATGTTTTTTATAAGGTGTCAACTTTAAGTTGAACTTGTCCACTATATTGTGGAGGGACTATGTAATTTTTTATAAGTTTAAATTACGCTTGGCATAACATAGCTTTTACGCTATTAACGTCTGTACTATGAACAGTTTGTGGTCCTCTTAAGGCTCTTTTTCTTTTTTGAGACATTTTAGTTAAAATGTGACTTCTAAAAGCAGATCCTCTTTTAATAGAACCGTTTTTCTTCACTTTAAATCTTTTTAAAGCTCCGCTGTTACTTTTCATTTTTGGCATGAAACGAATCCTCCTATTAAATTTGCATTTTCAATTTTTTGAAAAAGTTTGCTATTATACTGAAAAAAAGATTAATAAAATTTTAAGTGTGTAAAATATTTAGAATTTTAGTGTAATTAACTGAGCAAAGAAGAGTAAAAACTCTTCTTTATTTAAGTAAAAATAGATGTAATTAGCTGTTTTTAGGTGTTACCATCATATTAACGAATCTACCTTCTTGTTTAGGTGCTCCGTCTCTGTTTGCATATTCTTCTAGCATTGGCCATACTCTTTCAAGTACATCAGCTCCAGCTTCAGGGTGAGCCATTTCTCTACCTTTTAAGAATACTCTACATTTTACATGATATCCTTTTTGTAGGAATTCAATTGCATGTTTAACTTTATAGTTGATGTCATTTTCAGCAATTTTTACTGAGAATTTTACTTCTTTTACAACAATAACTTTTTGTTTTTTTCTAGCTTCTTTTTGTTTTTTCTCTTGTTGATATTTAAACTTACCATAATCCATGATTTTCGCAACAGGTGGTTTTCCATCTGGTGCAACTAAAACTAAGTCTAAACCTTCTTCATCTGCTAAGTTCATAGCATCTCTTGTTGAAATAATACCTAATTGGCTACCATCAGCACCCATACATCTTAATTCTGATGCTGTAATCATTTCATTCATGATTACATCATTACCTTTTTTATTTTGTTTACTCAAATTTTGCTCCCGTTTTTTAAGTCATTTAACATATTGATAAATTCATCTTTTGTCATATTTGACTGTTCTCTATTTCTTCTATCTCTTAATGCAACAGTTTTGTTTGCTACTTCTTCATCACCTACAACAACAATCATAGGCACTCTTTGTTTTTCAGCCATTCTGATTCTTTTGTTTAATGATTCATTCATGCTATAGATTTTTGAATCCATGTCATTTTCAATAAGTTCTCTTTGTAACTGCTTACAGTAATCAATATGATCATCTGCAATAGGAACAAAAATAACTTGAGTTGGTGCAATAGCAAATGGAAATTCACCAGCACAGTGCTCAGTTAAGATACCAATAAATCTTTCAAATGAACCTAAAATTGCTCTATGAATCATTACTGGTTGGTCTTTGTGACCTTCATCGTTAATGAACTCAACATTAAATCTTTCAGGTAAATTCATATCTACTTGAACTGTACCACACTGCCATTTTCTACCAATAGCATCTGTAATCTTGATATCAATTTTTGGACCATAGAATGCACCACCACCTTCATCAATTCCATAAGGTAGGTTGTTTTCATCTAAGGCATCCATAATACCTTTTGTAGTTTTTTCCCAGAATTCATCATCACCAATAGCTTTTTTAGGTTTTGTTGAAACTTCCATTTCATATTTGAAATCAAATAATTTCATTAATGAATCTACAAACTCAAGTACATCTATAATAACATCTTTTACTTGTGATTGCATACAGAAAATATGCGCATCATCTTGTGTAAATTCTCTAACTCTAAATAAACCGTGCATTGCTCCAGTCATTTCATGTCTGTGAACTACACCGTATTCAAAAAGTTTTAAAGGTAAATCTTTATAAGAAACAATGTCATTTTTAAATATTTGAATATGACCAACACAGTTCATAGGTTTAATACCGTATTCTTGTTCATCAATATTTGTAAAGTACATGTTTTCTTTGTAGTTTTGATAGTGTCCAGAAATCTTCCACATATCAGATTTAAGCATTTCAGGACCTCTTACTGGTTCGTATCCTCTAATTCTATGTGCTTTATATAAGATATGTTCTAATTTTGATCTAAGTCTTGCACCATTTGGTAACCATAGTGGTAACCCTGCACCAACTTCTTCACTGAATGCAAATAGTTCTAATTCATTACCTAATTTTCTATGATCTCTTTTCTTTGCTTCTTCAAGCATTCTAACGTAGTCATTTAAATCTTTTTTATCAAAGAAAGCAATACCATAAATTCTAGTGATCATTTCATTTTCTTCATCACCACCTAGATATGCACCTGCAGTTCTAGTTAGTTTAAATGCTCTAATCATTCTTGTATTAGGTAAGTGAGGCCCTCTACATAAATCTTCAAAGTCACCTTGTTTGTATAATGTCAAAGTTTCATCTGTGATTTTTGATAATACAGCTTGTTTTAATTCATCATTAGCAAATTTATTTAAGATCTCTTCTCTGTTTGATTCATATCTTTCAATAGGAAGTTTTCTATTAGCAATTTCTTTCATCTTTTTTTCAATTGCTGGTAAATCTTCATCTGAAATTTTGGTATCTACTTTAAAGTCATAGTAAAAACCTTCTGTTACAACAGGTCCTACGAAGAATTTTGCTTCTGGGTATAACTCTTTGATAGCTTGTGCCATCATATGAGCACATGAGTGTCTTAAAATCTCTAAAGATTCAGGTGAATTATCAGCTTTGATATCCTCACCATCAATATTTAAAGATTCAGCAGTCTGAAGGTCATAGATTTGACCATCGATTAATTTTCCAATAAGTTCCAATGATTTCCTTTATAAAATCTAATTTAAATTTAAAATGCCTAAATTTTACTACAATCAATCTTAAAGTTATAATGATTGTTTGAAAAATAAAAAAATTTAGTTACAATATACCTATGATATTAAATATTTCTAAGATAAAAACAGAAGCTTTATTATTGTTTTGTAGAGATTTAATTAATTCTTATCATAATACACAAGATGAAATAGATTTTGGTGTAGATGAAAATTTAATTAAAGAGTTTGATAAAATTAGTGAAGATATGCTAAAAAACATCAACGGTGTTTGTTTCTCAAATGAATATTATCTACAAAATAGAACTCATTACAGACCTAAAGCTATTTTAAAAGCTTACGACAATTTAAATAGTATTCTTACAAAAAATCTAAATGAAAACCAAGAATTTAATCCTTCAATGCTATATTTTTCAATGTTAGCTGTTTGGTTTAAAGAGTTAGAAAAAGAATCGAAATCTAAAGAGTACATATATTTTTTAATTTATCCTTATTATAATGTATATGATAAGTTACTTGTAAATATGAAAAATGATAAATTTAAGAAAATAAATATTCAAATGATAGAAATCGCTGAAAAAACTATTTTAAACTATAACAATAGTAATATTGTATAGATATAACCTGCACTTATCTTTTTTTATTAATTAAATATTATATTTATTGAAAGTATAGTAAAATATTATTAATAACATAAAAGGAGTTCCATGAAATACATATTAAAAGTATTAATTAGTTTGTCTTTACTAATTGGTATAAGTTACGCTGCTGATAAAGCAACAGAAATAGAGTTTAAGAAAGCTAAGGGTATGTTCCAAGCTAAAAGTGCATTATTTATTGATGCAAGACCAGAAAAACTTTACAAAAAAGGTACTATATTAGGTGCTATAAATATTCCATATAAGAAATTCAATAGAATGAAAAAGTTTTTGCCTGCAAATAAAAAAGCAAAAATTGTTACTTTCTGTAATGGAAAAAAATGTGATTTATCTCATAAGTTAGCTGATAAACTTGTAGAATTAGGTTATCAAAAAGTTATGATTTATGTTGATGGTTATCCTCAATGGAAAAAAGAAGATATGCCTCAAATGGGACTTCTTAGAAAAGATGCAAATGTTAAAAAAGGTCCATATAAACCAACAAAACCAGCTTCAATTGCAAACGCTAAAATTTATTTAGGTAAAGAAGATACTATGATTGACCAATTTTGGTTTGCAAGTGTTGTTACAAAAGAATTACCTAAAAATATTCAATTAATTGATATTAGAAAAAAAGAACAATTTGATGAAGGACACTTAGAAGGTGCTATTAATGTTAGATGGGATGCTGAAAAACAAACTATTGATACATCAAAATTAGCAAAAGATAAGTTAAATGTATTATATTGTAATACAGGAATGCAGTCTTTAGAAGCTACTCAAGTTATTAGACAAATGGGTGTTAAAAATGTTTTATATTTTGATGCAGTTGTAAATTGTAAAGGTACAAAATGTGAGGTTACAGCTAACGAAGATATTTAATTTAAATATCATTGTTAGTTTAATTTGTTAGTTTAAAAGGTAATTCTAGGATTACCTTTTAAATAAAGATTAACAAGAAGGAACGTTTCCTGAGTCATTTGCGTATTCATATGAGAAATCATAAATATGTGGAATCCACGATTCTTTTACATCTCCATCTTGAACACTTGGACAGATTCTTTTAATCTCATCCATAAATTCACCATTTTCCATGATTTCTTCCCATTCATCCATAGAATGTTTAGCTGCAAATTTATCACCAGTCATTCCACATTTGTCTTTTAATTTCTTAACAAATAATTTTTGTCCCTTAACTACGTCTGCTGATAAAGATACAGTTGACATACTTAAAACTAATGATGCTGCTGCAATAATTTTTAATAATTTCACTTCTTAACTCCTAGTAATAGTTATTTAGATATGATTATAGCCAAATAACTAAAAATAAAACTTATAAATCAATAAAAGTGAAAATACAATGAGATACTTTCTTCTAAAAGAAATAGTGAAATATTTATCATCTAATAGCCATAAAATAAGGCTTTGTAAGAGAATTGACAACAATACAATTATAATTGAATTTAATGATAGAAATATAATATACTTTGATATGACGAGGGGAAATAGTATAGCTTTTAAATCAAAAGAGATATTAAAAGCTAAAAAAGATTTTAATGCTCCCTTTGATGTTGTACTTCAAAAGAGATTTAATAATGCAAAAGTTGAGAATGTAGAAATTTATAATGATGATAAAATCATAAATATAAAAGTAAATTCTTCATCTTCATATAAAAGTTTGATTACAATCTTACAATTAGAATTTACAGGTAAATATACAAACATAGTAATATTAGATGAAAACAGAGTAGTTTTAGAGGCTTTAAGACATATTGATGAGTTTTCTTCAAGTAGAGTTGTAAAGGTTGGTTCAAAACTTGATGAAATACCTAAAAAAGATATAGTTTTCAAAGAAGAAAATGTTGAAGATATTGAGAGTTATTTGTTTGAAGTTTATGAAAATCTTCAACAAAAAAACTTAGAAAATCTAAAGAAACAAAAGATTCAGCAAGTACAGAAAAAAGCTAAAAAACTTGAGAAAACTATAAAATCTTTACCAAAAAAAGAGGAACTAGAAGTATTATCAAATGAGCTTTATGAAAAAGCAAATTTAATTTTAATGAATATTCATAATATAAAGCCTTATCAAAAGTCTTTTAAAACTTATGATTATAGTGGTAATGAAATAGAAATAGATATTGAAAATTGTTCAAGTATCACTCAGTATTCAAATGACTTGTTTAAAAAAGCAAAAAAAGCTAAAACAAAAGCCACAAGTGTATCTATTGAAAAAGATAATCTTGAAGAGAAATTACATTTTTTAAATAGACTTATTCAAAATCTAAATGAATCTAAAAGTGCAAGTGAATGTGAATTTTTATATCCAAAAAAAGAGAAAAATCAAGCAAAGGTAAAAAAAGCTCAACCCTATGAAAGTTTCTTTTTTGAAGGCTATAAAATCATGTTAGGAACAAGTGAAAGGGAAAATATCTATTTACTTCAAAACAGTAAAGCAAGTGATTTTTGGTTTCATTTAAAAGATCGACCATCAAGCCATGTGATTGTTCAAAACAGTAAAAAAACAATTCCAGAAAGTGTAATAGAAAAAGCAGCTCAAATTTGTGCAAAATTTTCAAGTGATTTTGGTGGAACTTATGAGGTTGACTTTACGCAAAGAAGAAATGTAAAGATACAAAATGGAGCTAATGTTCTTTATAATCCTTATACTACAATTGTAGTGAAGGTTTAGTAAACAACTTATTATGACAATTATCATT